>OZ257133.1:2745000-3087276 GCA_965279135.1 Croceimicrobium sp. | reverse complement strand
CTAAAAACTACCGCTAAGGTTACTATGGGCCAAATAATGGTATGAGTAATTCCATATTCTCCAGGCAGGACCCTTATTGCCCAGGGAATAATAAACATTAGCGGAATTAGGTTGAAGAAGTTAAATACCGATCGCTGGAGCAAGAAATGAATGATCTTGTGCTTTGAAATGGGTAGGGTAAGATAATGCTGCACGGAAATCACGCTTAAATCCTGAAGGAAAAACCGCATCACCAAATCTGCCAGCAAATAGAGTAAGATGCCTTCAGAAAAGATTGGAGTTAATTTTTCCGCTTCTGGGAAACTATCCTCCAGGATATCTTTCAGGAATACTCCCAGTAAACCGAATGTAGCCATGAAATAGATCGCAACCAGACCTAAAAGAATCTTCACGCCCCAACCCTGTCGGAAGAAAGTACTGCGCAGAGTTTTAGTCCAGCTGTGCTTGAATAATTGTAAATACATCCTCGTTGATTTGCTTGATTAGTGCATCCTTAGCATCTAAAATTACTGCACCTCAAACAAATAGCCACAAGTAGCTGAAAATAAGCTAGAAAAATTTTGTCCCGCTCTTGGCCATGCGTCGAATCAGAACCGAGGCTCGGTAGCGATCCTCTCGATAATCATCATACAAAGCATCTAACTGAGCCAACACCTGATCCTGGCCCTTTTCATCAGCCCAGGCTAACAAGCCCTTAGGATAGTTGACTCCTTTAGTCATTGCCAAATCAAGATCTTCCGCGGTTGCTATTCCAAGGTGCAAGGCATCCGCTGCTTCATTGATTAACATTACCAGAACGCGATCCAAAATTTGTAAGGCTAAGGCTTCATTTTTTTGCGGTTCAGGCTTGGTAGCACCTTCTCGATAATCATAAAACCCTCGGCCTGTTTTACGGCCTAATAAACCCGCTTCTACCAGACGTTTCTGACTGAAGTTGGGTTTGTAGCGAGGATCGAAAAAGAAAGCTGTGAATACACTTTCAGTTACGGCATAATTTACGTCATGCCCTATAAAATCCATCAAAGTAAAAGGACCCATCCTAAAACCTCCGTACTCGGTCAATGCCCAATCGATGGTGGCGATATCAGCAATCCCCTCCTCATAAATACGCACTGCTTCACCGTAAAATGGACGAGCGACCCGGTTTACAATAAACCCGGGAGTATCCTTGGCTAAGACTGTGATCTTGCCCCAGGAGTTAACTAGCTCACGAGCTTTATTGACAATTTCCTCATCGCTGGTAATAGCCGGAATAATCTCCACAAGGGGCATTAAAGGGGCCGGATTAAAAAAGTGAATCCCTAAAACACGCTCCGGGTAATCACAAGCGGCCGCAATAGAAGCTATGGAAAGAGAGCTGGTGTTTGAAGCTAAAACGGCTTCAGAACCGCACACCTCTTCCAAATGTCGAAAGAGCTCCTGTTTAACATCAAGTCTTTCAATGATCGCCTCAATTACAAGTCCGCAACCAGCCAGCTCAGCCAGATTACTGTCGTACTTAATACGGCTTAAAATTTCCTGGTCCTTTCGGGGTTCAAGACGGCCCTTCTCTACCAAGCGAGCCAGAATCTTAGCATGACCATTTCGCGACTTTTCTAAGGCCGCACGATGGTTGTCAATTAATACTACAGAATGACCGTTTTGAGCCGCTACTTGAGCAATTCCGGAGCCCATGGCTCCTGCCCCAATAATTCCAATTTTCATTTGTGATTTGCTTTCCGCTAATGGTTTTACTCTCCCTTAAACTCCGGCTTACGCTTTTCTAAAAATGCGGCTGTGCCTTCCCGATAATCGTAACTCTGACCGCATTCTGTTTGATATTTATCCTCCAGGGTCAACTGCGCGGCTAAATCGTTCTGGTAAGTCTGATTTAGCAAGGCTTTAGTTCTAGCCAAGGATAAGGTGGGCATCACACTGAGTTGAGTTGCGATCTTTTGTGCCGTTGCCAGAAACTCATCCTGTGGCGCTACTTTATATATCATACCCATGGCTTCGGCCTCCTTCGCGGATACCTTATCGCCTAGCATCATTAAAGCAGAGGCCTTTTGCAGGCCAATTAATCGTGGCAATGTGTAGGTGCCCCCACTATCTGGAATTAACCCAATCTTAGAAAAAGCCTGGATAAAAGAAGCGGCCTCCCCGGCTACAACAATGTCACAAGCCAAAGCAATATTTGCGCCTGCTCCCGCAGCAACGCCATTTACAGCGGCTACGACTGGTTTATCAAGATTTCGAATTGCTTCAATAATAGGATTGTAATGCTCGGTAACAATCTTGGTAAGCTCCGGTCCATTGGGGTCGGTCGCTTCAGCGAGATCCTGTCCGGCACAAAATGCTTTTCCTGCTCCGGTAAGGAGTACTGCCCGTATCGTACTATCGGATTGTGCCTTGGCTAATTCATCTTGAAGAGCAAGGGCCATTTCCCGCACAAAAGCGTTGTACTTATCGGGACGATTCATAGTAAGGCTAAGGACCCCGCCTTCCTGAGAACTAAGGATGAAATCGGACATGTATTTTGTTTTGCTGCTAATTTAGGAGATTGCCACAAGGCAAAGAAGTAAAGAGCATAATTGTAATTCTTTGGGGGATTAGCCACCCGCAAAATCTAAATGCACAAATAAAAAAGGGCCACCCCCATAATAGGAGGTGGCCCTTTAGGCATGAAAAATAAATCTTCTAGTTAACTCGTAACCTTCTCTGAGCTACAAGTTCCCCTGATTGAATTTCAATCACATAAACCCCACTGGCGATGCCATTAAGGTTTAAGTTATGTTTAAACGTTGCGCCTTGAGCATTGCTGCTCTCACTAATTAAAGTCCGGCCTTGAGCATCCACTAAACGGATACTAGCCTTGGCACTATTCACAACATCAAACTCTATTTGCACTTGATCTACTGCAGGGTTAGGGAACACTGCTAAAGAACCTTCAATCGGATTCTCCTCGAGGCCAATGTTCACTTCGATGCTTGCAGAATCTACAGCAACGCTTGTACAGGCAGTAGTATCTTCTACGGTCAATACCACATTGTATACTCCATTAGCGCTGTAGGTGTGGCTTGTGGTAATACCTGTGCCAACATTTCCATCTCCAAAATCCCAAGTATATACATCACCGTTAATCGAGGCCGTAGCGTCAAAGTTAAAGGTGGGCTGCGTGCCAGAAGTAGTGAAGTTTGCAATTGCTGTATCAGCACCTAGGGTCAGATTTACAGGAACCCTAATATCAGAACAGGCATCTGCATTGTAATACACACGACCATTCCAGAAGCGTGGGTTAAATACCGAACCCAAAGGCCAGGAAATACCGGACCCTTCAAAAATTGTAAGGTCGTCGTTCTGAGCCAGAATTGCTCCAACAGCTGTGCCATCAGTATAGTCAACCTGCCCGGAAGTAGTAACTACTACCATCAATCCATAGGTTTGACCAGCAAAAATTGGATATGGTCTACCAAAAGGCAAGAAGGTGGCATTACCAGCACCATTACCTGTAACCGTGGCACTGTCTATTAAAGTCCAACCGGTTAGGGTTGATTCATTTCCAACGCTGGTGCCTGTGCGGATAAATACGCTAACATTCTGCGCTGTTGTCGCATCCAGGTTAACGTCCACTCCGGTAAGCTCAATGTTTGAGCTAGGTAGAATATCAAAGACGTTACCGTCTAATCCATTTCCTCCCGCGAATGGAGTACCTAAGCTATCTACTGATGAAGCATAGGCCAGGAAGTAAGTAGATTGAGCACCACCTGAAGCCACCGCTAGGGTATCTCCAGTTGCAAGTGGAATGGTATCATTGGCATTGTTGGTAGCAAACCAGGCATAGTTAACACCATTCACCGCGCTAGCGCGTAAGTAGGCGGTATCATCACTACTACAATAGCTGCTGTCAATACCAATTGGTTCGAAGGGGATATAATCAAACGCTCCGGCACGGATACTGTCATTGCTGGCATCCTGATCTCCGGTTAAACTCAAGATCGCATCGATTAAAACACCATTAGCTCCCGCATAGGTGTTATAAGTGCCTACTAATAAGGTGTCCTGATCCAGAGATGCCAGACTACCAGTGTAGGTGGCACTTAAGTTTAGACTAATGCCTCCGCTAAGATTAACGTTTATTGGCAAGCTATTAATGGTATTTAAACCAAGGTTTCTAAACACCACACTTACCGCTGTGGCACTGCCTCCACATCCTGATGAGGCAATAATTCTTACCATTTCAGCATCATCGGTAAGCGGGGTGTACTCATCTGCTCCCATGTCTACTACTGTAGAAGGGCTTAAAGGACGAGTGTCTCCGTCAATATCCACAGTAATACCAAGACTGTTATCTCCAACGTCATTAGCCAGGGTTCCCACCAAATGGAGGTCTAAAGGCTTGCTAACGAATACCGGATCTCCACTTACGCTATTTGCGTTATGTGTGGGGTCTGCTGCAACCCAAGCTGCTAAATCTGTATAAGAAGCGGTTCCAATGTCAAAAGCATTAGAGTTTCCAGATTCATAGAGGTTGTAATCGATGGTTTCTGTGCCATTGAAGTTATCGAATGACTCAAACGCGAAATCATTATCAGACACAAACACATTGTTAATCACCCAAACACTGTCCTGATCATTGATCGCCATTCCGGGAGACCCATAGGCTGTGTTGTGATATACCTCAACTTGCTCAAAGTCATTCAAATAAATACCATAATCAGAGGTACTGCTTACCATATTGTTGATTACTACAGATCTCTGCGCAGGATTAAAGCCATCATTTCCATCAAGGATATAGAGACCAAAATCACTTACATAGAAAACATTCTCCTCTACACGGAAGTCGTTCACATCCAGAGCAAAAAGCCCATCTGTAGTTGCACGCACTCGATCTACTCTGTTGCCAATTACTTCAATGTCCGACAATTCATCGAGGTAAATACCATAGGTGTTCTGTCTTTGAATCGTATTGTTCCAAATGCGATGTCCTACGGTGAAATCACCCGTACCATTTCCTTCGATGTTGATACCGGTGATACCGCCAATGATGGTATTACCATCAATAGTTAGATAGTCTACTTCCGACCCTTCGCTATTGTCATTATCATAAACCGCAGCGGTAAGAATTCCTACAATATCGTTAGAAGTACTAGTGCTGGTCGTATCCATCAAAATAGTGCTATTGTTGATGGTAACTGAATCAGAGTTGTCTTTTAACAAAATACCGAAGGCCTCCGCACTATTGGGGTTCACAATAGTCATGTCATTTAGGGTAACATAACTCGTCCCTTCAATTAATACAGCGGTTTGGAATGACTGACCATTATATATAAGGCTGTCAGAACCTCCTGTTCCATTAAAGGTGATGGTGTTTGTACTGGTAACTCCCGGTACAAATTGCAAATGGAGTTTATCCGTATATGAACCGGGCTGCACGTTGAAGATAACCGGGCCACTAATACCACAACCATTAAGCAGGGTTGCTACTGAGTCAAAACTTGCAAAGTCGTCTGCTGGTCCGGTTCCAATGGTATAGGTACCAGCTGCCAGGGCAGATAAACATGGAGTTTTGATAGTAAGTGGTCCAACCCACATATTGGTATCGCAGGTGTCCTGAACATAAACATCATAGAAGTTATTCGGACTTAAACCTGAAATTGATGTTGGGTTACTCGCATTGCTAATCAGAGTGCCTCCAGAGGTGTTCGTTCCTTGCAGGAATCCACTTGGGCCCCAAACTAGATTAAACTGGTTTCCATAAGAGGACCAGCTAACATCGGTAGAGGTTGCTGTTAAATTAATGGCCTGAAGATTAACCGGGATATGGCAAGGGCTTGCCTCAGCAATTTCGATATCATCAATAGACATATCGGAGGTAAAGCTACTACCTCGTTCTCCACGGAAACGCACACGAATGGTATCGTTCACAAATCCAGCAAGGTTAAGCTCTAACTGATTCCAATCGTCAGCACCAGAAGTGTCTTGCTGGCCAGTGATTAAGAAGTAATCATTATACCAGGTCCCTTGATGCTCAATATCCACATGAAGGTTACCCATAGCGGCACCATACATATGATACCAGAAATATAAGCTAGGCTCTACCATTCCATTAAGACTAAAGTACGGTGATAGCAAATTAGCTTCATTGCCCAAAGCACCACCAGAGGTCTCTAGGAACCAGTACTTTCCTCCTGGTTGACCATTTAAGGTCTTATCATAATCTGGTCCGGTATTACTTGAATTGAGATCGGTACCGTTAGCCTCCTCAATTTCCCAACGCGGATTAGAGGTTTTATCCGTGGTCCAACAGTTGAGGAATGGACTACGATTACCAATGCTTAAGTCCTCAAGATCAAAAAGAATCGGACTAGCAAAAACATTAGGGCAAGCAGTACGAACCAGTATAGGACCCGCCCAGGCACTTTGTCCATTTCCTGTAGCACATACATCACGGATATAAACTTCATAAGAAGTACTAGGGCTTAGACCAAAAATAGTAGCGTTAGTAACTGTAACTGTATCGCCGAAACGGCCATTACCTGGTGTAAAGCCGACCGTATCTACCTGAACCTGGAAAGAAACTCCACTACCGGCAGTCCAGGAAAGCGAAACACTACTGGTTGATACACTATCCAACATAATGGCTGTAGAGGATGCACAGTTTGGCGTTTGACGAACCTGGAAGTTGTCTACCATTACATCAACATCCTCAGGGTCGTTTACGGTTCCTTCGTAAGCCCAAATGCCAAATTGAACAATCCCTGTATAAGAACCAAGGGTGTAAACAAGGCGATTACCATTGGGTAAAGTTGTAAAGGTGTTGTCGATTGTATCCAATGCCGTCCAGCTTACTCCGTTATCGGTAGAAATCAGGATGTGGATTTCATCATCTGAGCCAAGATTTGCAGGATTGCTGGTATTCCAAGTGAAAACCCCGAAATCCAATTCAACCTGCATGTCACCTAAAGTACCCAGGTCATAAGAAGGACTTAGCATCCACTCTTCTTTACCGGTGGTAAATACATTAACCTTTACTGCTCCAGTGCTGCCATTATTGGCAAAGCCGTCCGCTGTCCATGAACTAGTTCCAAAATTGGAAGGTCCGGTGCTCGGGGTTCCAGAACCAGCTTGTTCCCAGCATGCATCTGGGGTCCAGCCATTCGAGAAGTCTTCTAAACTAGGAGGAACAATAGTGGCGCAACCGGTAGTGAAGGTAAATGGTCCTGCCCAGGCAGAAAAGCCATTACCTGCAGTAGTGCAGTTATTGCGCACATAAACATCATAATCACTTTGGGCAACAATGTTCAATACACAAGAAGGATCCAAAAGATCAGAAATGGTTACAGAGCCGGAATTACTAACATTACCTACACAGCCCGTTCCTTGAGCATATCCTGCTGGACCCCATTCAATTTGAATGCTATCCCCAACAGTAGCGTAATTCATTACTGCACTGTTTCCGGTTATGCCATTAAAGAATACTCCACTAATGGTCGGGCAAGCGGGAATATCTTCATAGTGGAAATCATCGATGTAAATATCATCGAAGGTTCCGCCTAAAGTGTGGATTAAAGCAATGTACTTGTCTGTGCCATTGTAACCGTTGGTAGCATCAAAGTATATGATGTTCTCTTGCCAGGTATTGGCCTGCTGGAAAGTAATGGTATCAATAATTGTAATGCTGGCACTGGTAGTATTATTATCGAGTGTAGCAACAATTAGGCGATTACTTAAATCATTAGTAGCAGCGTGAAAGCGGATTTGCTTATCAGATGCGGTAAGATCGGATAGTTCCGGGGTAATGGCGACCAAAGTGTCCCCAGCAGAAAAACCCGAAGCACTATAAATCTCCAGAACATTAGCTCCACTTAATGGCTGGGTTGCATTAGAGGAACTAAGTGCTTCTACGCGGGCGTATGCCGAAGTACTATAGTTATTGTATTGCGCCCAACAGATCTCCACATCACCGTCTGCAGTGGCATCAAAGTCAGTGAAATAGGGAGCGCTTAGTGCCTGACAGGCCGTTTGAAAGAAGAACGGTCCTCTCCATAGGCTGGTATTTCCGACTGCTGTACTGTCGCGAAACCAAAGCTCATAGTTAGTGCTAGGCATTAAACCCGTCAGGGTACCTGTATTCACGCCACTAAATACCTGAGGAGTGGCTGCAGGCCAATATCCCCCAACATTAATTACTGCAAATTGTGTGTTAGGGCCATTTCCGGTCCAACTAACATCAGCTGTAGTGCCCGTAATATTGCTAATACTTAAAGCACTCGGCATTGCGGTAGTCGAGGAAATAATGCTGAATTGGTCTAAACCAAAGCCATCACCACCTGTCAGTCCAACATTATCTACCTGAGTCCAGCGAATCTGTGTGGTGCTGCTAAAATTCTGACCATTAGCGCTTAAAGCAGAGTCAATTTTTATTCTTGCACTTTCCCAGTCGCTTGGACTTCCGGTATTCCAATCGAATATATCGATCCAGGAGTCGGTGTTACTTCCACGTAGGAAAACACGATCCGCCGGGCTATCCTCATCTGCAAAATCCGCATAGTGGAAATCAATCCAAATGTCTTCAGGTGCAGAAGCGATTAGGTTAGAAAGATCAATTGTGAAAACAATATTGGCCGTATCTGAGGTGGTTACAGAGGCCATACCGAGAGAACTTCCTTGAAAGTCTCCCTGAATTCCGCTGGTCCCGGATGGAATACCAAGATTTAACTGTGCATTGCTCGCTGGTGACTCAAAGGACCAGCTGCTGGAGGGATCACATATAAACACTGAATCAGTATTTATAACTCCCGAAAGTGAGTTGAAATTTTGCGTGTACGGCAAAGTAGCAGGACCGGTAAGATTGCATTGGGCATAAGTAATGCTGGTCACTGCCAAGCCCAGAAGGCTTAGTACTAACTTCTTCATTTTATAGGGTTTAATTAAAAAAATTCGGTTTCCCGAAGGGTTTACAAGAGAGAAATAGGATTTGCAGAGATATTCTCTCTTCTGTTAAGGGATTTCTACATAGGCGATTTATTAAGATTCATACACATTCGAAAATACGCATATATCGCCGGACATCCCGTTTTTATTTCAATAAAGAATACAGATCAGGTATTGATAAAAAGAAAGAACGCCCCCTTATTATAAATTGCCTTTGTTAATCCCCTAATTACAAGACCAATAGTTTAGAGACACTTAAAATAGTCGAAAGGCTCTTTACAGTCCTCGCATTTATAAAGTGCTTTACAAGCTGTTGATCCAAACTGTGAAACCATTGTAGTATTGCGTGATTTACACAGAGGGCAGGTCACTTTTTTCGCTTCACCAAAGAGAACAGACTTATCTGCAGAACTACCTTCCGGAGGAGCAATACCATATTCCTGAAGTTTCTGCTTTCCCTCCTCGGTCATCCAATCTGTAGTCCAGGGAGGTGAGATTTGCGTTTTAACCTCAACCGAATTGTAGCCGGCTTCTTCAAGAGCCCATCGAATATTGCTTTCGATTTCATTCATGGCTGGACAACCCGAATAGGTTGGAGTGATATGAACCGTGACCTTATCATTCTCTTCATCAACCTTACGCACGACACCCATGTCCACAACGGTAAGCACCGGGATTTCCGGGTCGGAAACGTTCTTAAGAATATTCCAGATTCTATTCATGATAACCGTTAATCAAGGCTAAGGGGTTGATGATTAGTCCTTTTACCGGCCTTATAAAATGTGTTCGCCCGATTCAACCAGGAATCCAAAAGCTACCACTCTGCTTCGGGGTACATTCTGGGCAAATGCTGCATATCTGATAAGATATAACCCAGATATTCGCTGTGTTCGCCCTGCTTGCCACCTGACTGGAACCACACGTCTTCGGGTCTCTTTAATGTGGCCATATCAAGAATTTGATCCACCTTTTGATCCCACTTCTCTTTAACCGCAGCCAGATCAACAGCAATTCCTGCTTGAATAAGGGTTTCATCTACCTTATCCATAGTGAACATTTCTCCGGTCCACTCCCAAAGGTCATCCAAAGATTCCTGCACTCGCGAATGACTTTCTTCTGTGCCATCACCTAATCGAATAACCCACTCTGCACTCCACTGCGCGTGATAGGTTACCTCTTTAATCGCTTTTTGTGCTATCGCCTTTAGTCCATCGTCGGCGGTAGATAAGAGGGCCGTATAGAAATAATAATTAAAAGTGTCAAAGAGAAATTGACGAACAATAGTTCTGCCCCAATCTCCATTTTCTTGCTCTACCAGCAAGCAATTGTAATACTCGGTAATGTCCCGAAAAAAGGCCACCTTATCTTCATTATACCCTTCACCTTTCTGTTCAGCAGCATAACTTAGGAGCATCCGCGCCTGGCCTAAATGATCTAAAGCAATATTAGATAGTGCAATGTCTTGCTCAAGTATGGGTCCATGACCACACCACTCTCCCAGGCGTTGACCGAGAATTAAGGCATTATCCCCTAAACGCAGCGTATATTTTAACAGTTCTTCCTTCAAAGTCTATCGATTGAAAGATCAGGAGCCTACATGTGGCCTACCTCATCAGGAATTTCATAAAAAGTAGGATGACGATACACTTTATCGTCGGCCGGAGTAAATAAAGGCTCCGCTTCATCCGGAGATGACGCAGTAATAGCCTCCGAGGGTACAACCCAGATACTTACGCCTTCACTGCGGCGTGTATAAACATCACGGGCGTTTTTAATGGCCATATCGGCATCAGGAGCATGTAAGCTACCCACATGTTTATGGCTAAGGCCATTGCGGGAACGGATAAAGATTTCCCAAATCTTCCAATTATCTTTTGTGCTCATTGTATATGTAGGTTAGGCCGAAGCCAGTTTGGTTTGCTTAGGCAGCACTCCCCTCTCGGGTTTTACGTGCAGCTTGCTTTTCAGCATAGGCATTGGCTGCTTCACGCACCCATTCTCCTTTTTCGTGAGCCTCCTGGCGTGCCTTCATGCGTTGCTTATTGCATTTGCCATTGCCCTTGATTACTTGATAGAACTCCTCCCAATCAATTTCACCAAAATCGTAATGACCACGCTCTTCATTCCATTTCAGATCTGGATCAGGAACCGTAAGGCCTAAAAACTCCGCCTGTGGTACGGTTTTATCAATGAACTCCTGACGTAATTCGTCATTACTCTTGCGCTTAATCTTCCATTTCATGGATTGGGCAGAGTTTGGGGAATGATCATCAGTTGGGCCAAACATCATCAAAGATGGCCACCACCAGCGGTTTAATGAATCCTGAGCCATTTTCTTCTGAGTGGCAGTACCATTGGCAAGAGTAAGCAGTATTTCGTAGCCTTGGCGTTGATGGAAGCTTTCCTCTTTACAAATCTTAACCATTGCGCGGCTGTAAGGGCCATAAGAAGTGCGACATAACATCACCTGGTTGGCAATTGCAGCACCGTCTACCAACCAACCAATGGCGCCAATGTCGGCCCAGGTAGGGGTTGGATAATTGAAAATACTGGAATACTTGGCTTTACCAATTAACAAATCCTCCACCAAATCCTTACGATCAGCGCCTAGCGTTTCCGCTGCGCTATACAGATAAAGACCGTGTCCTGCCTCATCCTGAACTTTAGCTAACAAGGCAACTTTTCGTCTTAAAGAAGGGGCCCTGGTAATCCAGTTGGCTTCGGGCAACATTCCCACTACCTCCGAGTGGGCATGTTGAGAAATCTGACGGATAAGGGTTTTCCGGTATTTCTCCGGCATCCAATCTTTAGGCTCTACCTTATTCTCTCCATCTACATACGCTTGAAAGCGCTCCTCCAGGTTCATTTCTTTCGTCATAATCGTCTTTTTTGAGAGTCCAACAAAGATAATATCTCCATTTAAAACTATGCGCCCTTTCAATTGTTCCTAAATCGCATTCAATGTACTTTTGCCAAAATAGATAATTTCTATGCTCAACTTTTTCAAAAAAGCCAAGGACAATTCCTCCTCACTCTTTACATCAGATAAAAAAGGGAGTCGTCCCGTTTTTCACGACCTCCGAATTGAAGATATCACAAAAGAAACCCAGGACTGCATATCAGTTTCTTTTAACATTCCACAAGAGCTTAGTGAGGACTACCAATTCATACCCGGACAGTACCTCACACTGGAAGCTGATATAAATGGAGAGGCTGTTCGCCGTTCCTACTCCCTTTGCTCAAGCCCTTTTGATGGTGAATTAAGAGTTGCCATTAAAGAGGTAGAAGGGGGAAAGTTTTCTTCCTGGGCGAATAATCAATTGGTAGCCGGATCGACTATGCGAGTAATGACTCCGGATGGAAATTTTATTGCTAAAATTGACCCTAGCAAAGCACACAACTACGTAGGTTTTGCTGCAGGATCAGGAATTACTCCGGTATTTAGCATTTTGAAATCAGTACTAGAGAATGAGCCGGAATCCACTTTCACCCTATTCTACGGTAACAAGACGGCTACCTCGGTAATTTTCAAAGAGCATATTGAGGCTTTAAAAAACCGGTACATGGAGCGTTTTGAAGTACATCATGTACTCAGCCGGGAAGATCAAGGCACTGATTACCTGAAAGGCCGGATCGATCAAGACAAGTGTAAAACCTTTGCAAAACGCTTTTTCGATATCGATAAGGTTGATGGATATTTCCTCTGCGGTCCTGAGTCTATGATCAATAGCGTTAGTGAAACGCTTCAAGATCTAGGGGTAGCGAAAGACAAAATTCACTTTGAACTCTTCACTTCACCTGCACAGAGTATTGCAGGAAAAACGAAGGTTGGAAAAGAAAGCACCAAGAAAATTGACTCCAGTATCACTGTTATTTTGGATGGGGATGAAACCCATTTTGGATTGAACAGCGATGGAGATTCCATTTTAGATGCTGCATTAGACGCTGGCGCTGATGTACCTTATGCTTGTAAGGGAGCAGTTTGCTGCACTTGCCGGGCAAAGGTTATTGAAGGCGAGGTAGAAATGGAAATGAACTATGCCCTCGAAGATGACGAGGTGGAAGATGGTTATGTACTAACCTGTCAATCTCACCCTCGCAGCGAAAAGGTTGTTGTTAGCTTCGACGAGTAGAATCCAGTATCATATCGATATGCATGACCATTACATCAGGATAAGGCTTGGTAATGGTTTTGAATCCAAATGATGTGTAAAATGCTTCCAGGTAGTGTTGAGCTTGGATCTTGATGATCTCATTAGGATATCTGGCTTGCAGAATTTCGAGAGACCTCGACATTAATTCTCTACCTATTCCTGTCCTTCTATGCGATTGAGGAATTACTATTCGGCCCAGGCTGGGCTCTGGATATACCGTATCCGAAGGACATATTCTTGAATAGGCCACTAGCCTAGAATCTTCCCAGGCAAAAAGGTGCTGACAATGTGGATCATGTGAATCCACTTCAGGGTAGGCACAGCCTTGTTCCACGACAAAAACATCTGTTCTAAGCTTATAAGCTTGATGAAGTTCGTCTACACTTAATTCCTGCCAGTTTTTTAATACCCAATTCATGGTCCTAAAATAAAAAAAGCGACCCCCTCCAGAGTCGCTTTTCGATTTCTACCCGGCACACGAAACGGGCAGTGATCTATTTATAGGGTAAAACCTAGTGTTACATTCAGCATATTATAATTTGCCGGACCATCACCTGAGGTGAAGAAATCATTCAAATCATAAGTGGCGGTAATCTTAAAGGAATCAAATCCTACCTGAGCCATCACACCATAACGGAATTGATTGGTGAAGAAATCATCATAAGCTTTTTCCTCAATGCGACGGTATACATTATCGCTGTATTCCAATTCTCGTTTAGCCTGCAGTCTCACCCCGCCGTATCCTCCAAGTCCTAGAGTAAATGCTTCATCACGGTCGCCAGCTTCGCTAAAGTCTAATTGAAACATCACCGGGATGTTGAAATAGGCTATGTGATATTTATTCTTCTCATACTCATCAATCCCTGGAATTGTAGTGAAAAAAGAGCTAGTATCACCCGCTTCTAAAATCTCATCTCCATCTAAACGGAAGTTATGCCAGGAGAAATCAATTCCATATTTGATGTAAAGCTTACTGTAAGGGTTTCCAATTCGAGTTTTATAGCCAATTCCCATGTTAAAGGAGGTAGATCTCCAAAACTCTAACTGCCCAGGGCCGCTTCCTATAAAGGCATTATCTTCTAATTGCTGGTTAAAACCAAAGGCGATATCGAAGTAATCTTCCGTGCGATCAATGCTCTTAGATCTCCCGCTAAGACGCTCGAATAATTCGCTCGCATCAATTTCATCTTCATCTTCTCCTTCAATCTCAATCTCCACATCGCGATCTTCTATGATTACACCTTCTTTAGAGATGATAATCTTCTTCTTACCGGAGTCCACCTCCATCATTGGCATTGGAGGCATCGGGGGCATTGGAGGAACCTTGCGGAAAACAGCACTATCACCTTCCATTTGACGTTCTACTTCCTCACTCCAGGCCTCCATACGCTCTTCAAATTCCTCAGACCAGACCTCCATGCGCTCTTCGTAAGATTCTCCCCAGTTCTCCATGAACTCTTCAAATCGATCCATGCTCACATCAAGACTTTCATCAGCCTGATCGCGTAAAAGCTCTGCTTCCTCCTCCGTCAACTTTCCAGCCTGTTCTTGCTGATCAATCTTAGCTAAAATGCGCTGATGATTGGCTTGTATTTTGGCTACTTGCTGGGTAGCAAAGCCTACCATGCTGGCCAGGTCTGATTGAGTGAGGTTTTCCTTAGCATCGAAGGAAAGGGTATTCTGCTCGATCTGTATTTCGATTTTCTTTCTAGCACTGGTATCCGTTTGAGCAGAGAGCCCAAACCCGAAGGCCACCAGTAAGGCCATTAATACTGACTTTTTCATTTTCATGTTTGTTTTTGTTTTCATTTTCACTTTGCTTGTTAGTTTAGTCATCCTTTTCATTTTCCATCTCTTTTTGGTGTTCTTCAATCTTCTCGTTAATATCATCCAATATGCGACTCATTGCTTCGCCAAATTGACGCATTCCCTCGCCGAAGTTCTTCGCTGCGCTGCGTAACAGCTCCTTCTGTTCATCATCCAATTGATAATTATCATTGAGCTCTTTGCTGTATTCGCGAATTTTCTGTTGGCTCTCCTTAATGGACTTTTTGGCTCGATCCATTTTTATCTTCACGCTGTCTTTACGGAATTCCGCTTCAAGCTCCTCAGCCATTAGGTTTCCTAATTCGGTAATCTGATCAGACAAAATGCGCAACTCTTTTTTAAGGTCCTTAATCAGCTGTTCTTTCCTTTCTTCATTCTGCGCTTGTACCTGGAGGGAAAAACCCGCTAACAAGAGGATACTAAATAGATACTTCATATTACTTGCTAAATCGACGGTTAATGAAATCCGGTAGAGGAATCTCAATTTTTGTTTCTTCAGTTTTAGGCAGTTCAATGGATTCTCCGGCTAAAACCCTTTCATATTGGGTAGAGGCGTAAGCCCACATACGTTTACCTAAATCTTTCTCGGTGCTCTGCTTGCTTTCGTAATCACCTTTCAGCTCTGGTAGGCTAACACGAATCTTCATAACATCAGGATCATCAATCACTTCCACTCCCTCAAAGTCCTCATTAAGATCCATAGGGCTCAAATCGTTCAAGGCCAGAACGGGATCAGAAATTCGGTGCTGTAAAACCGGAATCACCTTGGCAGAGCGAGCTTTGCTTTGTGCTTTCACTGGCTTTTGAACCTTCTGAGATGCCGGATCACTTTTTTTATTGGTTTTTTGAACCGTTGGCGTCGTTTTTTGCGGCTCCGATTTCTTCGGCTCAGGATTGTTATCCGGGCCAGCTACCACACTTGTGTTCCAATCCAATTCCGGTTCCGCTGGGGTTGACTGAAAATTCTGACCGATAAACCAGAAAGAAGTAAGACCTACAATCAGAATCACTGAGGCTGCCCTTAGTATGAAAAAGCCTTCCTTTTTGGAGCCTCCGCTAGTTTGGGCTGCTGCAACTTTTTCCCAAACTGCTTTACTTGGTTGTATTTGATGCTCTTTGAGCTCCTTCTCAAAAAGCGAATCGATGGGATGCTTGGAACTCATTCTAATTATTTTTTGCGATTAATTCGTATTCACTCAATTTCTGTTGCAATTGCCTGCGAGCTTTGCTCAATTGACTCTTGCTCGTATTCTCGGAAATCTCCAACATCTGGCCGATTTCTTTATGGTTGTAACCCTCAATAGCATAGAGGTTAAAAACAGTTCTATATCCTGTTGGAAGCTCGTTTATCATCCGCATTAAATGCTCAACATCATAATGATCCTTCACGCTGCTGTGTCCAAACTCCTCTCTTCTGTCCTCTTCAACCTCTACAAAAAGATTCTTTTGATAGCGGATGAAATTGAGTGCCTCCCGAACCATGATTCTGCGAATCCAAGCTCCTAAAGCCCCCTCTCCTCTATACTGGTCCAGTCGACTAAAAATCTTTATAAAACCATTTGAAAGAACTTCCTCTGCATCCTCTAAAGAATGGGTGTATCGACGGCAAACACTAAGCATTTCTGCACTGTAGCGGTCGTAGAGCTCGCGTTGTGCTTCGTGGTCTCCGCGAAGACATTGCTTCACTAGACGTTTTTCGGAGCTAGGTAATTTGCGAACTATTCCCATTTTTTTGGCGGCTACAATTGAATGACACTACAACCTTTTATTTGGGTTGCCTGAGGTGTAGAATTTTTTTCAATTTACACTTAATCAATGGTTCACAGTCTATCGAGGATTCTCTTCAATTGATCGAATTTGAATTAACTTTATAAGTTTAAGTTCCTTCCTTAG
Organism: Croceimicrobium sp.; assembly: GCA_965279135.1. Lineage (GTDB taxonomy): Bacteria > Bacteroidota > Bacteroidia > Flavobacteriales > Schleiferiaceae > Croceimicrobium. The sequence continues at coordinate 3,070,489 of OZ257133.1, read as the reverse complement.
CTTCAGATTTAAATATTGCAATCTCATGCGCCATTTTGTTTCTCTACTCGCCGGACTTTTAATTCTTGCCTCCTGCAGGAAGGATGACAATGTGAATGATAATCCCGGCCCTGATCCTAATGTGTCAATTGAAGATCTTGTAGTTAGTCCAAACTTTGATTTCCGTACCGAAACTCAGGTAACGCTAAGCATTAATGACCCTGAGACCTACCGAGTAAAATACACTGTTTACGCCGCTTTCAATAATCAAATTGAAGAGAGGATTGGCTCCTTTTTGGCCAACGGCAATACTATGAGCTTTAAGCTAACAGTACCTACATTTTGTGATCGATTAAAAGTGGAACGAAATGCAAATGGTGCACGCAGTGTGGAATACGTTTCTATCTCCGGAAGCACTGCTTCTATTGCCTTTAATAAGCGTCAAGGTAAAGCTATGAATTGTTCAGAAACGCTTTATGCGGTAAATGGTCAAGGCGAGTTTTACACTATAGATGTGGAAGGTGGTAACTATGATGCCACTCCACTACCCAATTTAGTTGGAGGAGGCTCTATCGCATGTGCCGTTGATCAGGAAAACGGAATCGTTTACTACAACACAGGAACCACCCTTCGCTATTATGACTATGGTGCAGGTACCTTCCACACCGCACAAACTGGTAACCCTTTCAACAGGTCGTATCCAAGAATGGAATACAATTATGCGGATAGCCTTCTCTATATAGCCCGCAATGAGGATATGTATTCTATTGATCCGCTCACCAATCAGGTGGTACAGCAATACAATATTGTTGGTCTTGAAGAGCCAGTGGGCGGAGGTGATTTAGCGATCGCTAAAGATTCCACTATCTATATGTGTTGCTTTTCGGGCCTGTACCGGATCGATATCAACGGAACTACAGCGAGTGCCACACGTATTAGTGCGGAGAACCTTCCATTCCAGCCCACTTCCATGGCAATTGATCGAGACGATCGACTTTACCTGGCCACTAACGATGCCAATTCTCAACTCATTGAAATGGACAAATTTGACGGTGCCTGGTCTGTGGTAAACACCTACCCACATAAGATCAATGACCTTGGCTCATTTAAATGTGAGATTGCTGATCTAGCCAATATTGATACAGATAATGACGGGGTTATTGACGCACTGGATGATTTCCCTAATGACCCCAATGCCGCAGAAGCCACTTACACTCCTTCAGACATTGGTTGGGGGTCTTTAGCTTATGAAGATCTATGGCCATCTCAGGGAGACTATGATTTCAACGATTTAGTGGTAAACTATCGCTTTACGCAGATTGCCAACGCCAACAATCAAGTGGTTCGTCTCGAGGGCAAGTTTAGAATTAAAGCTATCGGTGCCTCTTTCAGGAATGGTTTCGGATTTAAAATGAATCTGGATCCTAATCTTATCAGCACCGTTACCGGATACAATCTTACCGAGAACTACATTTCTCTTGACTCCAAGGGTTTAGAGGCAAATCATAATAGCGGATCAACGGTAATTGTGTTTGATGACGCTTACGATAATATCCCTCGCTTAGGAAACGGGCTCTATATCAATACAGAAAGAGGTCAGCCTATATCGGTTGGAAATGAAATTACGGTGGTGATTAATTTCGTGAACCCAATCGATCCTTCACTCCTGGGAAGTGCCCCTTTTAATCCTTTCTTGATTGTTGATGGAGTAAGAGGCCGTGAGATTCATTTAGCAGACAAAGCTCCAACCGATCTGGCAGATCCTAATTTATTCAACACCATCCATGATGCGACCAATCCAGGAAACGGTCTTTTTTATCGCAATGAAAACAACCTGCCCTGGGCGATAAATATCATCCATGATTTTCGTTATCCGGAGGAAAATAAAGCGGTGAACACTGCCTACAACTTCTTTAATACCTGGGCACAATCCAGTGGCACCAGCTACCAGGATTGGTATAAAGACAATGCAGGTTACCGCAATGAAGGAAACATGATATTGAATTAAGCTTTTGCCTATTCAAAGCATTTAAGAGTGCTCAGAACTAATCAAGCTTGAGCACTTTTATTTTGCTTGTCCCTATTTGAAGGATATAGCTTCCGGTAGGCAAATCTGAAAAATCTAAAGTCATATTTTTAAGTGGCTTATTAAACTGCCAAAAGCGGACTTGTCGGCCATAGACATCAAACAAATAGGCCTGCTTAATATCGTTGTCGCTTACAACTTGTAAATTTTGCTGAATCGGGTTTGGGTATACCTGGAGGCTTTGCCCTAGATCTTCTTTCAAACTCAATTCACTCACGATTAAAGTCTGGGCGTGATTGGTATGTATTGGTGGTTGAAAATCGAAATAAATCTCGGCATCATTGTCAATCACCGAACCCGCAGTTAAACTGGGGTCCACATCAATATGAAAGGTGAAAAACCCTTGGGAACTTAGTGGATCGGTGCTGGAGTCTGGGAGAAGGATATTATTAAATGTCCAAACCAGGATATTCTCATCTACAAGCTCATACTGAAAGGGGTGACTGCTGGCTCCAAGCTCGATACTGAAGGGGTCGAAATATGGTTCCAAAGTGTCTCTTACTACAACAGTGTAGGCGGTATCTGTTCCGGTATTTTGAAAGCGAATGTGATACTCCAATTGTCTTAAGCCAGGAGAAGATTCTTCGAGACTTGGCGTTTTGTCATTTGGATCATAGGCTCCAACTACAGGCGCACAGATTGTATCAAAATTGTTGCTTATAAAACTATCCCCTGGAGAAAGCAATCGCGCTTGAACGTAAATAGAATCCCAAATGTTATTTACCATCAGCACCTCTAAACCCAATACCAGTGAGCTATCCGAGAGTGCGTCCAGGCCTTGAAAACTAAAGCGCAGCGTATCTCCCTTTATTTGAGATGGAATAATGGAACTGCTCTTATACAAAAGAGTCGGTGGAATAATCACTTCCGCCGTAAAAGCAGAAGTCAAATTTTGGTCACTTAAATTCTGTACGCTTAGCAAAGCACCTTCAGTAAAACCTTGTCGAAAGCGATTAGAGAATAGGTTTATTGAAACGCCATAATCCTGAAGCCCATTGTGTTGAAATGGAAAGTCTAATTTAGAAGGTGTACCACTGGTATCAATGCTAAAAGTATCGCCATAACAGTTAGCCTCCCATAACAGACTTTCATATCCTCTCTTAACCGCCCTAACCGAGTCTACCTTATACAATCCAGGGGGCAGTACAATAGAATAATTTTCCTGGTAAGCGCATAAAAATCGATCCCCTGTTTGAAGGTTTCTTAGAATTAGATTAAATGCAATTTCCCTTGATTCGGCTGAATCCCTCAGGCAATTACGATTCTGATCAAAATAGGCTGTTCCTAAAACCGTCCCTGAGCCAGAAGGAGCCTGAGGATCCCAACGAAAAGTATAATCATATTTTATTCCCCCAATGTTTGGCCACCATGAGTTTACTGAACCGTAAATCTCATTCCCGAAAGGAAGTATAGTAGATGCTGGGTATCCATCTAATCCGAGGTTAACGGCCTTGAAGGTAGTACCATTAAACTCAACTATGTATTTATCAGAATTGATATAGATTTTTCCGTTCAGGTGGACCACTTTCATTTTATACCACCTATGGTTGCTTCGCCCTAAGGGTAATTGGTATCTAAATATCAGCGAATCGTTCCGCACCTCATAAATAGTGCTGTCCCTAATCAGATAGCTTTTATTGGCATAATGGAAACCCGTTCTAAAACCATTGAATATTGGATTCAATCCGGGATTAAAACCTGGAACTTCCTTAATGGGCATCGACCAAGTATTGCTACTTGTGTCATAGATCATTAAATGGGCCGTATCCGAGGGTTGAGAAAGGCTAAAACGGCCTGATGCCCATAATTGACCGCCGTGAGATTGAAGGCTATAAATTGAATCAAGACCTGACAATTGTCCCACCTGACTAAAGACCCCATTTTTATAACGAACCACACTCCGAAATTGACGGGCGGTATCATTTATAAACCCACCATAATACATACTCCCCTGATGCATGACACCCGCGTCAATGTAACCCTTAAGACTGTCGATGAGAACCCAATTGCCATTGCTATACTTACTAAGATACGATCGGTCTTCCCAAATCCCCCAGAAACGAAAATTAGACGCTACATGCAGTTCTCCATTTAAAAATTGAAGAACTTCAGGTGTCCCCCATTGTGGGGGGAAAAGAGTGTTTGATGTTCCACTTTGATTTACCAGATAAATATTATCCCATGTATACCAGGCAATAGGACCGAGCTGGCTAACGTGAAAACAATAATTCGTACTATCCGCAGTAGAATTGATACTTGGTAAAAAAAGACTCAAGCCAAGGGGCACCGGTTGTTGGCCATAGGTCAAACTACAGGAAAGGACTAGGAGGAGGATGGTTTTACGAAGCATTTAAATCATTTTCTCAAATCTAAATCAATTATCAAATTGTCCCCAAGAACATACGTTTTTAGCTGCATAACACTGATTGACCGCCCTCTCTGATTTAACCTTAGGGTAATTAGCTCTAAACGAAAGCCCCTACCTTTGTGGCCCAATGAAACCTAAAAAAACGCAGAAGCGCATGAAGCGCTTAGCCAAGATTGAAAAGTCTATTCTTGGCATATTACGAGAAGATCGACTCAAACAATTCAATTACAAACAGATATCTGCCAAACTGGGCATTAAAGATCACTATGAACGTGATATGGTGCTCCAATCTTTGGCATCCTTGCGCAAACAGGATCTCGTCGAAGAACCTGCCCGCGGAAAATTCCGCTATAAGCATACTGATCATTATGTAGATGGAAGGGTAGACCTTACCACTAAGGGCTCTGCTTATGTGATAAGTGAAGAATTAGATCAAGATATTTACATCACACCAAAGAACACAGCTAATGCCCTTCAAGGAGATTTAGTCCGGGTATTAATGTACGCTCAGCGAAAGAATAAAAAGCCAGAAGGAGAGATTGTTGAAGTTTTGCAACGGGCGAGAACCCAGTTCGTCGGAACAATAGAACTTTCCAAAGACTATGGCTTTCTGGTTCCTGATAGCCGTAAAATGTTGGTTGATATCTACATTCCAAAGGAACACCTAAACGGAGCCAAGCACGGCCAAAAAGCGGTAGCCGAAATAACGGACTGGCCGCCAAAAGCCTCCTCTCCTTTTGGTAAGGTAACAGAGGTATTGGGTAACCCAGGTGACCATGAAGTAGAAATTCACTCTATCCTTGCGGAGTTTGGCTTGCCAAGGGTGTTCCCAAAAGACATCGAATTAGAAGCCGAAACAATCTCCGATCAAATTACTGAAAGCGAAATTGCCAAGCGGAGAGATTTTAGAAATGTTCTCACCTTCACCATAGACCCTGCAGACGCCAAGGATTTCGATGATGCAATCTCCTTCCAAAAATTGGATAGTGGGAACTACGAAGTAGGTGTCCATATCGCTGATGTTAGTCACTATATCCAGGAAAAATCAAACCTGGATAAAGAAGCAATTGAAAGGGCCACTTCTGTATATCTGGTAGACCGGGTAGTGCCGATGTTGCCAGAAAAGCTTTCAAATGGAGTTTGTTCCCTAAGGCCGCATGAAGAAAAACTTTGCTTTTCCGCGGTATTTGAAATAGACGAACAGGCTAAGGTTCTTCAGCAGTGGTTCGGAAGAACAGTGATCTATAGCGATCATCGATTTGCCTATGAAGACGCACAAGCGGTAATAGAGAAAAAAGAAGGTCCTCTGAGTGAGGAAATTAACATCCTTAATGACCTTGCTCTTAAAATGCGGGCAGAGCGGATGCAAGATGGTGCCCTGGCATTTGATCGGGCAGAAGTAAAATTTCATCTAGACGAAGAGAACAATCCTACTGGGGTTTATTTCAAGGAATCCAAAGAAGCCAATCATCTGATTGAGGAATTCATGCTTTTGGCTAATCGCTCAGTCGCTGAGTTTATTGGTAAAAAGGGTAATCAGCCCAGTGGAAAGACCTTTGTATACCGGATTCACGATGATCCCGACCCAGACAAACTGAGAGACCTTGGCACTTTTGTTAAACAGTTCGGTTATGAAGTCTCGTACAACAACTCGCGATCCATCAGTCGGAGTTTAAACAAGATGTTGAAGGAAGTAAAAGGCAAGCCGGAAGACAATATGATTTCCAAACTGGCCATTAGGTCTATGGCCAAAGCTATATACAGCACCGATAACATCGGTCACTACGGTTTGAGCTTTGCTTACTATACGCACTTTACTTCTCCAATTCGCCGGTACCCTGATGTGATGGTGCATCGCCTACTACAGCATTACCTGGATGGAGGTCAAGCTCCGGCAAAGGACTATTATGAGGACCTCTGCGAACACAGCTCTGATCGCGAGCGCCTGGCAACAGAGGCCGAGCGGGAGTCGGTGAAATACATGCAGGTAAAGTTCATGGAGGATAAAGTGGGAGAAACCTTTATGGGGACAATCTCAGGCGTAACCGAGTGGGGGATTTTTGTAGAATTACGAGATAACCACTGCGAAGGAATGATCCGAATCCGAGATTTTAAAGACGATTATTACAGTTTTGATGAGGCTAACTTTTGCATAGTCGGAGACCGATATGGTAAAGTTTTCCAATTAGGTGATAATATTGCGGTTCAGGTAAAAAACGCTGACCTGGAGAAGAAGCAATTAGACTTTGTACCCGTTTAAAAAAATGTACTTTTAAAAGCTAAAGAGAAGGGCATGGATAGAAAAAAAATGGAAACCTTGGTGTTGATAGTAGGAACCTTAGTTGTTGCTTCAGCCTTGATCCTCTATTTTGTAATGGGAGATAATCCCAGTAAGCCACTTTATACCAATATCGTCTTTGCAGTTGGCTTCCTTTGTTATATCGCCTACAACACCATCACCACTTCAGGGCTCCAAAAAGAAATAAAGGACCTCAATGGTCAGGTGGATGGCCTTAAATCCGAATTAGAGCAAAGAAGAGCGGAAATCTCAAGCTTACAGCAAAAGTTGAACGAAAAGTCTGATGAGCTGAAAAGAAAATCGGATGAAGCTTCCAAACTGGAAAGCGACCTGGAAGCTTTGCAAAAAGAATTCGACCAGTTAAAAGCACAAAAGGAGGCCTAAACCCTACAATACCTTCGCTTTGGAAATCCTTTATGCCTTGCCTCTTGGTTTAAGCCTGAGCTTCGCAGCTGGTCCTATTTTCTTCGTGGTTATAGAAACCAGTATTACAAAGGGCAGAACTGCTGCATTGAGTCTCGACTTAGGGGCCATATTGGCAGATGTTGTTTTTATTCTCATCGCATACTTTGGAAGCCGACCGATTCTTGAAAAAATGCAACACAATGTGTGGATTAGCATTGCTTCAGGAATAGCGGTTATGGGATTCGGCTACTACTACCTAAGAAAGTCAACCGTACAGAGTCAGTTAAAAGGAAACCTAAAGCTCGATCATAAAGGGTTTCTACTGATAAAAGGCTTCCTCCTCAACTTTTTGAATATCGGCGTACTTTTTTTCTGGATCGCAACCACCATAACTGTTGGTAACCAACTGGATAATAATCCACATAGTATGCTCATCTTTTACGCCACTACCCTCTCTGTTTATCTATCTATTGACCTGCTTAAAATCTATTTCGCCCATAAGTTCAAGCAAAAACTAGCGGGTAGGGGTATGCGTATGATCGAGAAATCAATTGCGATCATCTTGATGGGCTTCGGGCTTTTTATTGCCCTACGAACCTTTTGGACCTAGTTCTCTTTGCCCTCTTCTTGGGGGTAGGTATTGTTGCTTCGATTGATGTCCGCCATAAAACCTTCTTCATCAATCACTATCCTGTCGATGTCTTTTAATTCTAAAGGAATCTGAACTACATAATCCGGATGGGTCCAAGGCCAAGGCCCTAAAGTGAGAGCGTCTTCTCCGGGATAAGGTCCATATTGCTCGCTGGTAGGAATATAATAGTGCACCACAGAGCTATCTCGGCGGTAAACCTTCAAACGAACCGGCATTGACATGGTCCCCAGTTTTTCAAGTTGAACCTCGGTAGCACCCTTACCCCCTTCAATACGAGCGATACCATAATCAATGAGCTTATTGGTTTCCACCCACTGATGATAATACCAATCGAGGTTTAAACCGCTCTTGCGTTCAACTATGCGAATCAAATCCCAGGGTTCCGGATGTTTGAATTTCCAGGCTTCAAAGAAGTCTAGCATTGCCTGATCAAATATCTCATTGCCCACTATGTAACGCAGTTGAGTTAGAAAAATCTCCCCACGTGAATAGGAGTTGATCCCATAAGTGCGATTGCGTTCATAGCGATCGGCCATCGTACTCATTGGCTCTAATTCTTCTGGCTTTGAGGCGAGATAAGAGTGAGCGGCGAAGGCATTAGCATGAGGGTTAACCAGAGCTTTAGGACGAATGGAATTTAAGACCTCTTCTTCCGCAAAGGAGGTAAAGCCTTCATCCATCCAGGGAAACCGAGCCTCATTAATCCCAAGTATTCCATAATACCAATTGTGGGCTCCCTCATGAACTGTAACCCCAACCAGCCCGCTTATCTTACCGGTTCCTTTTAGCATGGTGCACATTGGATACTCCATTCCTCCATCACCTCCCTGAATCACGCTAAACTGAGGGTAGGGATAGCGGCCAAAACGCTTATTCATCTCTCGGAAAAACTGCGCAGCATATTTTGGTAAACGTTCCCAGGTTTCATCGTACTTCGGGAGATAATAGAAGTGTAAATCCAAATCCTCATCCAAAGCCATTTTGGTATGAACATAATCCGGATCGGCTCCCCAGGCAAAATCATGAACATCCTCCGCAGTAAAAGTCCAGGTCCTTCTATCCGCCTCAATTTCTTTTAGCTTTTCAAATTCAAGACCATTCTCTTCATTCGACTTCTCCCAGAATTGATTGTAGTCTTGCAGGGTTCCGGTCGCCGCAACCTTATAATCAGCGGGTAGATCAATGTTTACCTCAAACTTTCCAAAAGGAGCATAAAACTCCCGACCGATATATGGGTAGGGGTGCCAGCCCATCTCGTCATATGCGGCAATTTTAGGATACCACTGAGTCATGGTATAATCAATTCCCTCTGCATTATCCCGACCACTGCGACGAATCTGTATGGGCACCTGACCGTTAAATTCCATTTTAAAATGAGCAGTATCCCCAGGGGCCAAAGCCTGAGGAAGAAGAACTTTCAAGACCGTTTCATGCTCTTCAAAATAACTGTTCTCACCGTTCATCTTCAGGTAGACTATTCGGTAGACGCCCCTTTCATTCTCCTTCAGTTTCTCAATTCTAGAACCAACACGCTTATCGGGGTCGGGAATATTTCGTGATCGCACATCCATCATACTATTGGGTTGGAAGGCATTAAAATAGAGGTGGAAAAATGCCTGCTTCAAAGTATCCGGTGAATGATTGATGTACTTAAGCTCCTCTGTTCCCTGAAATGAATGATTCTCGGTATTCAAAGAAATCGCTATCTGATAATCAACTTCTTGTTGCCAGTATCCAGGAGGCACTTGAGCGATTGAACAGAAAGGTATTAGGAAGAATAGTAGTGCTTTGGAATAAAAATTCATTCTGGTGTTTTTCAATTTCTGGCGTTTAGGAATATTTAGACCTGAGAAACAATTAGCTAAAGACCTAAATCAGTTAAGCTTAAGGTTTGTTCTAAGCGAGGCCCTTTTTCTGTCATTTTTAAACTGGCCATTTGATTTTGAGCATCGTGCTCAAAGAAAAGATGAATGCCCTCTTCGGCGCAACGCGTAAGAATTGGTGCTTTTTCCGCCATGGTTTGTAGCGGTCGAACATCATAGCCCATTACATAAGCTAATGGAATATGGCCGGCGCTAGCGATAAGATCTGCAGTATAAAGCAACTTTTGATTTCCAAGTTCGATAAATGGAAGCATCTGAGCTTCGGTATGTCCATTTACCACTACCACCTTAAAAGGTAATTCTGTATCGTACCAACCGCTCTCCCGGGAAATATCAAGAAATGAAACTTGCCCTGTTGCCATCAAGGGTTCGAAGTTCTCTTTAAGGAACGAAGCCTTCTCACGCGGATTTGGATTTACTGCCCAATCCCAATGGTACTTATTCGACCAATAGACTGCGTTTTTAAAAGTTGGCACTAGCTTTTCTCCTTCTTGCATTACCGCCCCTCCAACATGATCAAAGTGCATGTGGGTAAGGAAAACATCGGTTATGTCATCGCGATGAAAACCATGCTGAGCTAATGCGGCATCCATATCATGAGCCCCTCCGCGATAATAATAGCCAAAGAATTTTTCACTCTGCTTATGTCCCATTCCGGTATCCACAAGAATAAGTCGCTTACCATCCTCGATTAATAAGAGCCTTAAAGCCCAATCACATAGATTTCTCTCATCTGCGGGGTTGGTTCTTTGCCAAATGGATTTGGGCACCACACCGAACATTGCCCCACCATCGAGCTTAAAAGTTCCCAGATTTACCGAATATAATTTCATAGCTTAGTTAGCGATTTCGGCCAAAAATAATCTTTATCTGAGAGCACCAGAGTTTAGATATGCGATACCTGCTTTTGATCTTTTCCTTAACCCTTCTTTTTGCTTGTAATCGACACGAGCATAAACCTATCGGCCCTCAGAGCCTGACCTTTGAGCTAGACACGATCCAGAAGGAGGCCAAACTTGAAAACGGAGAAACTTACCTGGAATTCTATGTAGAAGACTTGAGATTGCAAACCCAGGGAGACAGTACATTAGAAAAAATAAAGGGTCAAATTCATCGACACCTAATTGAAGGAAACTTAAATACCGTTCAGGATATTGAGACTTATGAGTCCTTGTTTGATTCTATTACTGCTGAATACCAACGACTGCTTATAACCGATTATGCCCCACATAATAGTTGGCTTTTAGGCCAATACATAAAGGTGTATTACAACGAAAATGGGCTTTTCAGTTACTTAAGCGAGCATCACAGTTATACAGGGGGAGCGCACCCACACACTTATCAGTCTTCACAGCTTATTCAATTGAGCAACGGAGAAATCCTGAAACTAGAAAATCTTATAGAGCCGAAAGACAATGTGGAACTGCAACGTTTAGGAGAATCCTATTTTCGAAATCAAATCCAGGCGAACGAACGAACAAGCTTAAATGATTTGGGCTTTTGGTTTGAAAACGATCAGTTTTATTTACCCGAGGCTTTCACCATCGATTCAGCTGGAATTCACTTTTTCTATAATGCCTACGATATCGCACCTTATGCAATGGGTGAATTCTACTTCTTAATTCCGGCAGAAACGGTAAAGGTTCTCTTAAAGCCAGAATATCAAGTTCTCTTTGAAAGGGAAAAAACCCCCGCCTCTTAAAACAAAGTTTATGCGACATTTAATCCTACTCCTACTTATCGGCTTTGGCCTAAACGCTCAAAAGATTGAATTCCGAAAAATCAGTTTCCAAGAAGGTTTGGAAGCGGCTGCGGAAGAAAACAAACCGGTATTTATTGACTGCTTTACTACCTGGTGCGGCCCTTGCAAATGGATGAGTGCCAATATTTTCACCATTCCGGAAGTAGCGAATTATTACAATGAAAACTATATCTGCCTCAAAATTGACATGGAAAAAGGGGAAGGAATTGATATTGCCAAACGCTATGAAATTCGGGCCTATCCTACCTTGCTATACTTGGATTCTAAAGGAGAGCGCTTGCTGGTAAAGGTTGGAGCGAGCCAGGAAATGCAATCCTATATAGATGCTGGAGAGCAGGCCAAAGATCCGAAGCGAAACTTACCCTATATGCTAGAGCACGTAGAAGATAACTTTACTGATCAAGCTTTCATGCATGACTATTTTATGACGGTAAGCGCGGCGAATATGATGCCTGAAGGAATGGTAGATCAGTATTTCGAGCAATTCCCTATTGAAGAATGGCTTCAAGGAGATAACTGGGAGATTGTTAATGAAGTAGTTAGTGATCTTAATAGTGAAACCCTGAAAACGCTTGCGGTTAATTCAGAATTAGTTAGTCTTCGTCAGGCCGAAAATGGAATGGACTTCCTGGAACAAAGGATTTTCTACGGTTTAGCTAATAAGCTGTTCCGCGCACGCACAGAGGAAGCGAAAGCGGAGTATGAGGTTCTCCGAAGTCAATACTTAAGCGAAGATTTTCCATTGAGTGGAAAAATCAGTTTTCGACTGGATTTGATGAATTACGAAAGGCTTAAGGACTTTAAAGGATATGCAAGCGTAGCGCAGGAAAACGTGCAGAATTACCTTTGGGATGACGCTAATGAATTGAACAATGTAGCCTGGACTTTCTACGAAAAAGTAGAAGATCAACAGGCCTTGCTAAGCGCTCTTCGTTGGGCACAAAGAGCGGTAGAGTTGGCGCCCGAGCATCATATTTTAGACACTTATGCTCATTTACTGGCTGAAACCGGTAAAAAAGAAAAGGCCTTGGAGGTGGAGCTTATGGCTTTGGAAAAAGCCCAAGCCGAAGAAGCCAGCACTAAATCCTATCAGAAGTTTATTGATGAGCTAAAAGACTAAAGGCCTGAAAAAAGTCCAACGTTGATTTAATCCTTCCATCCACCAGCTTTCACCTAATTAATTCATCTTATAATGGAGCAGTACATTGATGGCTTTGTCTTTCCCCTTCCAAGGAAAAATATAGATGAATACAGGACCATTGCGGAACAGGTTGCCGAAATATGGAAAGAATATGGGGCAATCGCCTATTATGAATTCTTGGGTGATGATCTGAACTTAGAGGGCACTTGCTCCTTTGAAGAAGCCGTTGGCTTAACGGATGATGAGGTAGTCATTTACGGATGGGTGGTCTTCCCTTCTAAAGAAACACGGGATTCAGCCAATAAGAAGGTACCGGAAGATTCTCGAATGTCGAGCTTAGTAAAGCCACTAATAAACCCTGATAGGCTAATTTTTGATGCCGGCAGGATGCTTTATGGTGGTTTTAAACCATTAATTATTTCCGAGTGAAAAGCCTGAGCAAATTAATTCGATAAACGGTCGATAATCTTCGATAAACGGAAACAGGGTCCTTAAAGCCTTGGTTTTCAAGGGATATTACACTCCGATAAACGACAGGTTAGAACATTCTCCCCGGAAAAAGGATCAATTGAATGAAATTAAATTCAATGGCAGAGTAATTCATTATCGCACCTTCCGCTATTTGCAGGTTTAAATTCGGGGTCCAGCGTAAATTGGTTCTAAGTATAAAGCCTTGAATACGATTGGGGCGAATGTCCCAACCAAATGTTAAGCCATAAGCAAAGAGGTTCTGAGAAACATCATCTATGGGAGAGCCGCGAAAAGTGGACTGATAGCTAAGGTTTTCCCAGCTCAGGAAAGGGCCTACAAAGGGCACAAAGCCATTGTAGTCGAAAAGTGCCTTATGTGCTTCAAAAGCTAGAGATCGACGTCCCGCAGCCTGGCTGTAATTAAAGGCTCGATCAGATTGGTGATAAGACCTATAGGCCAGGTTTAAATTGATGTCTGGCTGGTGAAAGTAGTAACCAAGGGACCACTCAGGCATAGTGGAATTAGCAAAGCTCCCAAAGAAAGGAAAACGCTGATTCGCATCTTCTCTAGACCAAAAAGCGGAAGAAAAGCCGGCACCAATAAAAAAGCCATCTAATAGTTTTCTCTCGGCCAGCTTCTGCGTAAGAGCCTCGGCACTACCATCCTCCCAACTCGCTTCAGCGCTCAAAGTTGTTTCCAGCATATACCTCATCGAAAAACCGAGAAAGGAGTTAGGTAGGTTTTGTTCAACCTGACCAATCGGGCTGTTCCAGTACTGATGTGACTTGGTAAAACTGTAAGAATAACTTAACTCCCAAAGCCAGGAGCGATAGTTATAGCTAAGACCTAAATGCAGGGGTGTAGTTAAATAGTGATAATTAGGGCCTTCGGCAGAACTATTTGAGCCGCTTTGTCGCCAGGAAAAGGAAGCGAGGGCAACACCCAAATATGGCCGTAGCTTTCCATGTTCAATTCGCCAGGGATAGTACTTAAACTGTGTTTCTACCCCCCTGCGATAGCTAAAGACACTTCCATCTATTTCCTGTTCATTTCTTCTCAAAGGAATGGCCACCACAAAATCTGCATGACCCCAGAAGTGAGTTCCACCGATCATAATTCGGGGAGTAAAAGCAGGATTAAGCCTTGAAGTGCTAGCGTTTAAGATTAGGTCTGATGGAAGGGTCATTTCATAATCAAGACCTAGGTTCAACTGGGCAAAACGATGGCGACTTTGTTTCTCCAGATACACCTGAGCGCATAAGCTCTGACCAATCGTGATTAAAAGGAACGTATACTTAAATGGCTTTATCATGATTTCCCTTGGCAAATAAAGGTAACTCGATAAAGCGCGTGTTTTTTCGATAAACGGTCGATTATCTTCGATTAATGGTTTTCCTTAGCTTAATCAATTGGTTTTTAGGTATTTGGATTTTTAGACAATTAGCTAAATTGCCCTTGGTTTAATTCTTCTCAGCCTTGCGATATCTTATTTTTCTCATTCTCATTGCTTCTTCTTGCTTTGGTCAGACAGACCTGCAAGGAGTTGATCTCTTTCAACTTGATTTTAGCGATGCCTTAAATAACCGCAGTGATTTTCTCGGCTTTATTGGCATGGACAAACAGCGTATCCACGTCCATTTTGACAAGATAAGCCAGGACAGTAATCTGCCCAACCTGTATACGGTGATGGGACACACCATAGTTAAAGGGAATCGCTGTGACTTTAAGGGCTCTATTGTTCTCACACATGTTGAAAGAGATGATTTGGATTCCCTCCTTGGCAAGGCCTCAGGACATTACCTTTTCTGTGAAAACCCTGAACAGCAACATGTAGGCGTATTTCAGGGCCAGCTGAACTTAGTCTGGCAATTGGAGGAAGGTAAGCTGGTTGGTTATATGGATAACAAGACTTTAGCTAACAACCAGTATGAAGGTACATGGAGTGAATATGGCCAAACCGCTCCCAAGCCTTGTAATTGGGGGGAGCGTAGCATTCCGAATTGTGGTGATTTAAATGTAGCGGAGAAGGGCTTTTCTCCCAATCCAAAGTACCGGAGCAAAGGCTGGTAAAACCACAACACAACTTAATAGGTTGTTTTTATAAAATACAACTATATTTGTTGTGTGAATCACTTAGTAATAAATGGCGATATCGTTTCTTCAAGAAAGAACTTTAACCCTGATGTCTGGCAAAAATTCAATGAAAACATTGAGGCTTTAAATCAGGAGAATCCCGAGTGCTTTAGAGTTCCTTTCAGCATTTATGCTGGGGACGGCTTTGGTTGTGTTCCCAGAGATCTCGGCTCGGCTATAAGGTTAGTTCTAAGTCTACAAGAAAAACTTCAAGATCTGGAGTTCCGATTAATCTTAAATGAAGGAATCATCGAGTTCGGCCTTGAGAAAGGTCTGTTTCCCGAACTCCAAGGCCCGGCCTTGTGGGAAAATAATCAACTACTATCGGCCCTGAAGAAAAACGGTATGCGCTTCAACTGCGTCCTGAAATCAATAGAGAATCAAAAAACACTGAACAGCGCTTTACGACTAAACCTGGCCTATCGAGCCAATTGGTCATCCAATCAATGGCTACTCTACCGGGGGATAAAGTCGGGCTGGAAACAGAAAGAAATTGCTGCAGAGCTTGAGGTGTCTCAACAATATATCTCTAAATTGATGCAGCAAATGCAGTTAGATAGCCTCATTGCTGCAGAGCAAAACCTTTTAAGTCTTTTCGAAAATGAACCCCATTGAAAGCATCGCCTCTAAACACTGGATTGAAATACTGATACTTTTAGCTTCTTATCCCCTCTGTTTTTGGTTTACCTCATTTTTAGTGAAACGACTAATACTAAGCCAACAAAACTCAGACCCCCAAGACAAACATCACCTTGATTTAAACCCAAACAACATGGAGCTTCGTATGGGGAAAATCATCGGTAAATGTGAGAATATCATCATCCTCACCTTGATCTATGTTGGGCAGTTTACTGGCCTTGCCTTGGTGTTTGCCGCCAAGAATATCGCTCGTCAAAAGGCAATGAGTGAAAATGCATCCTTTTACCTGGCAGGCACAATGATAAACTTCACAGCCTCCCTCGGCCTTGCCGTGTCAATTAAGTACTTATTACTACTCTTTTTTAGCTAGGTTGAGGCTCTTAATAGTCTAGAGATTTCGTACCTTTTTACGATAACCAATACCTCTCCGCCATGAAGCTAAAAGCACCTATAGTCTTTGCCGGTTTTGCGGTTTTGCTTTTACTAGGCAGCTGCGTGCCCTCTGGAATGGAAGAAGAACCTTCCGGATTTCTTTGGGGTGTTTGGCATGGATTCATCATTATCTTTTCCGCATTTGCTAAGCTTTTCGGTTTTGATGTTGGTATATACGCACTCAACAATACTGGTTGGCCCTATTGGCTAGGTTTTATCCTCGGGCTGTTTATCGCTCTAGGGAGTGGCGGTAGAGCATCACGCAAACGATCCTAAAGCAAATTGAAATGACCCCTAAGCCCCAATCCAAGCTGTTCCATCTAGAAATCAACCCCGATACTTGTCTAGAGCTTAACCTTTCGGCAGACAACCCAGATTTGAAATTCATTAACGATAGCGAAAAACTTGGGCTCTATGTGAAACAAAGAATTCGACAGGAACATCGTCTTTATGCAATTGGTGGCTATGGAGAAAATCGAAAAGTATATCAGCAATTCAAACATTTTGACACCGCCTCGGGGCACCGCTGTATCCATTTAGGGATCGACTTTTGGGCTGGAGAGGGAACTCCGGTTTTCACACCTTGCGATGGGCGGGTTCATTCCTTTAACTATAATGACCATCCTGGCGATTATGGTGCAACCATAATTCTTGAACATCAACAAGAGGGAAATACCTTCTATAGTCTATACGGCCACGTTGCTTTATCAGATCTTAAAAGCCTTAAGCCGGGAATGGAATTTAAGGCTGGAGAAGTTTTGTGTCATCTTGGATCTGAAGAAGAGAATGGAGCCTGGCCACCCCATTTACACTTTCAACTCATTTTGGACATGGAAGGCCATAAAGGAGATTACCCAGGTGTGGCCCTGGCAAATGAATCTGCTATCTACCTAAAGAATTGTCCTGATCCGAGTTCTTTCTTTTACGAATCTTAGTTACAATCCACATTTTTTATCTTGGGCCATGGCTCAAGCATTATGAGATTAAGTATAGGTATCGATATCGGTGGCACCAACAGTCCATTTGGAATTGTCACTGAAAGTGGAGAGGTTCTGGCTAAAGGATCCATAAAGACCCAGGATTACAAGGATGCGGATTTATTCGCAGCTGCTATTTCAGCAGAAATTAGAAAGGAAATAGAGGCGCTAGAAAAGGAACATGAAATAATGGGCATCGGAATTGGCGCCCCAAATGGTAATCATCAACAAGGCACCATCGAATTTGCGCCAAATCTTCCCTGGAAAGGAGTTATAAACCTCATCGCTTTATTCCAAAACCACTTTAGCTATCCCGTCGCAGTAACTAATGATGCTAATGCTGCTACTATTGGAGAGTTTGTCTTTGGAAAAGCCAAGGGCCTTAAAGACTTTATGGTTGTAACCCTGGGAACAGGTGTAGGCAGTGGCTTTGTAAGTAATGGCGAACTTGTCTACGGCCATGATAGCTTCGCCGGAGAATTGGGGCACACCATTATCGTTCATGATGGTCGGGACTGCGCCTGTGGCAGAAAAGGCTGCCTTGAAACTTATGCTTCGGTTACGGGCTTATTGCGGACTGCGCAAATCATTCTCGCAAAATCATCAAGAGATTCGATGCTACGAGAAATTCCTACGGACCAGTTAACCGGAAAGGATATTGGAGATGCCGGTGCCCAAGGTGATGCCCTGGCCATTGAAATCCTGGACTATACTGCAAAGCGACTTGCTTTTAGCCTTGCAAATGCCGTCGCCATTACCAGCCCAGAAGCAATTTTCCTTTTTGGGGGGATGGCTCGTGCCGGAGATTTGCTGCTTGGTCCATTGAGGCGATACTTTGAAGATTATCTTCTTTATCTCTATAAGGGTAAAGTTCGTATCGAGATATCTGCCTTAACAGAACAAAATGCGGCGGTTCTCGGCGCTTCAGCATTAGTATGGAACAATCTCCACGGAAAATAATTCAACTTGGCTTCGGGCTTCTTTTAGTCTTATTACTAAGCACTTGCCAAAGCCCTAATGATAATCTAGCCAAAAAAGTAAACCCTTTTATCGGTACCGGTGGGCACGGTCACACTTATCCTGGCGCCTCAGCTCCCTTTGGCTTTATGCAGTTAAGTCCGGATACGCGATTAGAGGGCTGGGATGGATGTGGCGGCTATCATTTTACGGACTCAGTGATATATGGCTTCTCACACACTCATCTGAGTGGAACCGGCATATCAGATTATGGAGACCTTTTGTTTATGCCCGTTACCGGAAAAGCCCGATTTAATAACGGCGCAGTTCTGGGCGTTGATTCCGGATATGCCAGCCGTTTTAGTCATTTACGAGAAACCGCACATGCCGGCTATTACTCTGTTCACCTTGATGATTATGATATTGAAGTAGAATTAAGCACCAGTGAACGATCCGGAATGCATCGTTACCAGTTTCATGACGGAGGATCAAGAGCGATTGTAATTGATTTGCAACACCGAGATGAATTAATCAACCATGATCTCAAACCCTATGGTGCAAAAACCTTTGGGGGGTTTCGAGTTTCTAAGGCCTGGGCCCAGGAGCAACATCTCTATTTCCATTTTGAGCTTTCTGAAACCCCTAAGCACATTGAATTTAATTCGGATAGTTCCAAAGCTATACTTGGCTTTACGGACGACATCGAAGAACTATTGGTTAAAGTCGGCATTTCCGCTGTCTCAACCAAAGGGGCTCAAGCCAACTTAAAAGAGGAGATTGACCATTGGAGTTTTGATAAACTGCGTGCAGAAACTGAAGCCAAATGGAATAGGGAGCTCGCTAAGATCGAGGCAGAATTTCAAGACCCTGATCAGGAAATGGTTTTTTACACCGCATTGTACCATTCCTTCCTCAACCCCAATCTTTTTCAGGATGTTGACGGCCGTTATCGCGGTACCGATATGCAAATTCATCAAAGTAAAAATCATCAGCAATACACCATCTTTTCTTTGTGGGACACCTATCGAGCCACCCATCCTCTCTTTACCATAAGTCAACAAAAAAGGAGCCTGGACTTTATACACAGCTTTCTGGATCACTACCAAAAAGGATCTAGGCTTCCCATGTGGGAGTTAGCCGCCAACTATACGGGTTGCATGATCGGTTATCACTCGGTTTCTGTTATCGCTGACGCCTATTTAAAAGGCATTAATGAATTTGACACTCAGCTTGCTCTTGAAGCAATGCTGTCAACGGCAGAGGCCAATGAATTAGGTAAGACCTTTTTCTTGGAGAGTGGCTATATGGCCTCCAATGAAGAGCATGAGTCGGTCTCTAAAAACCTGGAGTATGCTTATAATGCGTGGTGCATTGCTCAATTCGCAAAGGCTTTAAAGGAGGACAGCATCGCGGCCCTTTACTATCAGTATGCACAGCATTACAAAAACATCTTTAATCCCGGCAATGGTTTTATGCAAGCTAAGCGGAACCAGCAGTTTAATGAACCATTTAACCCCTCTGAGGTGAACTTCAATTTTACTGAAGCTAATTCCTGGCAGTATTCCTTCTATGTTCCGCACGATCTTTCTGGGCTAATTGAGTTACATGGCGGACCTAGAAAGCTTGAAGCGAAGCTAGACGAACTGTTTAGCACTAACTCAGAGACCGCTGGGAGACACCAGGCAGATATTACGGGCTTAATCGGACAATATGCCCACGGTAATGAGCCAAGTCATCATATGGCTTACCTCTACAATTACTTAAATGCTCCACAAAAGACCCAAAGTATGGTCCGTCGCATCTTAAAGGAGATGTACCTTAATAAACCTGATGGGCTTATTGGCAATGAAGACTGCGGTCAAATGTCGTCCTGGTACGTTTTGTCTGCCCTGGGGTTTTATCCTGTTTCTCCGGGAGAGACCAGTTATGCCATTGGCTCTCCTATCGTGAATCAAGCAACCATTAATTTAGAGAACGGTCAACAGTTTAAGATTCGGTGTAAAAATCAGGGGCCGGAAAACGTCTACATTCAATCGATGGAATGGAACGGAAAAGCCTATACCAAGTCCTGGATCGAGCACGATATGATTATGCAAGGAGGAGAATTGACCTTCACCATGGGACCCCAACCAGGCCCTTCATTGGAAAGCCCTAAAAGCAGTATCCGCCAAAAAGCCATTACTCCAGTTCCCTATTTAAAGAAAGAAACTCTCGCTGATAAATCGATCATGGTTCATTTGCATTGCGCTGATCCCAATGCTAAAATTTCCTATAGCTTAAATGATACTAGTGATTTGGAAATAGAGTATTCCGAACCATTTTCGCTTAGCCAGGCCACCGTCTTAAGAATGAAAGCCCGAGCACCAGAAAAAACGGAAAGCAGTGAAGCAAGGGCTTGGTTAGAGCCTGTAAATACCGACCGAAAAGTTATATACTCCAGCCCTCCTGATCCACAATACACCGCCAATGGTTCCCTTTCGCTGGTAGATGGAGAAAGAGGAGGGGACGACTTTAGAACAGGTTATTGGCAAGGATGGCAAGGCAAGGATTTAGAACTCGACATTGACCTTGGACCAAAGGGTGAGAATATTGAGAGCATACAAATAGGGTTTCTTCAAGAAACCAAGTCATGGATTTTCCTACCTAAGAAGGTCGTGGTAATGGTATCGGCTGATGGAAAGGGTTTTGCAAAGATTAAAACATTAAGCCCTACAACTTCCGATACCGTGAAAGGAGTTGTTGCCGAAGACTTCAGATGTCAGTTTACGCGACAAAATATCCGTAAGGTGAAATTTATTATCCAGGCCTATGGTTCGCTGCCTGACTGGCATATCAGCGCGGGTGAGCCCTCCTGGCTTTTTATGGATGAGATCTTATTCAATTAATCTTCAAAGCTTTTTCTTACTGCATCGTAAGCCAGCTTTGGTTTTCCGTAATAGTCAATTATGCTCCATGAAGGCCCTGGCCAAGTATCGTTTAATTGCCACAACAAACTTCCCATACAATGGCCTTGTTTAGCCCGATGAGCAGAAATAGCCATTTCTAAAGCCCTGGCCTGAGTTTTTTGACTCTTTACAATGAAATCAGAAAAAGAGCTTGGTGCTTCCCAATAATTAGCTATTTGCCTGCTAATCTCCTGATTCCCTATATAGCTTTTTTGCCGGTTCCGCATTGCGACAGATTCGAGATATAGGCTTGAATCAGCCATCACCATTTGTAGGGTCGAAAGCTCCGGGAATGACTGAAATCCATACTCAACCATAAATCGACCGACGTTCTTCTCAAAGTCGGCAAAGTCCTCCTTACCGTGCCACACCCCCCAATAGTGCATGCTCGAATGGTTGAAGTTCTCCGCTTTACCCCAATTGCTTAAGGGTGATGTTGGTGTATAAGGGCGATCAGGGTCAAAGCTTTTAACAAGCTCGGAAAGCTGGACCTCAAACAATTCTTTATAGGCCTTGATAAGCTTAAGGGAGTCTTCCCGGTTGTAATCAAACTGTTTTTGCCAACCCCAATTCTTCCAGGCTACTTCTATTTCGTTGTTTCCGCACCACAAAACTATGGAGGGGTGCTTGCGTAAGCGGATTAGGTTGTCCTGAACTTCAGCGGCAACATTTTTACGGAATGCTTCCAAATCGGCTGGATACATAGTTCCGGCGAACATAAAATCCTGCCATATCATTAGTCCGAGACTATCACATAGCTCATAAAAATAGTCCTCCTCATAAACTCCTCCTCCCCAAACGCGCAGCATATTCATGTTTGCCTCTGCGGCCTTTACTAAAAGACTCTTGTACTGCTTCGGCTTGACCCTTGGTAAAAGCACGTCTTGCGGAACGTAATTTGCCCCTTTCGCGAATACGGGCAAGCCATTAACCTTTAAATAAAAGGAGGTGCCAATACTATCTGCCTCATTTACCAATTCAACCTTACGTAGCCCAAAACGAAAAGCGAAACTTTGGATGATTGAATCTCCTTTAAGGAGTAGCAAGGTATCGGAATAAAGATGCGGTATGCCATGGCCCCTTGGCCACCACAATTTGTAATCATTTACAAAGTTGCTAATCTTCTTCTCCCCTTTGTCCTTCTCCGAAACGTAGAAATAGGAATATTTTGGATGATCATTTTTCCACCGAAGCTTTAAGCCGGCAGGATCTCCACTAAATTGAACTAGGAAGTCCACCGCTGCGGTGTTTTTGTAGGTCGATCTTAACTGAGCAGATACCGATTCTATTCGAGGCTCATTAGATACTAAATAGACCGATCGGAAAATTCCGCAGGTTACAATTCGCGGCGCCCAATCCCATCCAAAATGGTATGCCGCCTTTCTGCAAAAGGGGCTTACTTTAAGGTCCCCTGATTCTGATCCTGAAGGTAATTTATGAGGATATGCCTTCACCTGGTCTTTTAAAACCTGATATGGAGAATGAAATACGACCCTCAGATCATATTGTCGTTCAGCCAATTCCCCCAGGTCGAACCTCCAGGTTCGAAACATATTATTCGTTTCGCCGATTAAAGAATCCTCAAGATAAATAGAGGTATAGGTGTCCAGACCTTCAAAAACTATCTGCTGAGAACCTTTCTTGTTTGGAATAAATTGACAACGATATTGCCAATCTTCCTTTTCAATCCACTGATACTTCTCCTCATTATTTTCAAAGTAAATATCCTCGATTATCCCCTCACGCATTAAATCTTGATGAACGGTTCCAGGAACTTCAGCGAGAATCCAGGCTTCCACACCAACTTGCTGAAACTCCCACCTTTTATGTAAAAATTGTTTCTGCCCGGCGAGATTCATCCAAGAAGAAAGGATACCAATGGTTAGGAAATACCTCATCTCCGATATTGCAGCAGGTCCGCTACTTTTTGAGGGTCTGTTATTAATCTTGCTCCCATGCCAAGGTCTAATGTCGGCTCGAAGGTGCCCACGGTAAAATGAACAGCATCTATAGAGGATTGCATGAACCTCGACATGTTTTCCGGAACCACTCCCGATCCGGCCATTATTTCAATTCGATCATTCGCGATGGAATGAAGTTTTTCAATCAATGCTAATCCTTCTATCGCCTTTGGCTTTTGCCCTGAGGTTAATAATCTATCAAAGCCTAGATCGATTAGCTTTTCTAAGGCTCGAAAAGGTTCCGGAGTAAAGTCGAAGGCCCGATGACAAACTGTTTTCAAGTTTAGAGATTTAGCTCGATCGATCAGTTTCTGATTCGACTTTAAATCTAGATGGCCCGCACTATCAAGTACTCCAAATACCACTCCCTCTGCTCCTTCAGCAGCCATTTCTGCAATTTCCATCCCCATCAAATCAAGAACCTCATTACTATACTTAAACCCGCCTGCCACGGGCCGAATCATAGTATATATCTCAATTTCCACGTTTTGACGAATTTGTCTTAAAAGAGCATTGCCGGGAGTCAGGCCTCCTTCATGCAAAGCACTGCATAATTCGATGCGATCGGCTCCGTACTTTTTTGCAAGCCTTGCTCCTTCTAGGGATTCAACACAAGCCTCAAATTCCATTAATTCACTATAATTTCATCAATAAAGACCCAAGCCTTGGAGCCAGCCGCTTCATGCCAATTTGGTACTTCGCCTATGTTTTTAGCAGTAATGCGTAAATATCTGGCCTTCTTTTTAGTAGAAACACTAAAGGTCTCTATGCTTTTCCCCCTCTGGCTTGCGGATGTTTTTGCTGGATCCACTCCAAGCATCACCCAATCTTTCTGATCTCCAGATGCTTCTACCTTAAAACTCTCTGGTCGAAATATCCATGCATTGTTATAATGGTAAAAGTTAGCCTTTACTTCTTCCACGTTTATCTCCTGTTTAAGATCAATAATCAGGCTAGCATCCTGACCAGAGAATCCTTGCCACTGCCCGTCTCTGAAATTCAGGGAACCAAGTGTTCCGTTGACCAAAGCAACATCTCCACCAGCTGAATACCATTTTTCGTAGCTATTTTGATAATCAACAGAACATGCCAAGGCTCGATGAAAAGCAAAGCTTTGAGAAATGGAATCACCATAAGGATTCCCCAGTTTCGTCGCCTGTGCCTCTAAAAGCCCGGATTCCTTAAGATTAAAAACCCAAGGGCCTTTATTCCCATTCCAAACAACGGTCATATCCAGTAAGTCCAAATTGCGCTTTGCACCGATAAACACTTTTCCGCTATCAATATTTACTTCAGAGTATATCGATGCGGGAACCGTCTCTGGGCCATACTCTACCTGTAAGGAATCAAGCATTGGATAATGAAACTGCAATCGACGATAAAAATCATGAAGATCTCTTTCCTGTGGATATGACCAAAGCACTTCGGCAAGAGCTTGCATACGCGGATTAACCTTTTGATCCAAGACTCTTTCATTTGGTACATATTCCGTCCACATATTGCATTCTGCTCCCAAAACGAAACGATACTTGCTACTATCCAGAGTTTCGGGTATGGGATTAAAAGAGTAAATCTTTCCTACATCAATTCGATCCAGGCCATAATCTAAATAACAATGACTGGTTGGAGACATTATCACCTGATG
This sequence comes from Croceimicrobium sp., assembly GCA_965279135.1. GTDB lineage: Bacteria > Bacteroidota > Bacteroidia > Flavobacteriales > Schleiferiaceae > Croceimicrobium. The sequence goes on along the minus strand of OZ257133.1, from coordinate 3,045,754 downwards.
TCCCATTTCTGCAGCGCTTATACCTCCTTCCACACCTCTCCAGCTTTGTACCGTTGCGTTCTCAGAAAGCCCGCCCTCTAGAATTTCATCCCAGCCGATCAACTTGCGTCCTTTCTTATTTAGGAACTTCTCAATTCGCTCTATGAAATATGATTGTAATTCGTGCTCATCGGCCAGGCCTTCATCCACTATCCTTTGTTGGCATTTATCGCAATGTTCCCAGCGATATTTTGGTGCTTCATCACCTCCAATATGGATGTATTCTGAAGGGAAAATCTCCATTACTTCAGTAAGAATCGTTTCTAGAAAAGTGAAAGTACCATCATTGCCGGCGCAATAGATTTCTTTGAAAACTCCCCAATCGTTCGCCACTTCGATTTTTGCATCCTTACCTAAACAAGAGAACTCCGGATAAGCGGCCAAAGCGGCCTGCGAATGACCCGGCAATTCAATTTCAGGGATAATTGTAATATGTCTTTGGGCAGCATACTTTACTAAGTCCTTTAACTCTTCCTGAGTGTAGAACCCTCCATAGACTGAACCCTCATCCTCCTTTCGCCAGGATGAAATTTCGTTCAACTTTGGATAAGCCTTACTTTCTATACGCCAGCCCTGATCTTCAGTAAGGTGCAAATGCAAAACATTCATCTTATAGAGTGCCAAAAGGTCAACATACTTCTTAAGCACTTCTGCGCTAAAAAAATGCCGACAAACATCCAGAAGCAGTCCTCGATGAGAAAATGCCGGTGCATCTTCAAGCTCAAGTATTGGAACTAGTAGGCGATCTGATTTATCGTTAAGTAAAATGATCTGATTTAGGCTTTGAATCCCGTGCATTACTCCCGCAGCACTAGCTCCAATAATGTTAATTCCATTCGGACCAATGCTTAGAGCGTAAGCCTCTTGGTTTTTCAGATTTTCATCCCGTTTCAAAGTTATACCTCGCGCAAAACCGGAGGTGCCTGATACAAGCTCAACTTTGGAAATACCCCAATTAAGACTTTGATCTTTCAGATATTCTGCTTCGCCTACTAAGGATTGATCATAATAGATGTATTGAGTCTCTCTCAAATCATAAGCTCGCGCGGCATAGGATTTTATTGTGTCGGGCTGTGGTATTAATACTTCTACCTGAAAAGAACTTTTTAAAACCGGTGATTCTTGTTGTATACAGGAGGTGATACATAGCAGAAGAATTAGCGTCTGTGTTGGTATCGATTTCATACTCTTGAAAATTACTGAAATGGCCGCAGAGCGGCCGAAAAAATTTACGTATTCGCAAACTCATTTATAGAACAGTCCCCTAAAAAGCTAAATATCTTTGTCCCTCATAAATAATCATTCATTTAAAATTCTTGCTTGAAACCTTTTAGTCGTATTGTTTTTTCCCTGGTTCTGATAAGTCTTTTTACTGCCTCATGTAAAACCAAATCTCCAATAGCTAAAGAAGCATATTTCGACCTCTATTTAAGAGATACTATTCCTTTCACTCTTGCGAGTCATGAAGAGGTATCCGAAAAGCTAATAGTCTTCCTCCCTCCCGCTTTGGATACGGTTCATTTCGAAGAAACATCTCTTTACAAGGAACTCTATAAAGCGGGCTACGATATTCTTTGTGCCTATCAACCTGAACCCCGTGGTCCCTGGTTTTACAGTCGTAAAGCAATCGAGTTTAAAGGACAGCAAATACAGAATGTGCAAAACCTAATTAACTATTTAAGGAAAGGGAAAAGAATAGCGCCAGCTAATAAAACCATCTTGATTGGGGTTGAACAAGGAGTTTATATGAGCCCCATGCTAATGGCCAATAATGGTATTGATACTGCCATTTTTATCAATGCAAGTCCATTTAGTGTGTATATGAGTCTCGAACGTATCGCATCCGGTAGAATGGAATGGAATGAGAATCGACAAAAATATATCTCCAAAAAACTAGGTGTTGATTCCTTACATGTTTTCAGAAAGAAGGTTAAAGAAGTTGAGGAAGTTGGCTCTGAGCTTTATAGCCTTGGATCCTTTTCAAATATGTATTGGTTAAGCTATCACGCCAATTATATGCTTGAAGAATATAGCCAGGTAGCAGGTCATTGCCATTGGATTCAATTCGATGATTACCCCTTTTTTAAAGAGAGTGATTTCGAATACTTGAAATTATTGGATAAAACCAGAAAGAAAGGCAGCGGGAGTTACACCCGGATCCAGGGTTTCGATGCTTACAATGAAGATAACTGGACTGAAATTGAAGCTGCAGTTTTAAACTTCCTCATCAAGGAGTAATCTTATTCACTCTCCTTTCATGACGGCCTCCTTCAAATTCTGAACTTAAGAAGCTTTCCATGATTTTCAGCCCTTCTTCTACACTAATAAATCTAGCTGGAAGTGCTAGAATATTAGCTTTATTATGCTGACGAGCTAAAGCGGCCAACTCTTCGTTCCAGGCAAGGGCTGAACGAATACCGGCATACTTGTTTACGGTCATATTAATGCCGTTTCCAGATCCACAAATTACTATTCCTAAATCAGCAGCACCATTAAGTACCTCTTTCGCTACCGGGTGTCCAAAATCAGGATAATCAACAGAATCAGAACTATCTGTACCGAAATTGTGAACTTCATGGCCATCAGTATTCAACTTGGCAATTAATGCTGCTTTCAACTCTACCGCCGCGTGGTCTCCTCCAATGGCAATTTTCATAGGTTGGTATTTTTTAATAAGTTCTTATCCTTTTCTTAATCAAGGATTTACAATTAACAGTCATTTTAGCTTCTGAACCTTTGCCCTGTGAATTAGTTTTAGGAAATATAGCTTGACTTTTTCATTGCTTTTTGGATATAGGCAAATATCTGATTTTAGAGTCTGATCTTATTCTTTTTTGCCCGCACAGTTTTAACTAATTCAAGCATGGTTTTCAACCGACCCTCCAAAAAGTATTTATCAAATCTGATTGTCCTTATTGCTTACTAACAATTGTGGATAGCTGTTTCTTAGAACTGGTAAATGAAGCTTTTAAACCTTAATTTGCCCTTTAATAGCTGTGGATAAAAAATGATAGCTAAAAGAAGCAAGTAGAATAAGCATTACTTATACCCGTTTTCCACAGACCATTATCATCATCATAGATTAGAGATATTTAAAAAGACTACTATATATGTTATTAAGAAATCTGGTCTTGATCTTCCTAATTGGAAGTCCTCTATATTCGTTTTCTCAAAGCGATAAGGATAGCCTCAAGCCAACCCAGTATTTCTACGAGAACGGTCAGGTAAGTAGCGAAGGTAACTTGCGAAATGGTAAACCCGATGGTTATTGGAAAAGCTATTATCGTAATGGAACCTTAAAAGCAGAGGGTAATCGAAAGGATTTTCTATTGGACGGTCCATGGCGCTTTTTTTCGCGGGAAGGAGAGATCACTTCTGAGATCACTTACGGTAAGGGAAAAAGAGAGGGACCAAGTCTCAGTTATAAGGAAGGAGTCCTTTATAAGATTGACCTTTACCAAGAGGATCTTCAGCAAGGTATTACTAGATTTTTATATCCCGATAGCAGTCTGCAGAAAGAAGTTCCCTATGTGGACGGAAAACAATCCGGAGACGGCTTTGAATATGCCAAGGAAGGTCGCATTATTACTTTACTCACTTTCAAGAATGGTTCTCTAATCCGAAAGCAGAATATCAATCGCTTCGATCAGCAGGAACAGAAGCAAGGCCTTTGGCTTAGTTTTCATAAGAACAAAGCTAGAGCGATAGAAGGTCCTTATTTAAACGATCTCAAAAATGGCTATTGGAAATATTATAAAGCCAATGGTAATCTTATTAAGGTTGAAAAATGGATAAATGGGGAACTTCAGGAAGGTGCTACCGAGGTAGCAAAAGTTGAAGTTCGAAAAGAGATTAATCCAAAAACAGGTAAACTGAGTTTCAAGGGAGCCTATCAAAATGGTAAGGCGACCGGTGTACATCGTGAATATGATGATGAGGGTAATGTAATTGCCGCGACTGTTTATGACCAAGGTTTAAAACTCTTTGAGGGAATTGTAGATAATGAAGGTCGCAAGCAGGGCCCCTGGAAGGCATTTTTTGAAGATGGTAAGCTTAAATCTGAAGGAGCTTATAAGAACGATTTAAAAATCGGTCAATGGCGTTATTTTTTCCGTGAAGGCGGTATTGAGCAACAGGGGAACTATAATGCCGGCAGAGCTACTGGAGTATGGGAATGGTTTTATCTATCCGGACAAACTCTTAGGGAGGAAGAGTACAATGCTGGTTTAGAAGATGGAATGAGCACAGAGTACAATGATACAGGAGCAGTGATCGCGGAAGGTCCTTATGTTGATGGAATGAAGGAAGGAAAATGGGTTTATACAAATAATGATCATAAAGAGGAAGGAGAATATTTTGAAGGCCTACGCAGTGGAACCTGGAAGCATTACTATTTAAGTAATGATCAATTGAAATTTGAAGGAGCATTCGAAAATGGCCAGGAAACCGGGGCACATGTACATTATTTTGATAATGGTCAGGTGAGAATGCGCGGTGAATATATTGCCGGTAATAGACATGGAATTTGGGAATTTTTCATGAAGGATGGTGGCAGAACAGTAACAATCGAATATGAGGATGGAGAAGAGATCCGCTATAACGGCGAGAAAATTGATTATGGCCGTCGTTATGAAAAAGCAGTTGCTGAAGAAAAAGCTCGTGAGCAACTCTCCAATTCGGATGATTAGTTTCCTTTGAGCTCTTAAAAGAAATCAATGACGGAATTTCCTCGTAAAGCTGGTGAATGGACTGAACTCTCCAGAGAAATTGTTTATGATAATCCCTGGATAGAAGTACAACATAGCCAGATGTTGAATCCCAACGGTGGTCAGGGAATCTATGGTAAGGTCCATTTTAAAAACCTGGCGATTGGGATTTTAGCGATAACTGATCAAGATGAAGTTTATCTGGTTGGTCAGGAGAGATATCCCTTTGATGGAGCATATAGTTGGGAGATAATAGAAGGGGGCGGTCCTTTAGAAGATGATCCATTGCTTAGTGCCAAAAGGGAATTGAAAGAAGAAACCGGTTTAGAGGCAGGGTCCTGGGAATTGATTCAGGAAATGCATTTAAGCAATTCGGTTTCCAACGAGAGGTCTATGTGTTTCATCGCTCGTGACTTAGTACAAAAAGAAGCAGAACCCGAGGAAAGTGAAAAGCTCCAAATAAAAAAGCTCCCTTTTCAGGAAGCTTTAGAAATGACCTTAAAGGGCGAGATAAAGGACAGTATTTCGGTTGCAGCTATCCTTCGCTATGCCCTAATGAAAAATGGTATTTAGGATTTTTTAATTGTGAATTCTACTCCGACTGTATCCCAGTAAAGTTCTACCAGGCCTTTCTCGGAAATGGTAACGGTAAATTTTTCCATCGCCTCTTTCTTATTTTCAACCGGCACTTTTATACTCAGTACATCCTTCTTAGAATCGTAGTTGTAAGCGCCCCATTGGTTCCAAACCTGATTTAAGATAATGGTCCATTCCTTTTCTCCCGGAACCGTAAATAGTGCGTATTTACCTGCAGCTACAGTATTATCGTTGATACTTACATCACCTGAAAATTCAATTACCGTTGCCTCGTTGGCACCAGTTCGCCATACCTTTCCATAAGGAACAAGCTCACCAAAGATCGTTCTGCCTTTTTTTGAAGGTTGACCGTATTGAATTTTAACCTCTACCCCATCAATATTTTGCTTGACGTTGATTAGCGGACTTGCTCTTTTTTCTTGTGCAGATAAAGAGCAGAAGAAAAACACAGCTAATAAGGTGCTAAATAGTTTTTGCATAGTGTACGTTTTATGAGCTAAGCTACTGGATTTTTTTAGGCCTGTCTGTTAATTTTTCATAATATTGAGTAAAGGGTATAGAAGGATAAGACGGGTATGATATCTCGATTGGCAAAAGCTTTCGGAATTGTAGATAAGGAGAAGTTCCATTCTACCTCGGTAAATAATGATGCCAGCCAATACAATTTCACGGCGGTCAATATGCGCTTCAATAAAGTGAAGGGCTTTTTTCGTGATGTTGTGGTGGATGTTGACTTCAATATTTACAATTTAGAATCCAGTCACCTCAATTTACGCTGGCCCGTTAATGGCATTCGCACGGGCATACCGGAGAGAGATCAGCAGCTCTCGGAAGCTCCCCATTTCTTTAATGGAAATGAATATCCGGAGATCATTTTTAAAAGCAGAGAAATAACCACTGAGGGAAAACGCCAACTTGTATTTACCGGGGATCTCTTTATTAAAGAACATCGACGCACTATAGCTCTCTATGCGGGCTATCAGTTTGATGAGCAGGGTTATCAAGTTTTTATAGATTATAGTCTCGACCGTTTCGAGTTTGGCATTGGAGAAAGTGGATCCTTTGCTATTGGAAGGCAGATTGAATTAGAATTTGATATATATCTAAAAATCTGAATTAGTTGATAAACAATATTTTATAGTATAGTTTTTTAACTAATTGTACCTTTGCATTTTGACTAAACATTGATTTTACAAAAGATAAATTTTAAGGTTTTTCTCGCACTAATGCTTTTTAGTGTTGTGGCCTTTGCCCAAGATATTGATGGTAGGCAAGTGGCCAAATGGGATTTGGATAGTTTCTACTATGTTGCTTTTAGTCAGATTGGAAATAATCTTACCGAGGCAGAAGAGGAGTGCAATAGATTTTTTAAGACTATAAGTCTTCTCAATGATAGCTCCTTTCTGGGCTATGCTTTAGATCTAAAGGCTCTCGAGGCTTTTGCCAGAGATGAGGTGGACTCCGCTTTGTATTATGGGGAACGGGCCATTGCTGTTTTTAAGGAGGTGAAAGATTCTTTAGGCTTAAGTACTGCCATTTATAATGAGAGTCTTTATAGAGAATTTTTAGGTGAATACACGGCTAGTTTGATCTTACTTCATAAAGCCAGGGAAATAGACATTCGAACTGGTTTAAAACTGGAGAATGATATTTTCTACTATCTCAGATATAGCGATATAGTGTATCAGCAGGGGCAGTATGAATTAGCTCTTCATTATGCACATCAAGCATGGAATGCCATGCATAAATCGGGTTATGAACATGAGTACCTGATACCGGAGCTTCATCTTAATTATGCCTGGTTATACCACGAATTAGGTGTTTCTGAACTAGCAGAATACCACGCAAACAAAACCTACTCCTACACTAAAGTAGATTCAATGATCGTACTGCGTGCTGACGCATTGGATATCTTGAGTCAATTAGCACTTGGGGAGGGTGATACAGGATTAGCTATTAATTATGCGGAGCGATCCTTTGATTTAAATAAGAGATATGGTGATGCTTACTACATTGCCTATAGTCATTCCTCTTTGATGGATTTGTATATGGAGATTGGTGATTTAGATAAAGCCAAAATTCATGTTGAACCTTTAATTCAGGCACTTGAAGATTATAAGGTAAGCCCTGTCTTTACTGAGTCTACTACCGACATTCTCTATCAATATTATGTAAAGGTTGGTTCGACCGATCAAGCTATTAGTTATCTCGAATTAAACCGTGACTACAGGGAAAGGATTGCAAGTTTTGATGGATTGGCTGCAATGAAGGAGTTTGATCAGGAGATGGCTAATCGCGCCCTTGATCTCGCTGAGGCTAAAGCAGAAATCCAGGCACAGGAGATTGGTCAACAACGAATTTACCTGGCAGCTGCATTTTTATTTCTAATCATTGTGATATCCTTTTTGGTATTCTTTATTACTACCAATCGAAAGGTTAAAATTGCTAACCTAAATCTTCGTGAGAAGAATGAACTTATCCAGAAGCAGAAGGATGAAATTGATACACAAAAGGGCATTTTAACTGAGAGAAATAAAGAATTAGAACTTCTTAATAATTCCAAGAATCGTTTGTTCTCAATTTTGGCGCATGACCTAAGGCAGCCTTTTAATCAGATATTAGGTCTTATCAGTTTAATGGATAGTGATGTTATAGATAAAAAGGATCGCAAGGGTATAATTGAAGGTTTAAAAACCTCGGTACAAACTACTTCAGATTTAGTGAACAACGTTTTAACCTGGAGTAAAGCTCAGTTTGCAGGAGTGAACCTGAAACCCGTGAGCTTGCCTTTAGCACAAACTATCAAGAAGTCCTTACTCTATTTTAGTGTGGCCTTAACCAAGAAAAAGATCCGGGTGATATTTAGTATTTCAGAAGAGATATACATCAGATTTGATAAAGATCATTTTGAAAGTGTGATGCGAAATCTCTTTAGTAATGCTTACAAGTTCTCTCCCTCAAATTCCACGATCTATATCAATGCGGAAATTGATGAGTCTGCTAATCAGGTGCGGATTTTAATAAAGGATGAGGGTATAGGTATGGATAATTTCCAAAGAGATAAACTACTTAAGGGAGAAGGAGCTGGTGACTCGTTTTTAGGCACCCTGAACGAGCATGGTGCAGGAATCGGGATGGTGCTTGTACGTGATTTTCTGAAAGAGAATGGTGCTACTTTCGACATTAAATCAAAGATTAATGAGGGAAGTACCTTTATTATTGATGTTCCTATGGCTCGAAAGACGGCTTCTCTAATGAAGGCTTAAAGAAATAAGCCCTCCAAAATATCTCCCACTAGATAGGCTAATCCCGCTGCTGCTGCACCCAACCAAAAGGTTTCATTAATACTTCGAAACATCTTTGTTTGATTGACTATCGCTTTCAGATAACCTATGAGGATAAAGACCAAACCGGTAAGTATAGATGAGTATAGGAAGAGTGATTCACTATCCTGAATGATATCTAAATAATCTAAAACATATACCAGGAGGGGAATAAAGCCGAAAAGCAGAAAGCTTAGGAAAGTAACACCACCCATCGCTAAAGGTGATTTGGTTTCTTCACTCATCATTAGTTCTTCTTTCATCATTACATCCACCCAGCGATCTTTATCTGCGCAGATTGTTTCTACGATTTCCTCCAGAATAGCTCCACTAAATCCTTTGTTTGCATAGATTTCACGGATTTCATCTCTTTCCTTTTCCGGTAGGTTTTCTACTTCCCAGTATTCAATACTTTGATGCTTCTTGTAATTTTCTTTTTCACTCTTGGTTGACAAATAGCTGCCTACAGACATCGCAAATCCATCGGCTATAAGATTCGCAAATCCAAGAATTATTACCACGGCACTATCAAGAGCGGCCCCTGCAGCTCCGGCTACTACTGCGAAGGTGGTTATACTTCCATCAATACCGCCATATACAAATTCACCTAAATACTCTTGAAAGCGATTTATAATCGGGTGAGGACTACCATGAATTTGATTTTCAGATTTACTTGAATTCATATCAATGCTAATACTCAAAGATATTTAGGATTATCATGGCTAAAGGATTTTCTTCAAATTTTAAACTAGTCTTAATATCAAATAAAAAAGCCACAACACATTAGTATTGCGGCTTTTAAATCCTGTTTGAATCGCTTACAATTCAAACTTAATGCCTTGAGCAAGGGGCAGCTCTTTAGAATAATTGATGGTATTCGTTTGACGGCGCATATAGGCTTTCCAGGCATCAGATCCACTTTCACGGCCACCGCCAGTCTCTTTCTCACCGCCAAAAGCACCGCCAATTTCAGCACCACTGGTACCGATGTTTACATTGGCAATACCACAATCACTACCAGCAGCAGAAAGGAAACGTTCGCTTTCACGCATATCAGTGGTCATAATTGCTGAGGAAAGTCCTTGAGGAACTCCGTTTTGATAAGCGATGGCTTCATCCAAATCCTTGTACTTCATTACGTAGAGGATCGGAGCAAAGGTTTCATCCTGTACTATTTTATAATGATTTTCTACTTCGGCAATGCAAGGCTTCACATAGCAACCACTAGCATATTCTTCTCCTTCAAGAACACCACCATCTACTATCATCTTGCCACCTTGTTCTTTGATAGCTTCTAAGGCGCGACTATAGTTTTCAACAGCAAGGGTATCGGTGAGTGGACCTACGTGATTGTCCATGTTTAAAGGGTTACCGATTCTAAGTTGAGCATAGGCCTTTTGTAAAGACTCGATTACCTGGTCATAGATACTTTCGTGGATAATAAGTCGGCGGGTACTAGTACAGCGTTGTCCAGCCGTGCCTACTGCTCCAAATACAGCTCCAACTAGGGTTGACTCTATGTCTGCCTTTTCGGAAATGATGATGGCGTTGTTTCCTCCTAATTCAAGAATACTGCGACCTAAACGAGCAGCTACCGTTTGACCTACGATCTTACCCATACGGATAGAACCAGTAGCAGATATTAAAGGTACCCGAGTATCGTTAGTTAGCCATTCTCCTACTTCAACTCCACCATTTATTAGGCAGGATAATCCTTCAGGAAGATTGTTCTCTTCCAAAACTTCATTAAAGATGTTTTGACAGGCTATACCGCAAAGAGGGGCTTTTTCCGATGGTTTCCATACGCTTACATCTCCACATACCCACGCAATCGCAGAGTTCCAACACCACACTGCAACCGGGAAATTAAAAGCAGAGATAATCCCAACAATTCCCAGGGGATGCCATTGTTCGTACATGCGGTGCAAGGGTCGCTCAGAATGCATACTTAAACCGTATAGTTGACGTGAAAGACCTACCGCGAAATCACAGATATCAATCATTTCCTGTACTTCTCCCCATCCCTCTTGTAAGGATTTACCCATTTCAAGAGATACCAATTTGCCTAATAGGTCTTTTTTCTCTCTCAGTTTGTTTCCATACTGACGAACAATTTCTCCTCTTTTTGGAGCGGGAACTGTACGCCATTCTTTAAAAGCTTCCTGGCTTTGGCTGATAATACGATCATATTCCTCCCGGGTGGTAGCAGTAACACTTCCTAGTGCCTGACCATCGATTGGAGTATATGAAGTAATGGACTCACCGCTACCAAAGAAATTCTTACCGGTAGAGCTCCCGGGATTTTCTTTAGCTACACCTAAGCCTTCTAAGATGCTATTGATTTCTGAGAGGTTCATGTTGTGAAATTTTGGGACGAAATTAGCCTTTCGCTTGGGATTAAAACATTAATGCCAATGGTTTTTGATGAGCCGTTATTTCAAGGCTCATCAATTTCATATAACAGTAATCTCACGGTTCTCTTTACAATGCTGAATGGCTTAGAAACCGAAATAATTTCGCAGCAAATAGATTAGGACGAAGATGCTAATAGGAGTCAGAGCTAAGGAAAGCAAGAGAAGTACTAGTTTCCTTTTCAATTCCTTTTTGGTTTCCCTTTTAAGCTTTGCTTTTAATAAAGCTCTTTCTTCCTTTGAGAATGGTTTTCCATTAATCTCAGTGACTCTAATGTGGTGATCAAACTTGTCAAGTCTTTCGCCATAAATCTTTTTGAGATGCGAGAAGCTCTTACGAGGTTTTCGGGCATAGACTTCTTTTTTCAGTCCATAATGAGCCATCTAAATAATCACCAATTGATTTGCTGATCTTTTGGATATCGAATTTCGTAACCAAACTCTAAAGTTTTGCTTTTACCCGGTTGTAGATTCAAGGTCCATTCGATAACACCAGTTTCCGGATTAGGTATCTTTCCATTTTGTCCGATTTGATGTTTAATTCGGATGTCCTCGTTTTGGCTAATAGGAACCCGATCGTAGACACGAATTTTCAAGTCATTAGATTTTCGGTTCAGCAAAGTCAGCTCATAACGGTATTCATCGATTCGATCAGATCCTAGAAAGGATTTGCTCTCTTTAGAGAATACTCTTTCATGCTTGATGTTAATGCTGGGATCTTTACCTAAGGAGATCATTATACTATCAGCTGCTTGATTGAAATTCATATAATTAGAACCGATATAAAGCCCTTGATTATAAAGGCTCATTTCACCGTTGAGGAGTTGTAGTTTTTCCCAGTCTTTTACAATTGCAACGAGGTAAGCCGCGGCATCCAGAGCGGGACTAGCCTGATATTCAAAATTGGCGGTAAGCCTAAGGTCGCGCAACGAAATACTCTCGTTAGTTTCATTTGCAATGGAGTATCTGTTTGGGGCCAGGAATTCAGTACGGGTTTGTTGAGTGACGAGATTAAAATCTTTACCGACAAGTGGAGCTTTATATTCTACTACTACTTCATTGAGGGATTCGGCTTTTGCTGCTCCATCAAAGTAGTTGTCCCTTCTCTGACCTAAGAATTGACTTTGAAAGTTCACAAAGCCGGGTAAAACGATGGGCATTTGGGTGTTTTGGTTTGGAGTCCCTGTAACCAATTGAAGTTTTACCTGCTCCCAATCCTCCCCACTGTTTTGATAGATCTTGGCTTTATGATTTAGCTTTAAATCTTGACCCAGGTTTTCGAAGTAGAGATTGTAAGAACTCACCCAGGAAACACCATTACGGAGGGTGTAAGCCAAATGAAATTTGCAATTCTGATTTTGTGGATTATTAAGTTTTACAATGATTTCACCAGATAGTCGATTCATTTTGTATCGAAGTTGACCGGCTTCTTTTTGCAGTTCGACAAGCTTCTCTTGAATACTTTGCATTTCTCGCTTTTTAGCCTGCTGTTGAAGCTGATTTTTCAGCTTTTGCTCCTTAGCATATTGGCTGATTTCTCTTAATTCAATTAAGCTGTAGCCTTGGTTTCCACCCAAGGAGGTATTCTTTGCTAGAAATTCGTTTTCTAATCGAAGGGCCTCTTGATGGGCAAGGACTTCTTCTTTCTGTTGTTCCAACTGCTCGATTTCTTTTTCTAGTTCCAGCAGGCGGACGGGTTTAGAACGATCTTCTTCTGGTGTTACAGAGTTTTGGATACTCAATAGTTCCAATTTCTTATTGCTGCCGATTTGAATGCTATTCGGATCAATGCCCAGGGGAAGATTATTGAATACAATCTTTTGAGAGCCTTGGGCTAGGTTTACGGTTGCCGAGCGTTCAAAGTTCGCTCCTTGCTCATAGACGGTGACTGTCTCGAGTTTACTACTTAATCTATGTATGTTCTGAGCCTGGGTCTGAAAGACCGTGGTAACTAAGAAAAGGAATAGCCAGTTTTTCATTGAAGAGTTTTAGTCTTCAACGAAATTAAGAGCTTCTTCTTGTTTTAACTAGGAGCTTATTGCTTTAGACTCATTAATCTTTTGGGGTCGATTGGCCACATTCCAAAGGATGAGAACAAGCGCCAAAATAATGAGCTGTCCACCAGCGGTTTCCCATGTTGGGTAAAAGCCCAGGGCGTCTATACGAAGATCGATGGGCAGTATACTAATGGAAATACTACCAGCTTCCTGTAAAGCATTTAAGCCTTTACCGGCTAGGATTACAGCTAGTCCTGAGATTATAATTGCCGAGTATTTAAAGAGCTTAGCGATAGGAAGCTTTTTTGAATATCGCATTATAAGTACGCTGATCACCGCTAAAAGGGCGAAGGCGAAAACGATACCTCCTGTAAAGGCTGTTTGTTGGCTTTCACCAATTTCTAAGCTTAAAGCGGAGAGAAATAGAACTGACTCAAAAGCTTCTCGGAATACCACAATAAAAGATAGAAAAGCCAGGCCGATCATGTTTTCTGTTCGAGCCAATTTTTGGATTTTATCTTTCACATAGGCTTGCCATTTACCTGCTTCAGATTTACTGTGCATCCAGAATCCTACATATAGTAGAACGACAACAGCAAATAGTGCAATTAAACCTTCCATTAACTCTCTTTGTGCGCCACTAAAATCAAACAAAGAACCCGCGGCAAGCCACATTAAAATACCCACGCCAATTGCTGATATCCATCCCGAATGAACATAAGCGGTTGCTTTAGGAAGCTTAATAGCGCGCACAATACTCAACATGGTGATCACGACTAGAAAAGCTTCTAAACCTTCGCGTAGGATAATGGAGGAGGAAAGAAGAAATGCAAGCCAACCCGTAAACGTTTTGTTTGCGGTCTTTCTTTTTGCTTCTCGAATCATCTCAATACTTAGACTTGCTTCCTGACTCACGGTTTCGGGACTGAGTCCACTTTCAATCGCCGATCTCAGTTTAGCTAGTTGGCCTTCTAATTTGGCCGAATAGCTCGCATCATTGGCTCGTAGTTTTGCTTCTACTGGCTCAACACCCTCCAGGTAAGCAGTTAAGGCGAGGGTTCTTGCCTTGGCAATATCACCTTGTGCATACGCATTGTTTGATTGCTCAATCAAATCTATGGCCTGGCTGAGATAGTCTCCTTGGCTGCCTTCGGCAATTTCTCGAGGATAGAGCCTCAAGGCAGATATTAGTTCCTTGCTACGTGCATCTCCATTAAGACTCTCAAGAAGTTCATTGTTGCTTAGGGAGGCAAGCTTTTCCAGACTAACCTGCATATCAATTTCCTGATCTTGATACTCCGTTTGTGAAGAGGCATGGGGCAAGGAGATAACATAGAAAGCGAGATCCCAGATTTCATCATCACTTAGTTCATCAAAGGCGCGCATTGCGGTGTTGTTCACCCCTAATCGGATCGTATTATATGCTTGGAATGGTGAGAGGCCATTCGCTTTATCTTCATCATGAAAGTTAGTAGGTGCTGGTTCTAAACCAGAACTGAGTGGTCCATCCCCAAAACCATTTTCACCATGACAGCTCTTACATTCAAGGGCGTAAATTATCCTACCATTGTCCAGGTCTGGCCAACGCTTAGGAGCAATTTCCAATTGAAAGGATGAAATGATTTTCTGTTTGATGGAATTGGATATCGAAGCGACTTTCTCCTGAGAGGCTTTATCAGTAATTAGCTTTTGTAAAACGGCGATGTCTGATTTTACCCCGGCAGGTGCGTCTTCTCCTAAACTCTTAATAGTGTTGGCGAATTCCTGCATTTCAGCGTATTCCGCCTTACTTATTACTTGTCCTTGATTAACTGCCATAGAATAATCTACTGCGATGTAATCAAGAAGGTGAACCATCATTCGGGCATTTTCACCGTCAGCATGGACCGAAATGGGAAGCAGGCTTAGAGCAAGTCCCAGGCTAATTATACGAAGAATAGAACGCATCTAACTTATTTAGACCAATTTAAAATAGACCACAAAAGTATACTCTGGAAGCTAGACTGAAGCTTACTTTAATCAGTTTTTGTGATTTATCAATTGATACTCTTGGGGGTAAATAAAAAAATCCCGAATTCTCAGATAAAGGATTCGGGATTCTTTGAGGTTCCGAGCGGATTCGAACCGCTGTACAAGGTTTTGCAGACCTCTGCCTAGCCACTCGGCCACGGAACCTTATTGGGCTTGCAAATATAGAAATTATTGGATGTGACGATCGCGTAAAACTTCAAAGCTTACACGTTCAACATCCCCATTAATTGGAGGATTAATTTTGGAAAGTTTTACTTGACAACGCATTACTTTGGGCATTTCCTCAAATATCTCATTTAGGATTTTGTAAGAAACTGCTTCAATTAGTTTCATTCGCTGAGAGACATGTTTTTCCGCGATTTCGTTGATTTTTACATAATCCATGGTGTCTCTAAGGTCATCGCTTTGAAATGAGGCACTTACATCTCCCCAAACAACAATATCCACTTCATATTCGCTACCAATCAAAGCTTCCTCGTCAAGGCAGCCGTGATTAGAGTTTATCCTTATGCCGCTAACTGAAACTTTATCCATTAGGGTAAATCCTTAAGCGCCTTGTCTATTCTGCTAAGTGTTTCCTCTTTTCCCAGGATAGTACATATTTCGAACATTGAAGGCCCCATAGCTTTGCCAGTTACCGCTAGCCTAAAACCTGGACCTACTTTGCCGAAACCAATTTCATTTTTAGTTAGGTAGTCCTTGAATATCGTCTCAATGGTAGCTGCGTCAAATGATTCGCTTCGAGAAAATAATTCTCGAAGGTTCACTACATGATTTCTGGCATCTTCATTCCACTTCTTCTTCGTGATTTTTAGATCATACTCATTGGGAGCAGAGAAGAAGAAGAGCGACTCCTCATAGAGATCCTTAATAAAGAAAGCCCTTTCCTTCATAAGAGTAGCAATGGCAATCGCTTTAGACGAATCTATCTCCAGACCATTTTTCAGGTACTCCTCACCCAATAGTTTTCCCAACTCTTCATCTGATTTAGCACGGAGATATTGTTGATTAAACCAACGGGTTTTATCATGGTCAAAACGGGCTCCGGCCTTATTTACCTTCTCCAGTGTGAAACTATCGACCAATTGATCCAGGCTAAAAAGCTCTTGCTCTGTGCCGGGGTTCCAACCTAGAAAGGCGAGCATATTTATGAACGCTTCCGGGAAATAACCTTTTTCACGGTAACCGGAAAACACTTCCTTATTTTCAGGATTATGCCACTCTAAAGGAAATACCGGAAAGCCCAGACGATCTCCATCTCTTTTACTCAGTTTACCATTTCCATCTGGTTTGAGTAATAGGGGCAAGTGAGCAAATTTTGGCATTACATCTTCCCAACCTAGATATCGATAAAGTAGGACGTGTAAGGGAGCTGATGGCAACCACTCCTCACCCCGTATAACATGTGAGATTTTCATTAGGTGGTCATCAACAATATTAGCCAGGTGGTAAGTGGGCATACCGTCGGACTTAAATAGCACTTTATCATCCATGTTGTTGGTGTTTACACTTACCCAACCTCTAACGATATCTTCAAATTTCACCTCCTCATTCCTTTCAAGTTTGATACGCACTACATAAGGTTCGCCGGCATCTAATCGCTTCTCAACTTCTGATTGAGATAAACTCAGCGAGTTTTTCATACTTGCCCTGGTAACATGATTGTATTGCCAGTTAGGTGAGCCCGCTGACTTGGCCATTTCCCTAACTCTGTCTAAATCCTCAGGAGTATCGAAGGCGTAATATGCGTGGCCGTTAGCTATGAGCTGATCTGCATATTGACGGTACAGGCTTTTGCGTTCACTTTGTCTATAGGGTCCAAAGTCTCCCCCAAAGCCCTGTCCTTCATCTGGTGTAATTCCGCACCACTTTAGTGATTCGATAATATATTCTTCAGCGCCGGGAACAAATCGGGTCTGGTCGGTGTCCTCAATTCGTAAAATAAAATCTCCTTTCTGCTGTTTCGCGAATAGGTAGTTGTAAAGAGCGGTTCTAACACCTCCCATATGAAGTGGACCAGTTGGGCTGGGTGCGAATCTTACACGTACTTTTGTATTACTCATAGCAGGGTTATTAAAGGGCGGCAAAGATAAGGTTTCTATATGCTCTGTATATTTGATTTTTAGCAGCTATGACTGATATAAAAGACCTCAAAGAACGATTAAACATTTACATCCGGAAGTATTACAAACTTCGGTTGGTTAAAGGTTTGTTTTTATGGTTGGGCTTAAGCCTTACCACCGTTTTAGGTTATATCGGTTTGGAATATTGGGGACATTTTGCTTCCGGAACAAGGACCGTGATGTTTTGGTCTTTTATTGCTCTGTTTTTTGGTTGGCTACTCTTTTATGTTGTGCTTCCCTTCTTAAAGATGACCCGTATAATTTCTGGGCTTACTCATGAGGATGTAGCTCATCAGTTGAATGGTTTAGAAAGAGGTTTATCCGATAAGGTTCTTAATACGCTTAGCCTTGGTTCGGAGGATAACTTGGAGACGTCTTTAAAAGAAGCTGCGATTAGGCAAAAGGTAGGTGTACTTAATGCTTATCAGTTTGATGCCTTAATTGATTGGAAGGGATTGAAACGTTTGGCTCCTATCTTATTTGTTCCCCTTTTGGTTTTGTTGACTTTGATTATATGGGATCCATCGGGAACCATTTCTGATAGTGGTAGGAGACTAGTTAATTATGATAGAGAGTTCTTACCACCAGCTCCTTTCGATTTCATTTTGGAGAGGGATATTTATCGGATCATTGAGGACGAGAGTATTGACATTCCGGTTAAACTGGTAGGTCAAGATTTTCCTCGCGAGCTTAAGGCGGAGATTAACGGTGTAGAGGTTCTGGCCAGGAGGTTGGGACCAGATCAATGGCTTTTATCTCTTGAAAAGGTTAGTGGGGACACTAGGCTTCGCTTTCTTGCGAATGGTTACTACAGTTCAGAACTAAAGATATCCGTTTATAAGGCCCCATCTGTTTCATCTTTCAAGTTAGAAGTTATCCCGCCAGCCTATACAGGTTTGTCTTCATTTTCGGAGGATTTGAGCGGCTTGCATCGAGCACCGGAGGGTTCTGCCTTAAACATAAGCATGCTTAATGCACAAGACGTTGAAAGGGCGGAGCTGAGAACGGAGGCTGGAGATTTAGTTTTCGAAGGAAGTCGTTTGGAACTCAGGTTGAAAGAGGAGTTGTCTTTCGATTTAAGAATTGCTAATAAGGAGGATACAATTGATCTGTTAAAAGGAACGAGTATCTATCCGATTCAGGATCAATTCCCAAGTGTATCGATTTTAAAGGTTGATAGTATCAATCGCTTTTTACGCTCTATAGCGATTAAAGCAATGGATGATTATGGGCTGAGCCGGGTTCAGAGGGTTCTAGTGAAGGATGGCTCAGAGAAGGTGGAGGATCTTAAGTTGGAAAATGGCTTAATCATAGACAGGTTAACCTTGGATAGTTTAGGTAATGCCGATGAATTGGAGGTGTATTATAGGGTTTGGGATAATGATGGCTTTAATGGTGCTAAGCTGGCGGTTTCAGAAAAGATAAGGCTGGTTATACCAACAGAGGGAGCCTTAGATAATGATGCCTACAAGAAACTCAATGCTTTTTCTGAATCAGGATCTACACAGAAGAAGGCTTTAGAAGAATTAAACCGTGAACTGAGTAAGATGGAGGAGTCTATGGTTAATAAGTCTAGCCTGGACTGGAAAGAGAAAAATAAACTTAAAGATAAGCTTAGGGAACTACAATTGCGATCCGAGCAACGCACTAAACAGCGAGAGGAATTAAAGAAGCAATTAGAGAATCTTAAGGTGGATTCGTTGGCCAAAGAGCAAGTAAAGGATCTTTTAGATGAGGTGTCCGAGGAGGAAAAGAGGTTGAGGGCCTTGGAAGAGGAGATTCAGGCTTTGATGGATAAGATGGACATGAAGAAACTTAAAGAGAAGCTTCAGGACTTACAGCAGGAGAACCAGGAGCAAATGCGCCAGGATGAAAGATTGGATAAGCTTTTGGAGGATCTGGCTTTCCAGAGAGATTTGTTAAAGGAGATAAATCAACTGCAGGAGTTGTCAAAGGATTTGAAGGAGATGTCCAAGCAGGATCAGGATCAAGCGGATCTAGATGACGTGAAGGAAGAATTTGAGAAGACTGAAGAGAAACTGGAAGAATTAGCAGATAAGAATAAGGCCTTGCAGGATATTCTTGAGGAAAGTGAGATGCAAGAGTCTATTGAGAATGCCAAACAGAAGATGGATGAGGCTCAGGAGAACCAGAAGTCTGGTAAGAGCTCTGAAGCGCAACAAAACGAACAGGATGCGGCTGAGGAGATGCAAGAAATGAGCGAGAAGCTGAGTTCGATGATGATGGAGATGCAAGCAAATGCCTTGAGTATGAACATCGAGAGTTTACGTTCTATTCTTGAGAATTTGAAGCAATTCAGCCTTGATGTGGAGGAAGTGGGTTTAGATATATCGGCTTTGGGTAAGGATGATCCCGCTTTTAGATTCGCTCTTGTAGAGCAGAGAAGGCTTATAGCAGGTTCTGCTGTCATAAGGGATAGTTTAGAGGTTTTAGCTCAAAAGGCACCCCAGATTCAGGAGAAGGTTTTTAGGGAATTAAATAAAATGTCTGGTAAGCTTCAGGAGGCTCGAGATGATTTACAGGATTTGAATAATAATTCGTCTGCGGTGGCGCATCAATACTCGATGATGGCAGCCAATGAGCTTGCTTTGTTACTTGATAATAGTTTGCAGAGTATGATGTCGATGATGGCCATGCAGAAGCCAGGTGATCAGAATTGTCAAAAACCTGGTGGCGCGAAACCCAAGCCCGGGGAAATGGGTAAAAAGGCTTCCGAGATAGGTAAGATGGTGGACAAGCTACAGAAAGGCTCTAAGGAAGGAAAGGGTGAAGAGGGATCAAGTTCTCAGGATTTAGGCAGAATTCTTAGTGAGCAGGAAGCATTGCGTCAGATGATTAAGGAGGCAGAACAAGATGGTCAGGCTGGTGGAAATGGAGATGAACCGAGTGAATTATTAGAAGAGCTTGATCAGGCCGAGGACGCGCTCTTGCAAAATGACCTAATTGGATTTAAGGAGCGCTTCGAAAGGATTGAGACCCGTTTGTTGGAGGACGAAAGGGCAGAGGAGGAACGTAGACAGAAGGAAGAGAGGGATTCTAAATCTGGTGATAGTAGGAGGATGCGATCGGGGGATTTGTTATTTGAGGGGGAAGAAGACCAAAGAAGTAGTATTGATTCATATAATCGAGGTAGACTGAACTTGGTTCCTTTCTATAAGCTATTGTTGGATGTCCAGAGTTAGCTTTGAAGGCGAGATTCCGGATTGGGTTTTATCCAATGAAGACTCTCTGGAGGAATGGTTACAAAGTTCTATGACGACTCACTCCTATTCGATTAGGCGGGTGGTTTATACTTTTTGTACTGATGAGATTATACAGGGCCTGAATAAATCTTTATTAGGCCATGATTACCCTACTGATATTATAACCCTTAACCATAGCCGTGGAGCCTCACTGCGGGTGGAAATGTTTCTTGGGCACCAGGTGATCTTAAGGAACGCTAAGGATTTAGGGCTGCCCTTTGAGGAGGAATTGTGTCGGGTTCTGATTCATGGACTACTGCATTGTATAGGTTTTGATGATATTTCTGGTGAGGAGAGAGAGCGGATGCGTGCCGAAGAGGAAAAATTTTTAATTTCGCGGCCCAAATAGTTGATTTTCAATTTATTCAATTGTTTCACGTGAAACGCTTATGATTAATACGGAGTATGATGTAATAGTTGTGGGGGGTGGTCATGCTGGTGCGGAGGCCGCCGCTGCTGCTGCCAATATGGGAGCGGCAACTCTTCTTATTACAATGAACTTGCAGACGATTGGCCAGATGTCCTGTAATCCTGCTATGGGTGGAATTGCGAAGGGGCAAATTGTGCGAGAGATAGATGCGTTAGGAGGATTGTCGGGTATTATATCCGATAAGACCGCTATTCAGTTTAGGATGCTTAACAGAAGTAAGGGTCCAGCCATGTGGTCGCCAAGGGTTCAAAGTGATCGATGGCGGTTTGCTGAGGAGTGGCGATTAAGTCTGGAAGCTATACAGCTGTTGGACTTTTTTCAAGACATGGTAGTGGATTTGGTGGTCGAGGACAGTACGATCCGTGGAGTTCGAACAGGCATGGGTGTTGAGGTACGTGCCAAGAAGGTTATTTTAACCAATGGGACGTTCTTAAATGGTCTAATTCATATCGGAGATAAACAATACGGAGGAGGTAGAGCTGGAGAACGGGCTGCGACTGGGATTACTGAAAGATTGATTGAGCTTGGTTTTGAGTCTGGGCGTATGAAGACAGGTACTCCTCCCCGGGTCGATGGGCGTTCCCTGGATTACTCAGTAATGGAGGAGCAGGCAGGTGATGCGGCCCCTGAGAAGTTTTCATTTAGTTCTTCTACGCACACCTTGAAGGAACAAAGGAGTTGCCATATTACTTACACTAGTCCCATAGTTCATGAAACACTAAAAGAAGGTTTTGACCGTAGTCCCATGTTTAATGGGGCGATACAGTCTACCGGTCCGCGTTATTGTCCCTCGATAGAGGATAAGATTCACAAGTTTGCGGATAAGGATCGTCATCAGATTTTCGTAGAACCGGAGGGCTGGAATACCGTGGAGATTTACGTCAACGGCTTTAGCACGAGTTTGCCACAGGAGGTTCAGGAAAAGGCCTTAAGAAAGGTGAAGGGCTTTGAGAATGTGAAGATTTTCCGTCCGGGTTATGCTATAGAGTATGATTATTTTCCACCAACGCAACTGAAAAAGACCTTAGAGACTAAGCTAGTTGGCGGCTTGTATTTCGCGGGTCAGATTAATGGAACTACGGGATATGAGGAGGCAGCTAGCCAGGGTTTAATGGCGGGTATTAATGCTGCACTTTCAATTAAGGAGCAGGATCCCTTCATTTTAAGTAGGGATGAAGCTTATATCGGAGTACTAATCGATGATTTGATTACAAAAGGCACGGAAGAGCCCTACCGCATGTTTACCTCCAGAGCAGAGTATCGCATTTTGCTCCGTCAAGATAATGCGGATGAGCGCTTAAGCCCTAAAGGCCATGAGCTGGGTTTATTATCCGAAGAGAGGATGACGGAGTTCGAGGCTAAGCAATCTAAGACCAAGGCTTTGCGTTCATGGCTGAAAAATCAGTCAATAAGTCCGGAGGAGGCGAATCCAATATTAGAAGAGAGAAGCTTGAGCCCCATTAAGCAGAAGCTTAAGTTTGAGAGATTGATCGCACGCCCTCAGTTGACATTCAATGATTTTAAATCCCTTGATGCCCTTGACGGATTTCTTAAGGAGAACGGGATCACGGCGGAGAATATCGAGCGGGTTGAGATTGAGGCGAAATACTCAGGCTACCTTGAGAAGGAAAAAGAAGCTGCTGCTAAAATTGATCGTTTGGAAGAGCTTAGGATACCAAAGAATTTCGACTATCATAAACTTAAGTCCTTAAGTTATGAGGCCCGTGAGAAGCTTACGGAGTTTAAACCTTCAAGCATAAAGGAGGCAAAAAGGATTAGCGGGGTGAGACCTGCAGACATCAGTGTATTATTGGTCTATATGGGCCGTTAGTTCCACGTGAAACATGAAGCAATATAGCAGCTGCCCGATCTGTGGCGACACACATTTACAGTCGGTCCGTAAGCCCTACTATTTCAGGGGTAAACAAGAGGGGTTCAATATTGATGAATGCAGGAATTGCGGATTTTGGTTTACCAATCCGGTTCCTAAAGGTGCACAACTGGCCGCTTACTATGAGAGCGATGACTATGTAAGCCACACAGATGGAAAGGGCGGTTTGATGGATCAGGTTTATGAGCTGGTTCGAACTAGAGCGATTCGTAAGAAGTTTGATTTGATTCAGAAACTGAAATCACCAAAAGAGTTTCTGGTTGATTATGGCGCTGGAACGGGAGAGTTTTTAAGATATGCCTCTACCAAGGGGTGGGAGGTTAAAGGTTTTGAACCTTCTTCTCGGGCTAGGGAGAATGCGGCTAATAAAGGCCTTGACCTTATAGATCCCGAATTAAGAGAATCTTTGGCTCCTAACAGTATAGGGGTGTTTACCCTTTGGCATGTTTTAGAACACATTCCTGATCTCAGAGAAACGCTGAGCTATTTCTACGAGCGCCTGGTCCCGGGAGGCTTCCTTGTTTTAGCCTTACCTAACCATGAGTCGGATGATGCAGAGCACTATCAGTCTGATTGGGCTGCTTTTGACGTGCCTCTTCACTTATGGCATTTTTCAAAGAAGGATATAAGAAACTTAGCCGATAAGCACGGCTTTAATCTGAAAGCGGTTCGCAATATGCCCTTTGATAGTTTCTACGTCTCCCTGCTTAGCGAGAAAAACAGACACGGCTCTCAACGCCCGGTTAAGGCTTTTTGGCAAGGATTAAAATCCAATGTCAAAGGTTCGGGTTCGAATCAGAACATGAGCAGCCTTATATATGTGCTCCAAAAACCGGCTTAAGATTCCTTTAAGCGAAGAAGGTTGCTAAATTGGAAGCTTGCATCGCTAAGAATGAGTTTGGCATTACCATTCCTACTTAGGTCATAAATTGCCTTTTCCAACACCTCAAGGGCAAGTTTCGTGTTTTCCAGATGCAGAACTGAGGCGAAGCCATCTAACTTAAACGATAACTTTTCATAGACAGGATGATGTAGGGCCTGTTCTTTCTTATTGGAACTAAATGAAATCTGCAAGGTCTGAATGAAGAATCGTAAAGCATCTTTTTGTGCTTCTCTGTCTAAGGAGGAGAACTGATCTACAAACGCAAATATTTCTTTCACCTTTGCGCTATAACAACCGCGCATCCAATTTTGGAAAAGCTCCGCAAATAATGTGTACCTCTCGGCATCTGTAGCAATACTGAGGGCCTGTACCATATCATTTTCGGCTACGGATGCGGCCATCCGGGCATTTTCAGGAGAGACACCGTTGTTAGCTAGAAATCCTTGAATATCAGTGGTTTTAGCTCTAGGAATATAGATCTTTTGACATCTACTGGTGATGGTTTGAAGTAAGCGCTCGGGGTTCTCGCTTATGAGAATTATTACACTATCGGAGCTGGGCTCTTCCAGGGTTTTGAGCAGCTTATTTGCAGCAGAAGGGTGTAGGTATTCAGGAAGATAGAGTATTACAATTTTCGGACCGCCACTGTAGGACTTATAATTTAATTTGGAAATGATGCGAGCGGCTTCATCCACGTTTATTTGTGCCTGTTTGTTCGCTACATCAAGCTTATTAAGCCAGTCATTTATGTGAAAAATTGGTTTTTGCTCAACGAAGTGTATCCAATCTTTAATAAAGAATTCACAGTTTAACTCCTTTGGAGCACCGGCAACCCTAGCAAAGGGAAAGCTGAAATGTAGGTCTGGATAGCTAAACTTCTGGAATTGTTTGCAATGAATGCAGTTTCCGCAGCTATCTTCTTCGTTAGGTTTTTCACATGCCAGATACTGGGCATAGGCCAGGGCTAAAGCGAATGCAGCCGTGCCTTTTGGACCATGAAAAAGTTGGGCATGACTGTTATGAGCACGATGTACCGAATCCAGTAGCTTTTTCTTTTCAGGCAATAAGCCCGGTACATCTTTTAATAACATTAGGGATTTGATTTATCTGGCCAAAGCGGCGTATTTTCGCCTCAAAATTAATAGAAATGCCAAGCATAAACGACCTCGATCTTAAGGATGCACGAGTATTAATTCGAGTGGATTTTAATGTACCGCTTGATGAGCATCAAAATATCACTGATGATAGCCGTATGCAAGCCCACATCCCTACTTTCAAAGCCATAGTAGAGAAGGGGGGTAGGCCAATCGTAATGTCTCATCTTGGTCGACCAAAAGATGGACCGGAAGAAAAGTTTTCCTTGAGCAATTTAGTCGACCACTTGAAAGCGATTAGCGGAATGGAGGCTCAGTTTATGGATAACTGCATTGGAGATGACGTAGTGGATGCTTCCAAAGCTTTGGCTCCCAATACAATTCTGCTTTTAGAAAACTTAAGATTTCATAAAGGAGAGACTAAAGGAGATGAAGCTTTTGCCGAAGCCCTTGCTAAAAATGGTGATTTCTATATCAATGATGCCTTTGGAACCGCACACCGAGCGCATGCTTCTACCGCGATTATCGCAAAGCACTTTGATGGTCGCAAGGCATTCGGCTTAGTCCTCAAAGCTGAGATTGATAATGTCAACAAAGTTTTATTAGGTGGAGAGAAGCCTGTAACGGCCATTGTTGGAGGCGCAAAAGTTTCTTCGAAGATTTCCGTCCTGGAAAACCTTTTACCAAACATTGATCATCTGATTATTGGTGGTGGAATGGCATTTACATTTTTAAAGGCACAAGGTGCGGAGACTGGAAATAGCTTAATTGAGCCCGATTTTGTGGATACAGCTATCCGAATAATGGAAGAAGCTGATAAACAGGGGGTTAAAATACACTTACCCCTTGATTCAGTCATTGCAGATGATTTTAGCGATCAGGCGAAACGCGATATAGTGCCCTCTAAGAGCATTCCGGAGGGTTGGATGGGCTTGGACGCCGGACCTAAGACGATGCTCGCTCTCGAGCCAATTATAGAGGCCAGTAAAACACTGCTGTGGAATGGGCCTTTGGGAGTCTTCGAATTTGAGAACTTTTCTGAAGGCACGATTAAGGCGGCAGAGATGATTGTTAAGGCAACTCAGGCAGGGGCATTCAGTTTAGTAGGCGGTGGCGACTCCGTAGCGGCCATTAAGAAATTCAATATGGCGGACAAGGTGAGTTATGTAAGTACCGGTGGAGGAGCGATGCTCGAGTTTTTAGAAGGAAAGACGCTACCAGGTATAGCTGCAATTCTGAGTTAGCTTCCTGCGTCTTTAATCAGATACTGTTTGTCTATTTTTTCATCAAAACCGATATACTGGGCAGCTTTATCACTGTATCCCAAAAATCGCTGGTATACTACACTCTTCTTTAAAGTACTCTTTTGAAATACCGTATTGGTTTGCTGAATACGGTTCAAAGTGAAGACTGCCAGGGTTACTATAGCGGCCCATTTAACGGCTCCGAAAATGGAACCCAACAGGCGGTTAATTCCATTCAGCGCGATTACCTTCATGGTGCGGGTCATTAGGCTAGCTAAGGAATTGACTAAAAGAATAGTAGCAAAAAACACTACTACATAACTAATTATTTTCAGTTCGAAGTCAACTGATTCGAAATAGATCGTAAAATATTGGAATACATTATCTGCTAATAAATAGGCTGCAACTACCCCGATAAAAATTCCTAAAATCGCGGCTAGTTCTCTGATAAAACCTTTCATGAATCCCTTAATGATGCCAAATACAATTGGGGCTAAGAGTATGATATCCAGAGCAGAATATTCCAAGTACAAGAATTAGGGTTCCAAGATAACCACAAATGCTGAAAAAATGCTTGAGCAGAACAATAGAAACAAGTGGAATAGGATTGTGAACTACGTAAAAGAGCGATTTGGAGATGGAGAAGAACCAGATTTAGATGTAATCCTCTTTTTAATTGGTGTGCGTGAGCTTGGAAGCGGCCCTCAGAAACGCACTTTTAAGAAGGATCAAAAACTGGATCTTATGCATATAGCGATTTGTAGATTGCTAATGCCTTATGGTTACTATGAACTGGTTGGTCTCGATGAAGATGGTTGGCCGCATTATGAGCTTATTAAAAAGCTTCCCTTCCTGAAGGCAGGAGAACAAAGTATCTTAATGAAGGAATCGGTGATCCGCTATTTTGACGAGGAAGTCTGGGAGAACTAGTCAAATGAGCATCCAACTAATAAGGTGTCATAAGGCTCAATATAAACCGTTTTGGTAACGCGTTCATTGGGTAATAGACGGATTTCAGTGCAACCGATCCAGGTATAATCGGGTCGCTCACCACGGCTTGCCCTGATACTTAAAGTTGCTGCCCGATCATATTCGAAGTCGACTTCTCCAACCTCATTGGTGTTCCCATTTATCCAAACTTGATTCCCGGGAATGGGAGCAGAAACTTCTACAAAAACGTTCTGCATTCGGGTAGAGTCCGAAAGGGTTCTAACTACTATTGTAAAGGGGTATTCAGGATTTAGTTCTTCGTTTTCACAAGAAAAAAGAAACAGCAAACTGAAACAAAAAAGACCGGCAAATAGCTTCTTCATAATTATTGATCGTCTCTGCAACCGCTATCAGGATCACCCGAAATGGTCATGTCCAGATAAACAGTTTTTACACCTCTTTCCAATTCTGCAAATGTGCAGCTTTTATAAGGCCTCTTTGTAGCAACGATTTCTACTACTGCCTTATTACGTAAGCTAATTGAAACCTTACCGTTTTCATCGGTATAAAGGTAGTAGTCAACGGTTGTATTCTCCACTGGAGCGTAAATGTGAACGAGTGCATTTTGCGCTGCAATGGTTCCGTCTTCCACAGTAACAACAAGGTCTAGAGCGAAATCCCTATCGTCCTCACTGCAAGAGCTAGCGAGAAAAAGGGCAAGGCCTAGAACTAATATGGAACGATAAAAACGAGGCATGACTGTGCTAAATAATTATCATCTTTGCGCATCAAATATAACAATTAACGCAGGCGAACGGTTTATTCGCATTACATAATGAAAGAACGCATTGATTTATTGCTTCGTGAGATCGAAGATTTTGGCAGCAAAACAGCTGCTGAAGTAGAATCTTTCCGCGTAGAAATGCTTGGAAAGAAAGGAAAAATCACCGCACTCTTCAATGATTTTCGCGAACTGGCCGGCGAGCAAAAAAGGGAATGGGGAAAACCGCTCAATGAGTTAAAGAATATCGCACAAGGTAAAATTAACGAGCTCAAGGCCCTGAGTGAAAGCAATACCACTCAGAAATCTGGAGAAGATTTAAGCCGGCCCGCTAATTTTAGCGATATAGGCTCCAGACATCCGGTGACCCTGGTTAAGAATGAGATTGTCTCTATTTTTCAAAGAATCGGGTTTAATGTTTCCAGCGGTCCGGAATTGGAAGATGATTGGCACAATTTCACGGCTTTAAATTTCCCAGAAGAGCATCCTGCCAGGGATATGCAGGACACCTTTTTTGTTGAGCGGAATCCAGACTGGGCTTTGAGAACCCATACTTCGAGTGTACAGGTAAGGGTTATGGAGCAAAACGATCCACCTATCCGGACTATATCCCCGGGTAGAGTTTTTCGCAACGAGGCCATTTCTGCCCGGTCGCATTGCTTCTTTCATCAGGTTGAAGGCCTGTATATTGATAAGCAGGTAAGCTTTGCTGATTTAAAGCAAACCTTACTCTACTTTGCTCAGGAGTTCTTCGGACCTGATACCGAAATCCGTTTACGTCCCTCTTATTTCCCGTTCACGGAACCCAGCGCTGAGATGGATGTTTATTGGGGCCTGGAAAATGAGCGAGACTACCGAATGACCAAAGGGACAGGCTGGCTGGAAGTTCTAGGGTGTGGAATGGTTGACCCCAACGTTTTAAAGAACAACGGCATTGACCCCGAAATATATTCTGGATATGCCTTCGGAATTGGAGTTGAGCGTATTGCATTACATCGTTACCAAATTCCAGATATCCGAATGCTATTTGAAAATGACCTTCGCTTTTTGGAGCAGTTTAAGGCAGCATATTAAAAGAAAGCCCCGTAGTAAAACTGAGGGGCTTTTTTATTGTACTTAGACGTCGTTAATACTTGAGATCTTCAGCATATTAGTCATGCCCTGATCATGGATGGGCATACTGGCAATCTTCACGATAAGGTCTCCTTCGCTGACCAGGTTTTTATCAATAACCGTCTGTTTGATATCACCAAAGGTTTCATCGGTACTAACCATTTTATCATAGAAAAAGCCACGGACTCCCCAAAGCAAACTCATGGTGTTCAAAATGCTCCGGTTGGAAGTAAACATCAGAATGCTGCTCTTTGGTCGATGGGCTGATATCTTAAAGGCAGTATAGCCACTAAAGGTCATGGTGAGAATAGCCGCTGCCCCGATTTGATCGGCAATTTTACTAGCGTTGTAGCAAATAGAATCCGTAATAAAACGCTTATTGCGGTATCTGGGAGGATTTTCTTCATTCACTGAAACCTGACCACTTTCCTCAACGTGAGCGATGATTTTACTCATAGCTTCGATTACCGCTATGGGGTTTTTACCTACGGAAGTTTCCCCACTTAGCATTACCGCATCGGCGCCATCCAATACGGAATTGGCAACGTCATTTACTTCAGCGCGGGTCGGCGTGAGGTTTTCGATCATAGTTTCCATCATCTGAGTAGCAATCACCACCGGCTTAGCCATAAGGTGGCACTTGTTTACGATCATCTTCTGGATTAGAGGCACACCTTGCATTGGCACCTCTACTCCCAGGTCTCCACGGGCTACCATGATTCCGTCCGATGCCTCTATAATCTCATCAATCTCAACTACCGCTTCCGGTTTTTCGATTTTGGAAATGATATGACAAGGGGCATTATTTTGCTGCAGGATATCCCGCAATTCATATACATCATTGGGGTTCCTCACAAAGGAAAGTGCAACCCACTCCACCTGGCATTCCATCGCAACATCCAGATCGGCCAGGTCTTTCTTAGTCAAACAAGGCAGACTTATTCGTGTATTGGGAAGGTTTACTCCTTTACGAGATTTCAGAGGACCCCCCTGAATCACCCGGGCCTCAACATTGTCTTTGCCATTGGTTTTAACCGCTTCCAGGATGATTTTACCATCGTCAATTAAGATGCGATCTCCAATGCGTACATCAGCCGCAAACTTCTCATAGGTCATATAAACCTGAGTAGCATCACCCTCTACCTCGGTATTGGTAAAAGTGAGCACATCGCCAACCTTAAGAATGGAACCTTCCTTTACCGTACCAACTCGAAGTTTAGGACCCTGAAGATCCGCGAGTACCGCGATATTAGTGCTCAGTTCTTCATTCAGCTTACGAACCTTTTCTACTATTTCCCGTGCCGCATCATGGCTACTATGAGAAAAGTTGATCCGAAATACATTAACACCCGCAAGGACCATCTTTTTCATGATCCCATAATTGTCGGATGCCGGTCCAAGAGTGGCGACGATTTTTGCTTTGTTATAAGCCATCGTAATATTTTATGGATTTATTAAGTCGTTCTAAGTCCTTTTTAGACAGTGCTTTTACATTCAAAATGGAGGAACAGGCGCTAAGCTTCTCTGCCCAACTAAGTGTAAAACTTACGTTTTCTATATTTCCCTCAAACCAAAGAAAAAAATTGAAACCATCTTTAGTTGTTAGCCAATTTTTTTCTCTTTCTAGTTCGTCTTCAAATAATTGGCCTGCGTTCGAAGCCGGCCCCTGGCTTTCATAGGAACGGTTTTCTATCAGTTTAACCTCAAATTCACGCAGTGAATCGTAATAGCCCCAGGTTCGAAATAGAAACCTTGAATCTTTGAAATCGCTGTATAAGTCTTCATTTAGCCTTTGGAAGGCGGGATCGTGAAGCTCTTCATTTAGTCTGTAACAAAGCTTCAACGCGCTGCTTTGACTAAGGAGGCCAAAAGCGGTGTTGATTTGATTATTGAGATCTTCAAGCTCAAGTTTGAACTTTGCCATTAGGCAAATTTAGGTTTAGAAACGCAGCGCGAGCCGATTCTTCTTCCGCTTTCTTCTTCGTTGCTCCACTTCCCTGGCTTAACTCTTGTTGACCGAGCATGCAAGCTACATGGTAAAGGGGATCATGGCTTTTGCCTTCGGTTCGCAACAGTTTGAACTCAATACTTTTTTTCTCTTTCTGGCTCCACTCTAAAAGGGAGCTTTTATAAGATGTTAGCCTTTCTGCAAGCTGTTCAATATCAAGCCGCTTAAGGATTTGTGCCTCCAGAAATCGTTGACAAGCTTCGTAGCCATGATCAATATACAGCGCGCCGATCAGCGCTTCAAAGGCGTCCCCGTTTAGGGATTTTGCTCGAGTTCCTCTGGTTGGTGTGTAGTTCAAAAGAGATTCAAGGTTCATTTTACTACCCAGTTCGTTTAAGTGCTTGCGGCTCACAAGCTTACTACGCAAACTGGTCAATTCCCCCTCTTCCCGGTTTGGATATACGCGATACAGATAATCGGTTATCACGGCACCTAAAATCGCGTCTCCTAAAAACTCTAGCCTTTCATTATTTAGTTTATGACCATCATCTAACTCTTTTCCCGCAGAGCTATGGGTGAAAGCCAGTTGATAGAGTTCTTCCTTACGCGCTTTGAAGCCGGTAATTTGCTCGATTTTAAACAAAAAGTTCCCGCCTTTTTGGGGGCGGGAACTCCATTTTTTTAAGAAAGAAAACATCAAGCTGAGGCTCTATATTACAGCTTTCGAAACATTACCGAAGCGTTGTGCCCACCGAACCCGAAGGTATTACTAATGGCGGCCCTCACTTCGCGTTTCTGCGCTTGATGGAAAGTAAGATTCAGATCAGGATCTATCTCCGGATCGTCGGTAACATGGTTGATGGTAGGAGGAACAATATTGTTCTTCACGGCTAATACAGAAGCAATAGCCTCAACCGCTCCGGCGGCGCCTAAAAGGTGCCCGGTCATTGATTTAGTAGAACTAATATTCAAACGGTAGGCATGTTCGCCAAATACGGCTTTAATCGCCTTTAATTCGGCAACATCTCCAAGTGGAGTAGAGGTACCGTGAACATTAATGTAATCTACTTCATCAGGACCAAGTCCGGACTCCTCTAAAACCTGCTTCATTACACCTGTCGCTCCTAAACCTTCCGGATGTGGGGCGGTAATATGGTGTGCATCAGCGGTAATACCAGAACCAACCAGTTCGGCATAAATTTTAGCTCCCCGGGCTTTAGCGTGCTCGTATTCCTCTAAAACAAGGCAACCCGCTCCTTCTCCTAGTACGAAACCATCTCGATCCTTATCAAAAGGTCGACTGGCCGTTTCAGGAGAATCATTGCGCGTACTCAAAGCATGCATAGCATTAAAGCCACCCATTCCCGCTTCATTTACAGCTGCTTCACTTCCGCCAGCCAGGCAAACATCAATTTTACCTAAGCGGATGAAGTTATAAGCATCAATAAGAGAATTGGTGGAAGAAGCACAAGCAGATACAGTGGAATAGTTTGGTCCCCGAAATCCGTATTTGATACTGATATGGCCTGGAGCCAGGTCAGCAATCATTTTTGGAATAAAGAAGGGACTAAAACGCGGAGTACCATCGCCTTTAGCGAAATTCATGCACTCTTCTTGAAAAGTGTCTAAGCCTCCGATTCCTGAACCCCAGATTACACCGATGCGATCGGGATTTAGGTCAAGCTCCCCAATACCGCTATCGATAACTGCTTGATCAGCAGTAACCAAAGCATATTGGGTAAACCGGTCCATGCGGCGCGCCTCCTTGCGATCAATGAACTGTTTTACATCAAAGTCCTTTAGCTCGCAAGCAAATTGCGTTTTGAACTTTTCAGGGTCAAAACGGGTAATTCGGGCCGCACCGCTTTTACCTGCCAGCAGATTCTGCCAGTAGGTTTCAACGTCGTTACCGATAGGAGTCAATGCTCCTAATCCTGTTACTACAACCCTTTTGAGCTCCATATGGGAATGCTACTTTTTGGCCTCTTCGATGTAAGCTACGGCTTGGCCGACAGTAGTAATGTTTTCAGCTTGGTCGTCTGGAATTTGGATATCGAATTCTTTTTCGAACTCCATGATCAACTCAACAGTATCTAGTGAGTCGGCTCCCAAATCATTGGTAAAGCTAGCTTCGTTGGTTACTTCGTTTTCGTCTACTCCCAGCTTATCAACGATGATGGCTTTTACTGAAGAAGCAATGTCTGACATGATAATTTGTTTAAATTATAAGCTGCAAAGAAAGGAAATAATTCAAAATGCGAGAGCCGTTTTGCGTGGGGTTTATTGTCTTTTGTATTTTCGTTGGGTAGATTCTTACTATGAAAAATATTGTTGTCCTTGCTTCAGGTTCAGGGACTAACGCTGATAACATTGCGCGCTATTTTGAAGATAGTGATATAGCCAGAGTGGTAGCGATTGTTACCAACCGCTCAGACGCCGGAGTTCTGGACAAAGCCCGCAAACTCGGCATACGCGCAATAACCCTTACTAATAAAGAGATTGAAGACGGAACGTTACAGGCAAAACTCGAGAGTTTGCGCTGCGATCTGGTCGTTCTAGCTGGCTTTCTTCGCAAAATACCTGAAGAAATGATTCAATCATTTGATAAACGAATCATAAATATTCACCCGTCCTTATTACCCGATTATGGCGGCCCGGGGATGTACGGAAAGAGCGTCCATCAAGCGGTGGTTGAGAACGAAGAGGAGGTTTCGGGAATCACCATTCATTATGTTGACCAAAACTATGATGAAGGGGAAATCATTTTCCAGGAAGAGGTTGAAATAGATTTTGAAGACACCTGGGAGGATGTTGAGTACAAAGTGCGGGAGCTCGAACATCGCCATTATCCTTCGGTAATAGAATATCTCTTACCGAATCTCTAACATGCAGATACAGCTTTATACCGATGGTTCGGCCAAGGGTAACCCCGGTCCGGGTGGTTATGGCATTGTCCTCGAGGCAGGCCCTTATCGTAAAGAGCTGTCGGAAGGGTTTAGAAAAACCACTAATAACCGTATGGAATTGCTAGCCGTTATTGTTGGTTTGGAGGCCTTGAAAAAGAAAGGATCGGAGGTGGAAGTTGTTTCTGATTCGAAGTATGTGGTGGATGCTATAAATAAAGGGTGGCTTAAATCCTGGATCCAAAAGGGCTTTAAGGGGAAGAAAAACGTGGACCTCTGGCAAAGGCTGGTTCCCTTACTTCAAATACATAAAGTTCGATTTACCTGGGTAAAGGGACATAATGATCATCCCCAGAATGAGCGTTGCGATCGATTGGCAGTTGCTGCAAGTGAGGCGCCCGTCCTTCAGCCGGATTATGGCTATGAAAAACAAGCATTAGCCTAATTTAGAATAGAATGTAATCCTGAGGATCTACAGGATATCCATTAAACCATAGCTCAAAATGTAGGTGTGGACCAGTACTGAACTCACCGGTATTACCGATAATGGCAATCGGTTCCCCTGAGCTCACCTCTTCACCTTGCTCTTTGAGCAAAGCAGAGTTGTGTTTGTAAACAGAAATGAATTTCTCCGCGTGTTGAATGATAATCACATAGCCCGTTTCAGCAGTCCATTCTGAGAAAATCACACTTCCCTCCTGTGCCGCTTTTATCACTTCATTTTCCTTGGCCACAATATCCACCCCCAGGTGATCCTCCTCGGGCTTAAATTTATTGGTTACCAATCCCTTTATAGGAGAAAAGAAATTTAAACTGCGCAATTTAATGTTGCCTTCGCCTCCAACTGGCACGTTAAAGCGTTCCTCTTCTTCTACCAAACGCCTTAGTATCGAATCTTCTTCGCTGGGGCTGTATTCCAGATCTACCTGATTTAAGCTGTCAATGACATCACTATCACTCAGGTCCAAGGGAGCCTTTCCATTTATGATCCCTTGTAAATTCTCAAGGTAACGCGCATTAAAACTCAATTGGCTTTCAACGCTATCCGTAACTCTGGCCAGGCGGAGGGCATCCCGCTTCAGTTTAGTACTCGAATAGCCGGGGATATATTCACGAAGTGGAGTAAAGGCAATTAGAAGGGTGGTGCCCAAAATTAGAAGGATACCCGTAAGACCGGAGACAACGAAAACATTCAAACGGCTTAGTTTAAAACTTAGCTTCTCTTCGAAAGTGTCATCATTTAGAATAACCAGCCGGTATTTGTTACGAAGCTTGGATATTACCTTATTGGATTCCTTGCGGTCTTTTGCCATTAGTGCAAATATCTAAAATCCACTCTTGAGCAGGAATGAATCAGTCAAAATAGCTTTTTGCTTAAAAGCGTCTCTTTTGGAAGCTTAGTATTTAGATTACAATATTTTTGCGCTTTAGTTGTTAAACACCCCGAACCGAATACGCCATCATTTGAAATCGGCCCGAGTTTTATTCATTTTCCTAGTACCTCTTCTGGTTTTGGTCTCTTGTTCCCGAACTAAGGATTTGTACACCTCTCGTACCTATCACCGTATGGTGAGTAAGTACAATATTTTATTTAACGGGGATCAGGCATTAATAAAGGCTCAAACTCAATTAAGGACGCAGCATGTTGATGATTATGATGGCTTCCTATCGATTTACAGAGAAGGTACGGAAGAAACCTATACGGCGGTAAAGCCGGATTTAGAGAAATGTCTGGAGAAAGGCGCGAAAACGATTAAGAATCATTCCATGCTTATTGATGGTAAGCAGAAGAATAACTACATCGATGATGCCTACTTATTAATGGGTAAGGCCCATTATTATAATCGTGACTATGCTTCTGCCCTGGAAACTTTCAACTATGTGATTCAAAAGTTCCGCGATGGAGAGATTCGTGCTGAAGCGGAGCTTTGGGCGGCGAAGACAGAAACGGCGATGGAGAATTACATCCCCGCGAAGGCCCGTTTCGACAAGCTCTATACCAACCGAACCTTGTCCAAGCATTTGAATGCTGATGTGTTTGCGGCTTTTGCTCACCTTGAGTTTGTTCAGGGGAATTTGGAGAATGCCTATCAATTGTTAATCCAGGCGGCTGAGAAAACAGAAGAACGCGAGTTGGAATTGCGTTGGCTCTATATCTGCGGACAGCTTCAGGCCAAGTTAGGCCGCGACTACGAAGCGAGTCAGCTTTTTGAAAGAGTAATTAGAAAAGGCCCACCGTATGAGTTATTATTCAATGCACAATTGAATCAGGCTCGGAACTACGATGTTAACCTTATGGACCCTGATAATGCCTATGAGGCTTTGGAGAAGATGCTTCGGGATGAGAAGAATTATGATAATCGCGACCAGATCTATTATGTGATGGCGGAGGTCGCGGAAAAACTGCGCGATGATATGGATCGCGATGGTTTTCTGAATCGATCCATTCGCGTGAGCACTCAAAACAACAAGCAGAAGGGCTTGAGCTATTTGTGGTTAGCAGAAATTCGATTCGATGAGAAGATCTACGAGCAAGCCCAGGCTTACTATGACAGTTGTTATCAGTTTCTGCCTAAAGAGCATCCGAAATATAAAATGGTAGAGGTGCTTAAAAAGAGTCTGAGCCGCTTGGTGGCTAATCTTCAGACTATAGCCCTACAAGACAGTTTACAGGGATTGGCCTTACTCTCTGAAAAACAACAATTAGCCATCATTGAGGACATCATTGAAGATTTAAAGGAGGCGGATCTTGAAGCTTTAATGGAGCAAGAAAGAGGGATGGACGAACTGGCCTTTAATGCAGGAAATGGGCAGTCCGGACCGGGGGGCCTGGCCGGAATGGGCTCAGCAAACCAGCAATTCTACTTCTATAATCCAACCTTGAGATCCAACGGAGTTTCGGCTTTTGTCAGCAAATGGGGTAATCGGAAGCTGGAAGATAATTGGCGTAGAAAGGATAAATCGGTCGTGTTGCGCGATCCCACTTTGGACACGTCTAACGAAGAGGACCCGCAAGAGCAGGAGGAAGAAAAGCTTGACCCGCGCTATGATCCCACAACCTATCTGGCTCAAATTCCAATGGACTCCGCCTCAATGGACTCTAGCCATGCGCTGATTGTAGCAGCCTTGTTTGATAACGGATTACTTTATAAAGAGGAAATAAAGGATCTCCCAGCCGCAGCGGAAAGTATTCTTGATCTTTTAAAGCGCTATCCGGATTTAGAAGATCGACCTAAAGCCTGGTATATCCTATACCGGGTTTACGTGGAACTTGAAGACGAGAAGCAAAGAGATATTTATAAGAATAAAATACTTAGTCTTTATCCCGAATCGGAGTATGCCTATCTCATACTGAATGAAGGAAAAGAAATTAAGGAAGTAGATGAATCAGAGGCAAAACAGGCTTATGCTTCCGCCTATGCCCAGTATGAGAACAAGCGTTATAGCACGGCACTCTCTCAGTGTTTAAAGGGTATTGAGAAATATGAAGATAGCCGATATGGCGCAAGGTTTTTTCTCCTAAGAGCGTATTGCGAGGCAGGCTTGCGTAATATGGATAGGTTGAAGCTTGCCCTTCAGGAAGTGCTAAAGCGTTTCCCTCAAACTAATGAGTCGAGCGAGGCTCAAAAAGTTCTTAGTGCAATGGGGTCAGGAGAAAATGCTCCGGAAGAGAAGAAGGGAAAGAACTCCACGTCTAATTACCGAACCGACTTTACCGGGATGCATCGCTATGTGCTTTTAGTTCCAAATAAGCGCGCTAATGCCAATAAGATTTCCATTGAACTTTCAAACTTTAACTCTAAGTACTTCCCGTCAATAAAGTTGATGGTGAAGAAGATTTTAATGGGCACCGAATGGCAGGTGATAATGGTGAGCGGACTAGCAAATAAGAATCAAGCGGAAAGCTATTTAAGGGCTTTAATTAATGAGAAACCACTTGAATTAGAACTTCTTTCGCTGAGTTTCGAACAATTTGTAATTTCGAACTCCAATTTTACCGCCTTTTATAAGGCACAGGATATTAAGGGATACAAGGAATTTTTCGAGGAACATTACGAGCAATAGGCTATGATCAAGAAAACTAAAGAAGATAATGTGAGCCCGAGCAGTAGCAACCGCATATTGCAGGGAACATCTATAGAAGGGAACGTGAGTTCTGAGGGAGACTTTCGCGTTGACGGTCAAATAAATGGCAATATTAACATTACCGGAAAGCTGGTTATCGGTCAAAAGGGATTGGTAAAAGGCGAGGTTAAATGTGGTTCTGCCCGAATTTCCGGAAGGTTAGAAGGGACCATGATCGTAGAAGACTTATTAAATCTTGAAGCTTCCGCAAGAGTGGAGGGAGATATTTTCACCATCAAGTTGGCCATTGAGCCAGGAGCCGAATTCAGCGGTTCTTGCAAAATGGGAGCTGTAGTTCGAGAAATTCATAATGATGAAAGCTCCCAAAAAGAACCAAGACGAGCTGAGAAAATCTCTTAAGTCTTACGCCAAGTATTCCAGTTTAGGCTTACAAATGGGCGCCATGATTTTTTTAGGTGCCTATGGAGGTAAATGGCTAGATGCCAATCAATCATTTGAAAAACCCTGGTTTACATTGTTGGGCACCTTGCTTGGAATGTCCCTGGGGCTTTATCTTTTTTTAAAGGGTATTAAATCCGATCAGGATGAATAGCAGAATTCTTCGCTTTCCTCAACTTTTTTTATTTGCATTGTTTGTATTGGCCTTCTCCGCTCACGCATATTTTGTGATAAATGACGGAAAGAGCCTTAGTGAGAATTTGCTTTGGCAAGCCTACCTGTTTAATTTAATAGTAGCCGAGATTATACTAACAGTTATGCTTCGGATTGCGAAGAAGCAGAAGGATTATCTGGGCTTCATCTTTATGGGGGGTAGCGGTCTTAAGTTCCTCGTGTTTTTTCTGGTTTTTTATCCCGCCTATAAGGAGGATGGCGAGATGTCAATTGCGGAGTTCGCTTCCTTTTTCATCCCATATATCTTAGCCCTTAGTTTTAAATCTTTTATCCTGCTAAAAACCTTAAATCAGGACTGAAAAAAGAAGGCTTAAAAATTAAGTGGTCGGAAAGCAAATATGTTTACTTTTGCGCTGATTTTAAACGACCACTGAACGCCGAGTTATGCAGACTAAAAGATTCGGATTCTTTACTTTCCTTTTAGCCCTTTCCTTTTCATGGACGGCTGCCGCAAGTGATGGACATGATACGCACGAAGATCATGGCGAAAAAGGCATCAAGGAGCAAATCAACGAAGTAAAGGAACATCACCTCAAGGATAGTCACAGTTTTCACCTTTGGGGAGATCATGCAAATGGTACCTCAGTGGAGTTTCCGTTACCTATTATTCTTTGGGACGGACAGTTGCACTTTTTCATGTCCTCGGCCTTTCATCATGAGGAGAATGGCGTAGTAGAAAGTAAAGGCTCCTATTTTAAACTCTATCACAGTAAGATTTTTAGTACTGATGCCGAGGGTCATATTCATTATGATGAGGAGCATCATGTTAGCAATGAAAGGCCTATTGATTTTTCAATTACTAAAACTGTTTTTAGTACCATCCTGGTTGGAATCTTACTTCTTCTAATGTTTGGAGGTATGGCCAAGCGCTACAAGCGTGATTTGGTTCCCCGCGGGTTTTCAAAATTCTTAGAGCCCTTAGTAATCTTAGTTCGCGACGATATTGCTCGTCCTAACATCGGTGAGAAGCACTATAAGCGTTTCATGCCATATCTTTTAACAGTATTCTTCTTCATTTGGATTGCCAACCTTATTGGTCAAACTCCATTGGGGATTAACATTACCGGAAACATTGCGGTTACTTTAGGCCTGGCCTTGATTACCTTTTTTATCACGCAGTTTAGTGGTAAAAAGTCTTATTGGGGGCACATTTTCTGGATGCCTGGGGTGCCTTATATATTCCGTGTAGCCTTAATGCCAATTGAAATTATTGGTGTATTTGTAAAGCCTTTCTCCTTAATGATTCGTTTGTATGCCAACATCCTGGCTGGTCATACGGTAATCATAAGTATTATCGGAATCATTTTCATTTTTACGAACTGGGGTGCTAAAGGAGCTTTCTTCAGTTTGACCTTCTTTTTATCAATTATAGAATTGTTGGTGGCCTTCTTACAGGCATATATTTTCACGATGTTATCCGCGCTTTATTTTGGTTCAGCGGTGGAGGAACACGATGATCACCACTAAGACTTTTTATTAATGCTTAATTCAAACACAGACCATGGAAAACATGATTCCTGAAATTGTAGGTGCAGGTTTGGTAGTAATCGGTGCTGGTATCGGTATCGGTCGTATTGGTGGTTCCGCTATGGAAGCCATTGCTCGTCAACCTGAAGCAACCGGTAAGATTCAGACTGCAATGATTATTGCTGCTGCACTTATCGAAGGTATTGGTTTCGCTGCTCTTTTTGCAGTTTAAGAACCAAAAGGCTTGAGATCAAGGGTGAGCAGCGGTTGGCTGTCGCCCTTGATTTCCCAATATCAAACCGAATTAAAGATTTAAAATGGCATTATTAGAAGATTTTTCAGTTGGCTTGTTTTTTTGGCAACTTCTACTGTTTCTAGTACTCTTATTTGTTTTACGCAAATATGCCTGGAAGCCGATCTTAGGAGCTGTTGAGGAGCGCGAACAGAGTATTGAAGACTCTCTTGCTGCTGCAGACAAGGCTCGTGAAGAGATGGAACGCCTTCAAGCTGACAACGATCGAATTTTAGCTGAAGCCCGCGCAGAACGCGACGGAATTTTAAAAGAAGCTCGCGAGATCAAAGACAAAATGATCAGCGATGCTAAGTCTGAAGCGAGTGCTCAAGCTGAAA
The DNA here is from genome assembly GCA_965279135.1 of Croceimicrobium sp. GTDB lineage: Bacteria > Bacteroidota > Bacteroidia > Flavobacteriales > Schleiferiaceae > Croceimicrobium. The sequence continues at coordinate 3,005,192 of OZ257133.1, read as the reverse complement.
AGATTATTGCCAACGCTAAGGAGCAAATCCAGAACGAGAAAATGGCCGCCGTAACCGACCTTAAGAATCAGGTTGCAGAGATGTCTATTGAGATTGCAGAGATGGTTCTTGGCAAAGAGTTGGAAGACAAAACCAAGCAAGGCAACTTGGTGAAGGAGCAGTTAGACAACTTTAAACTCAACTAACATGGTAGTAACCAAGTTAGGACGCGTTTACGCAAAGGCACTGTTAGACCTTGCTCAAGAGCAGAATGAGGTAGAAGCTATCCGCAAAGACATGCAGATGGTAGCCGCTACTTTAAATGGCTCTCGTGAATTTGCAAGTGTGATGGCTAGCCCTATCGTAAAGGCAGATAAGAAGATTGCTATCCTGAAGGAGATTTTTGGCGCTAAAGTCCATAAGATTACGGAGCGCTTCTTCGAAATTGTGGTAAACCACGGTCGTGAAGGTGCATTACGCGTTATCGCTCAGGGATATGAAGACATGTATCTTCATTTAAAGGGGATCGAGAGGGTAAAAGTTACCACTGCTTATCCCCTAAGTGAAGTAGAAATTAAAGCGGTTGCAGAGAAAGCAGCTGCCTATACTGGTAAAGAGGTTGAATTAAACCAGGAGGTTAATGAGGATATCATTGGCGGAATGGTTTTACGTGTTGGCGACAAACGCTATAACGGTAGCCTTGCGCATCAATTAAAGACATTGCGTCGCCAGTTTAAAGACAATCAATACATCAAAGATTTTTAAGGATCATTAAGCTCAAGCAATATGGCTGAAGTAAAATCCGCTGAAGTATCAGCAATTCTAAGAAACCAACTTTCAGGTTTCAAAAGTGAAGCAGACCTAGAAGAAGTTGGAACTATCCTACAAGTGGGTGATGGTATTGCCCGTGCATATGGGCTGAGCAATGCTCAAGCCGGGGAGTTGGTGGAATTTGATTCTGGATTACGTGGAATCGTTCTTAACCTGGAAGAAGATAACGTAGGTATCGTATTGCTAGGTGCCGACGAGAATATTAAAGAAGGATCTACTGTAAAGCGTACCCGTCAGATCGCCTCTCTTAAAGTAGGTGAAGGTATGTTGGGCCGGGTAGTGGATACTTTAGGTAATCCAATTGATGGTAAAGGACCAATCGAAGGGGAGACTTTCGAAATGCCTCTTGAGCGTAAAGCTCCGGGTGTAATTTATCGTCAGCCTGTAAATGAGCCGCTTCAAACTGGTATTAAAGCAATCGACGCGATGATCCCAGTTGGACGTGGTCAGCGTGAGTTGATCATTGGGGACCGTCAAACAGGTAAGTCTACCGTAGCACTCGATACCATCATCAACCAACGTGAGTTTTACGATGCTGGAGAACCAGTATTCTGTATCTATGTAGCTATTGGTCAGAAGGGATCTACCGTTGCTGGTATTGCTAAGACTCTTGAAGAAAAAGGAGCTTTAGACTACACCGTAATTGTTGCTGCGAACGCATCAGACCCTGCACCTATGCAGTTCTATGCTCCGTTTGCCGGTGCAGCAATTGGTGAGTATTTCCGTGATACAGGTCGTCCTGCATTGATCGTATATGATGATCTTTCTAAGCAAGCAGTAGCTTATCGTGAGGTATCCCTACTTCTTCGTCGTCCTCCAGGTCGCGAGGCTTATCCTGGTGATGTATTCTACCTACACTCTCGTTTATTAGAGCGTGCTGCAAAGGTAATTGCCGACGACAATGTTGCTAAAAACATGAACGATTTGCCGGAGTCACTTAAAGATAAAGTGAAAGGTGGAGGTTCTTTAACCGCCCTTCCAATTATCGAAACTCAGGCAGGTGACGTTTCCGCATATATTCCAACCAACGTAATTTCGATTACCGACGGACAGATCTTCCTGGAGTCTGATCTCTTTAACTCTGGAGTTCGTCCTGCGATTAACGTAGGTATTTCTGTATCTCGTGTTGGTGGTTCTGCACAGATCAAGTCGATGAAAAAGGTATCTGGTACCTTAAAGCTTGACCAGGCGCAGTATCGTGAACTGGAAGCATTTGCTAAGTTCGGATCTGACCTTGATGCGGCTACTATGGCTGTAATTAACAAAGGCCAGCGTAACGTGGAAATCCTAAAGCAAGGTGTAAACAGCCCTCTTCCAGTGGAGAAGCAAGCGGCAATCATCTACGTAGGAACCAAGGCTCTATTAAACAATGTACCAGTAAACAAGGTACGCGAGTTTGAAGTAGAGTTCTTAGACTATATGGACAACAAACACCGCGATGTACTTGATCTTTTAAAAGCCGGTAATCTTACCGATGAGATCAAGAATACTATTGAGACTGTAGCCAAGGAATTGGCCGCTAAATATTAATCCCGAGCCTTAAGGAACGGGAAAGTCCTAAACTATGGCCAACTTAAAAGAATTACGTAGTCGTATTTCCTCGGTGAGCAGTACCATGCAGATTACCTCTGCTATGAAAATGGTATCTGCTGCCAAGTTGAAGCGCGCTCAGGACGCAATTACCCAATTGCGCCCTTATGCTCAGAAACTGGAAGAAATACTAGTAAACGTAAGTGCCACTCTGGATTCTTCTGAAGGCATCTATAGCCGTCAGACTGAGAATGTGGAAAAGGTACTATTAGTAGGTATTTCCTCAAACCGTGGACTTTGCGGGGCTTTCAATGCCAATGTTGTAAAGCGAATTCTCAGCTACCAGAGTGAAAGCTCAGCACAGGTTGATACCTTTTTTATGGGTAAAAAGTCTGGTGAAATACTAGTGAAGCGCGGAGCAGCCGAGCCTATTGGTAATCGCAATTCAATCTATGATGATCTGACTTTCGAGAGCGCTAGCGAAGTTGCTGAGATGTTGATGGAGAAATTCGTTGCGGGAGACTATGACCGCATTGAATTGGTTTACAATCAGTTTGTAAATGCTGCCACGCAAAGAGTGCAATGCGAGCAGTTTCTTCCTATCCGCGAGGTGGAAGGCGAGAATCAGTCTTCTGGAGACTATCTCTATGAGCCAGATAAGGAAGAGATTCTTGAGGATTTGATTCCTAAATCATTAAAAACCCAGCTGTTTAAAGCTCTCTTGGATAGCAATGCTTCGGAACACGGAGCACGAATGACCGCTATGCATAAAGCAACTGATAATGCCCAGGAGCTTAAGAGGTCTTTAAGTTTGGAGTACAATAAAGCACGTCAGGCGGCAATTACCAATGAGATCCTTGAGATTGTTGGTGGTGCCAATGCATTAGCTGACAGTTAGTTTATACTTGTAATTGTTTAAGAAGCCCCGACTCCCCAGTCGGGGTTTTTTATTGTGGGTACAGTCTTTCGCGACGGCACCGTGGCAAGCATTTTGCTACCTTCCCGCCGTGATCAAAAAGTCCTGGATACCAATTACCCTAAGAGGCCGCATTTTTTTCTCAATGCTCCTCATTCTAGCGATTTCATTCTTACTTACCGGCACCATTTCATTTTATCACTTCAAGGAAGCCAATAAGGAATATCACGAGGAACGATTGCGTAGAAAAGAGTCTGCGGTCCTAGAGTCTATCAAATTCTTCTTACATGATCAAGAGCTGGGGAATAATACAGATAGTATTGTTAGCCTTTTCGATAATAAGGTATGTGAGCTGGCCCAAATAAATTCTTTGGATATAAACATTTACGGCCTAAATGGAAATCTCCTGATCACCAGCGCTCCTCACCTGCATGAGAAGGGAATCATCCCTACCCGTATTGCCCCTGAGTTAATGGAGCGCTTATACCAAACTTCCGATCAGGTTTTAAGACGCTACACCACCGATTCGGTTGAGTTTCTAAGTACTTATGATTTCATCCGAAATTTTGAGGCCAAACCAATAGCTATTATCAACCTACCTTATTTCGACTCCGACAATGTAAGCCGAGAGGATTTACGGGACTTTCTATGGCGTTTAGCCGAGATATATCTTTTACTCTTTTTAGGAGCAGGATTGATCGCCTATTTCCTTTCAAACTACATAACCGGCTCCCTGCAAATGATTGGAGAACACATCAAGAATACCAGGTTAAAAGGGGGGAACTATCAATTGCAATGGCGATTGCCGGATGAGATTGGCGCTTTAGTAACAGAATATAATCGAATGCTTCAGGAGTTGGAAGCATCGGCTGCGAAACTGGCTCAAACTGAAAGAGAAAGTGCCTGGCGCGAAATGGCGAAACAGGTAGCGCATGAAATTAAGAATCCGCTTACTCCAATGCGTCTTAATGTGCAATATCTGGAGCGAAGCCTGTCAACCGAAAGCAGAGAAAAGCTTAAGGAGTTTTCGGAGAGCATGATTGATCAGATTGATACACTAAGCAATATTGCTGAGGCTTTTTCCCGTTTCGCAAGTATGCCCAAGTTGCAGTTGAAGCTTTTTCCGGTTAAAGAGTTAGTACGTCGCGTGGCTGCTTTATATCCTGAAAACAATGTAGAGTTTAAGGCTGAGGATGACGACCTTCAGATTTTTGCCGACCCTGATCAACTAATCCGGGTGATGAATAACCTCATCAATAATGCCTTGCAATCAGTTCCAAAGGACCGGGAAGAGAAGGTAGTGGTTTCCCTTTCCAGGAAGGGCGATGAAGCACTTATAGAAGTCTGCGATAATGGTAGTGGCATTCCCGAATCTCAAAGAGATAAAATCTTCGAGCCGAGGTTTACAACTAAGTCTCGAGGAATGGGACTAGGGCTCGCGCTGGTAAAGAGGATAGTAGATGGTTTTCACGGCCAGATTACTTTCGAGACCCAAATTGACGAAGGCACTTGCTTCCGGGTTTACCTGCCTCTTTCTGCCAAAATCAAAGTTTCTTAAATCGAGGGGAATTCTTTTCTTTTGCAGGGTACCCAATTAAACAGAAATGGAATACAATAACCTGCTATTGCAGATCGAGGACAAGATCGCGGTTCTTACTATTAATCGTCCTAAGCAACTCAACGCCTTAAACAAAGAAACTATCGCCGAGCTTCATCAGGCTTTGGAGCAAATGAAATCCAATCCCGATGTGAGGGTGGTCGTTCTTACCGGAAGTGGGGAGAAGTCTTTTGTTGCTGGAGCCGATATTAAAGAGTTCGCCGATTTCTCCGTAACCGAGGGTACAGAGCTTGCTGCGCAAGGCCAATCCACATTGTTTGACTACGTCGAGAACTATACCAAACCGGTTATTGCTGCCGTAAACGGCTTTGCTTTAGGAGGAGGATTGGAGCTAGCCATGAGTGCTCATATTCGAATTGCTTCAACCAATGCCAAACTGGGATTACCAGAAGTGACTTTAGGCTTAATTCCCGGATATGGGGGCACCCAGAGACTTGCCCAGTTGGTAGGTAAAGGTCGTGCCCTGGAGATGATTTTAAGTGCTCAGATGGTTAAGGCCGATCGTGCTTATGAAACCGGTCTCGTAAATCACGTTGTTGAGCAAGAGGAATTATTAGCAACCGTTAAGGCGCTTGCCTCCAAAATCGCGTTTAACTCGCCAAACGCCTTGCACAGTGCAATAAAGTGTGTGAATGCCGCCTACAGAGAGGGCATGGACGGATTTAAAGTGGAGATTGAAGAGTTTGGAAAGTGTTTTGGAACCGAAGACTTCACGGAAGGGACCACAGCATTTTTAGAGAAACGAAAACCGCAGTTTTGAGCATTAGCAAAAGCTTTAAAATAGAAAGAACGGCTCGTTACTTCCTTAGTGATGAGCCGTCTGTTTTTAGGCCTAACCTCTGTTTTGTCCTGCATGGCTATGGTCAATTGCCACAATACTTTTTACGCAAATTTGAGCGCCTGGATCGTAATGATATCCTCTTTGTAGCACCCGAGGGACTACATCGATTCTATTTGGAAGCTAATGCCGGCAGGGTTGGCTCTAGTTGGATGACTAAGGAAGATCGTCTTAATGATATCGAGGATTATTGTAAAATGCTGGATCAAGTTGCCACCGCCCTTAAGGCTGATCAAGAATTCGAACGCATTGCCATTTTGGGTTTCTCTCAGGGAGTCGCAACGGCCTGTAGGTGGGCAAACACTACCCAAATGCCTTACGACAGTCTAATTGCATGGTCCGGTGCTTTTCCTCCGGATTTAAACTTCCAACAGGCAATGGAAAACCTTGTGCCTAAGGATATGCATATCCTTTGTGGTGATGAAGATGAGTTTATCGATGAAACTCGATTGCAAGAGCATTTAAGCTTTTTAGAAGGAAAGGGGATAAAACCAAAATTGACCAGATTTAAAGGGGGACATGATATCAATCCCGACGACCTTAGAAGCCTTATGGAAGAAGTGTTTCCTATTCTTCCAAATCCATAAAATCGCTGAGGTCCCTTCGCTCCTTTTTTGTGGGCCGACCAGTTCCTCTAGGCCGACTAAGCCGGTGCATCATATTGATGAAATCCTTTTTTTCCAGTTCTTCAGATGAAGTAAGTTCTTTGATTAAATCGGGTAAAAGTTTGGCGCCTACGCGCGACTTTGGAATCGCCAGTACTTCAATTTCGAATTCTACCCCATCCTTGCGATAAGTAATTCGATCTCCAATTTTCACTTCCCGTGAGGCCTTAACTACTTCATCATTTACTTTAACCCTGGATTTTTTTAAGGCATCAGATGCCAAGCTGCGGGTTTTGTATTTCCGCACACACCATAGGTATTTATCTACACGCATCCTACAAAAATAGAGAATCCTCCGGCGTGGGTTCCGAAGGATTCATGGGATATAGAAGGGATATTTTGTTTAAAGGAGCTCCCGAAAAGCTCGGGAGCTTCCTTTGGATATAGAGGGGGTATAGATAAACTTTTAGTAAAGGAACCCCGGAGTGGATACCGGGTATTCCTTTGGATATAGAGGGGGTATATGTACTACTTGCGGTACACCACTTTTTGGGTGTAGCTTTTGGTTTCGGTAATTACTTTCATTAGGTAGATGCCGTTCAAGAGTTCTGCTTGAGGTTGATATACCATAGTATTAGTACCTCTGAACTGCTGACCCATTGATTGCAGGTCAACCATTTTACCACTCAAGTCATAGAGCTCCACACGAACATCGCTGTTATTATCAAGATTCAAGTCGATATGAGCCGCGCCACTAAATGGGTTTGGATAAACATTAATGCCATTTTCAAGACTGTTTGTTTCCTCCAATAGGCCAATGGTATGTCCATTTGTATTGAACTCAAGGTTACTGATATCAAAGGTTACCGGTACGTAGGTGCTGTAGTCGCCCACTATAGAGAAAGTAACATTTAACACCTTACTCAAATCAAGTGGAGTGTTACCAGCAGACTGAAGATCAGCTAAGTTCACTGTATAAGTTCCCATTGCTGCGTTTTGCACTGGTACAGTTACGCGGTACTGCTCGCTCCAGTTAGTGATATCGGCGGTAACCAGGGTAACAATAATCTCGCTCATTCCACTAAGACTGGCCTCAAAAGTCATCTGGTTAAATGCACTCATATCAACGTGCTTATGACCTGGGCGAAGCATACGGTAAATACTTACGTAGTTTTTTAGGTTTCCAGCAAACTGAACATCACGCTCTAGATGTTTCTTGTCGGCATTGAAGGTGTAACCGCTTTCAGTTAGGGTGGTGAAGCTGGTGTTAGTGGCGCCTACTACGCGCTCATAGTCTACACCCCAAGCGCCATCGGCTAGATAAAGAATATCACGACCGCCACCAATATCATTCAGGATCTCAAAACCAGTATCGAAGATGTATCCGGTATTCCAAACAACTGTTTCTTCTGTTTTAGTGGGATCAAGGTTAATCTGTTCACCAACTTGAGTTCTTGTTGCTTGCTCATTGATAGTACGATTGGCCATGATGTTAATTTCACTGGCTCCAACCGTATTTACCATGGTAAGGTGAATATTACCATCCTCATAATAGCCGGTTTTAACATAGGCGGTCGGTACTGCCACATTAGTGTTGGTTAAGCTATTAACTGCACCATCCATTTGCATTAGGTCAAGAATGTCTTCAACTAAAGCAGTGGTTAAGCTTTCAGATACAGACCAAACCTGGAAGTTGTATACTTTGTCAGAAGCCTGGATGTTATACTCTTGTTGATTCCAACGAGCATCAATTTCAAAGTTTCCATTGGCCTTTTTGTAAGCCACAAAGGTTACGGCAACGTCTACCATCCCATCACCTTGATCAAGGTGAGACATAATGAAAGTATGCCCTTTAATATTTACCAGTTTAATACTTTCTAAAGATGCTCCGTTCAAACGATCACAGATCACTTTGGTGTGATTGTAAACATCGTTTTGAGTTTCAATCGCCAGAATACTTCCTAAACGATTCTGATTTGAGTTTAAGTAGTCAACAGAGAATACGTTCAAGGCATTGGTGATACCAATTAAGTCCGTTGGGCTGGCTACAACCGCAGGGGCGTTATGAGGGCCAAAAGGAGGTAAGTAATTACTTAAACCATTGGTTTTGCCCATTTGACTTTGCTGATAATCGCTAAGTGTAGGTTGAGCATCAATACGATCATAAAAAGTATGCTTACCGCTAAGAATGCGCTCGTAGTTGCGAGCAGCAATTAACCTGGCCATAGATCCTTCACTTTCAATTCCTCCATTATTGGAGCCAGAAGAGCCAGTAGCACAGTTTTCTGTCGCGCTATTGTTATTACTATCTGGGTCAGGTTGGTTTTGGAAGTTTACTGATGCAGTGTTGCTTCCGTTGCCATTTACAGTAACTGTAACTTCCAGACTCTGAGTAGTACCACACACCACTTCAGGAATAGTCCATTCCATAGTTGCAGGATTGAAGGTTCCGCTGGTCGGTGGGTTAAAACTCACATATGTAAAGTTGGCATCGATAAGGTAGTCGATTAATACAGCGGTAGCCGGAACACCACAAGTCAGGTTGTCAACGTAAATAGTAAAGGTTACCTGATCACCTACATTAGGTGTGTTATTCGTAACGGTTTGTGTAACCTGTAAATCGGCGGGGCAACGCACGCTGTTAATGTCAGCGGTAACAGTTGTTCCTTGCAAGTACCAGCTCAAAGAAGCAACAGAAGGGAAGGTTACATCAAATTCCTCGCAAAAAGTACCTGGAAGGAAGATGGTGTTTTGTCCACGATTCTGGGCTCCAGGAGAGAAACGGTTGTCAATTCCAACGGGCTCGCTGATCGTGCTTCCGTTTTGATTTTGGTAACCAAAGCGAGCAACAATATCACCGTTAACATCGATGTAAACACAGTTTAACTGAGGAGTAACGTTCACGGTTCCGTTTCCACCAGTGGCGGTAAATGCTCCGCAAAATTCAGATGTTCCGTTTGCACTAAGATATGCAGTGGCGGTAAGCTTGTCTCCGGCAACAAATCCTGCGGGGAGGCTTACAGTAAATTCAAAGCGCTCAGCATTGGTCTCAGTTCCTTGTGCGATACCGTTAATTAGACCGGGACCATAAGATCCGGTTCCGTTGTCCTGATCGTTGGCGCTACCTTCGGTTGCAGCGAACAAGAATCGCTTACCCTGTGGCATAAAAGCGCCGCTGTACACGTCGGCTTCAAAAAACTCGATAATCGCTCCGGCAGGTGCAAATCCTTTTACAGTTAGATTAGACCCATTGATAAGTACAGCGTCAATTACCGGGAAGTTCTGTAATTGGTTTCCGCCTGCATCAACGTCATTGTTGTCATTAAGACTTACATATGGACTGTTACCCATACGGTGGTTGTCGGTAGAACGCAAAAGGTCGATTCCCAATTGGTTGCTAGTGGCTAAAGGCGCAGCACTAGGCATTACATTTCCATTATTGTAAATACAGTTTTGGGTAATACAATGCTTTGAAGCGGCACTGGTAACCAAAATACCGGCACCAACATTATCATAAATAAGGTTTTTACGAATGGTATCTCCATAAGACCCATAAATCCGCATACCAGAGGTCTCATTGTTTAGGATTCCGTTTCCGAAAGAAGTGTTGTTTTCAATAAGGTGTGCACCAAAAGAGTTAAAGGAATCGAAACCATTCGCACCATTGTCGCGGAACATGTTTTCTTTAACGACGCAGTTTTCGGTATGGTCAGCAATATCCAATCCGTCGGTAATGAAATCTACTAATCCATTGTGAGCGAAATCATTTTGATAGAATTCCCAGCCGGTACTTCCGGTACGTAAGAAACCACCCATCGTATTTCCATAAGCGACATAGCTGTGGTGTAGTTTACCGTTATCAACCTGAAGGGCTTGAAAGTTTGGACCACCATTAATATCACCATTGGTTGGAGCCATATCGGCGTGAGCTTCAGAACCCAATACCATATTAAAGGCTTCAAAATCGTGAGCGTTAGCGCGTACTAATACGTTGGCGTTATCATAAATAAACCATCCGTTACCAAAACTATGAACGGCGATATCGTTTACTACTTGATCGCGCTCGCAAAAGTGCAATCCCCATTTTAGGTTGGAGCCGGCAGACCCATCAACAATTTCAATCTCAGGTCCATCTACTTGGCTAAGAGCAACCGCATCGCAGCCAACAGTCCCGCCAATGCCAAACATTGTGGTATTAGTATTCCCGGTAAAAGCAGTTTGAGTACTACCATCAATGGTTAAAACGCGGTTGCCAATCCCGGGCAACTCTGCGCTGGTAATCGAAATGGTAAAAACACCAGTTCCGGCGTTATAGCCAGGATCGCTGGTTGGAATGTTAAACTCAATACGATCGATGCTCCAATTGTTATTAGCATCCATAATAGCCTGACGCAAGGAGCCAGGTCCCGCATCATTGGTATTGGTTACCGTAAGTATTTGTCCGAATGCACTTAAAGAAAGTGCCATCATTAATAAGATACCCCACGTTTTCATAACTGTAACTTTTAGATTACAGAGCAAACATAGGGGGCCTTATATGGGGTAGAAGCAAATTTTAGACGAAGCGCAAATTCTGTCGATTAACAGTAAAAGTGAGTCTTAAGTGCTTAGTTTCAAAAGAGAAGGGGAACAAATCACCTTAGAACCAGGCTAAAATAGATAAGGTCTTGCATTCTAAAATATTTCAACCCATTTTTGTTTAGAATTGATTCGTCCCCTCATGAAATGTATAGTTGTTGATGACGATCCCGTTCAAAGGGAAGCCATTAAGTCTTGTATAGGCAGGGTAAGTGACCTTGAGCTAGTAGGCATGTATCCAAACGCCATCGAGGCACGCATCGCATTACAAAAGCGCGAGGTTGATCTCATTTTTCTCGATGTAGAGATGCCGGAAATGAGTGGGATTGAATTTCTTGCGAGTTTTAAAGAAGTACCACAGGTTATTATGGTCACTTCTAAAAAGCAATATGCCTTTGAGGCTTTTGAGTACGACGTTACTGACTACATTTCCAAGCCTATTGATATGGACCGCTTCTCCTCCGCCGTACAAAGAGCGCGATACTATGAGGAGAACCTTCGTAAACCAGATGTAGACAACTCCATTTTCATTAAGTCTGATGGTGTTTTAGTAAAGCTATCGGCGGATGAAATTTTCTATGTAGAGGCTTTAGGTGACTATATTAAAGTTGTTACGGACGAGAAGAGATATATCGTTCACAGCACAATGAAAGCATTCGTTGCCAAACTTCCTGAACCATTTCTCAGGGTTCATAAATCTCATATCATCAATTTAGAAAAGATCGAGAAGCTCGAAGAAAACACAGTTTTTATGGCGGGCCAGGAGATTCCGGTAAGCCGTAATAACAAGAAGATTCTCATCGATCGTCTATCAGAAAAATAGAAGAATTCGTTCAATTTTTTAACAGTTTTTAGCGGCGCGCTCATTTACAGGCTTGTGCGTTGTTAATAATTTTCTATCTTCACGCTTCTTCAACCAACCAAACAAAACTTCCTATGAGGAACGGCTACGCTATTCCCGTCACTTTACTTCTATTCTATCCCCCGAAACCTCGTTACGTTTTAACTGGGGTTCCTTGATATAGGTTGAATAAAACCAACCTGTATTGCTGATTTGCTTTTTCACTGTTTATCAACCAACCAAACAAAACATGAGAAAGGCATTACTACTTTTTCTGACGTTCTTTTCGTGGGCTCTTATCGGGCAAGTCACATCCTATCCATACGCTGAAGGATGGGAGACTTCGATTACCTGGACGCAGTCTGCAACTGATGACTTTAATTGGACCCGTCGCTCCGGTGGCACTACCTCTGGAAGCACTGGGCCCTCATCCGCTAACGAAGGCTCCCAATACGTCTATTGCGAGACTTCAACACCAGTGACCAATGGTGATGTAGCCATTTTGGAAGAGGATTTTAACCTCAGCGGATTAACAAACCCTTCTTTTAGTTTCGACTATCACATGTACTTTAATGGTGCCGCAACTGGCGGAACACTTAAAGTGGATCTTTCAGATGATGGTGGAACAAATTGGTGTAATCTCTGGACTAAAACTGGTGATCAAGGGAACACCTGGCACGATAATGAAACTATACCCTTAGACGGATACGGCTTAGGGACCGTTAAATTGCGTTTTCATTTCACAGTCGGCTCAAACATCGCTTATCAAAATGATGTTGCTATTGACGATATCAATCTCGTTGATGCAGGAAGCCCAACGGCTTGCCAAGTTCCTATTTGTTTTGTGAGCAGTAATATTCAACCATTTTCAGTTGATCTTGGATGGAGCGGTGTAAGCACAGCAAGTTCTGGTTATACCCTTATTTATGGTGCGGCTGGATTCGATCCGAAAACAGCAGGAACATCTCAAAGTGCCGGATCTGCAAGCGCTACCCTAAGTGGGCTTTCTGCCGGTACTGCTTATGATGCGTATTTATTTTCCAACTGTGGAGGGACGAATAGTGATACGGTCGGACCAGTGAATTTCACCACCGCGCTTACCTGTCAAACCCCCACAAGTTTGGGTATCGCCAATTTAACATCCAGTTCAGTAGACTTAAGTTGGACCGCAGGCGGCTCCGAAACGATGTGGGATGTGGAATACGGTACAGCCGGATTCACTCAGGGAGCAGGTACAATGGTTACCGGAACCACAACAAACCCCCATTCTTTGATGGGCCTTAGTTCCAATACTAGTTATGATTATTATGTAAGGGCCGATTGTGGTGCTAATGGAACGAGTCCTTGGGCCGGTCCGTTTAATTTTAGCACCCCATGCGTCGCAAACACCACTTATCCTTTTACTGAAGATTTTGAGAATGGAGGGGCGATTCCTTCTTGTTGGACTCAGGAATATGTTTCAGCATCTGTTAACTGGACTTTCACCGGGGCAAATCAAAATGCCACCGTTACGGCTTTAGGAGGAAGTTATCTCGCAAGATTCTATTCGGGGAATTATTCTGCGAATCAGACTCGATTGGTGAGTCCACCAATGGATTTCACTTCACTTACTGCTCCGAGATTAAAGTTTAGTTATACCCAGGTATCCTGGTCCGGTGATCAGGATGAATTAAGAGTATACTATAAAACCAGCCAAGGAGGAACCTGGACATTGCTAGCTACTTATACCGCAGAGGTAACAAGTTGGACCCAGGAAATCATCACTCTTCCTTCCGCTAGCGCAGATTACTATATTGCTTTTGATGCTACTTCCGGCTATGGGCGAGGAGTTACCGTGGATGATGTAACCATAGAAGAAACACCTTCATGCCTGGCGCCAACTGCATTATCTGCAGGTAGTCTTACCTCTACCTCCGCTTCTCTAAGTTGGACGGATGCAAATAGCCCCGCTACAAACCTTTACGACATTGAATATGGGGCGACAGGGTTTACCCAGGGAACCGGAACAATGGTTACCGGCACTACTACCAATCCCCATAGCATAAGCGGATTAAGTCCAAATTCTACTTATGATTTTTATGTAAGAGCGGATTGCGGTACTAGCACTAGCTCATATGCAGGACCATATACCTTCAGTACTCCTTGTGCTTCGATTACTACTTTCCCGCATACCGAAAACTTTGACGCTGCGGCCAGCACACCTACCTGTTGGTCTCAAGATCCTGCCAATGGGGAGGATTGGACTTTTGGATCGAGCGGTATGACCTACGGTGCGGCTAGCGATCACACTGGCGGTGGAAACTTTGCAAGGATTGATGATTCCTCACCGCACAATGCCAATCCGGCGAACCTTATTTCGGTGCCTTTTGATATTACGGGTTTAACTACTCCGCGTTTGGTTTTCTGGTATCAGAACCGCAGGACTAGCACTTCCGGTGGGACCTCTCAATTAAATGTTGATGTATATGATGGAAGTACCTGGAATAATGCTGTACTCAGTGTGACAACCAATGTCAATACCTGGACAGAATATACATTAGACCTCACCACCTATAAATCTGCAAACACTCAAATCCGCTTTAGTGCCATTGAGGATCCGACTGGATTTTACAGCGATCCCTCCCTTGATGATGTAACCATCGAAGAAACACCAAGTTGCTTGCCTCCAACAAGCCTGGGAACCAGCAATCTAATGGCAACCTCTGTTGATTTAGGTTGGACACCAGGTGGAAGTGAAACCCTTTGGGATGTAGAATATGGTGCCAATGGATTTACCCAGGGTGCAGGCACTACGGTAACGGGCGTGAGTAATCCACACAATGTAACCGGTCTTACTGCAAATACTTCTTATGATTTTTACGTGCGCGCTGACTGCGGTGGAAGTGGAACAAGCACCTGGGCAGGCCCATTTACATTCACCACCCCATGTGTGGCATTTAGTGCCCCATACACCGAGTCTTTCGATGCAACTAGCCTTCCAGCCTGCTGGAGCATATCAGCTACCACGGGCGGTCCCTGGACTTTTACTGGACCCGGCTTTTCGTGGAATACTCAGGGCTGTAGCTCAACTCCTAGTGATCGTACCGGAAACGGTGGAAGCTATGCAGCAATGGACTTCTCTTCAACTGATGTAGGAGTAATAATGGAGCTAAATGATGTGGACGTTTCTTCTTTAACCACGCCATATCTTGAGTTCTATTTCTGGATGTGTGGTACAGGTTATTCTCCTTTGAATATTCTGCACATTGAGGCTTATGACGGCACAACCTGGAATTCTGTGGCTACCGTACAGCAGGGTACTTCTGGCTGGGAATCCTTCGGCTACGATATTAGCTCACATACTTATGGTGCCAACCTTGCTCGAATTCGTTTTAGAGCAGAGTCTGGTGGTTCAAGTTCAGATTTTTATGGTGATATGGCAATTGATGATGTAAGCATCATTGAGGCACCAAGTTGTTTAGCGCCAAGTGCACTTACTGCTTCTAATATCACTACCACGGCGGCAGACTTGGGCTGGACAGAAAATGGCACGGCCACTACCTGGATTATTGAATACGGAGCTACTGGATTTAGCCAGGGCGCAGGAACCGTGGTTGTAGCAGGAACCAATCCTTACAATCTTTCTGGTCTCACCGATGATACCGAGTACGATTATTATGTTCGCGCATTCTGTGGAGTAGGTGATAGTTCATCATGGGCCGGACCCTTCACTTTCCGTACCCTTTGTAATCCTTTCACTGCCCCATACACTCAAAACTTTGATGGTGAAACTGCTCCGGCGGTAAATGCCTGTTGGACGGTGATCAATACCGCCACTTCAGGAAGGCTTCAGACAGATGCTACTCCTATTGGCACAACCGCAAATTCAGCTCCTAACTCGGTTGAATTTTATAATGGATCTGGAAACAATCCTACTCAGCAGATTTTGGTGAGTCCTATGTTCTCAGATTTTGATAATACCAAGCGGATTAAGTTCTTCTTGTACGACTATTCCAATACCTCGGATATGATCGTTGGAACTATGACCGACCCCACTAATGTGGCAACGTTTAGTCCTTTCGATACGATTACCGAGGCAGAAATGGATGACGATACCTGGGAGGAATTCACCGTAAGTTTTGCGACCTACGCAGGTAGCGATAAGTATATCGCTTTTGCACATGGTATGAACACCACATTCGACTATATCCACCTGGATGATTTCAGCTATGAGGATATTCCTAGTTGTATAGAGCCAAATACTTTAGCCGCTAGCAATGTTGGTTCAACCGACGTTACTTTAAGTTGGGTAGAGGCAGGAACAGCTACTTCCTGGCAAATTTCTTACGGAGGTACCGGAACATCTGCTAGTGCAGGCACAAAAGTAGTAGTGGGAACCAATCCATACGTTCTGAGCGGTATTGCTGCGGGGACAAGCTATGACGCCTATGTTAGAGCAATCTGTGCTCCTGGAGACACCAGTACTTGGGTGGGGCCGGTGAGCTTTGCTACTAATTGCGCAATACCCAATGCTTTAACCATGCCTTATATTCAGGATTTTGAGGCCATCAATGGTACCTTAATTGGTGATGGAATTATTTCCTGTAATACCACGGCTAATTGGAATTTTGTTACAGACGATCAAGCCACAGGCCGCGTTCGTTGGGGTACCAATGCTTTTGGATCAGTTAATGGATCCGGAGGCTTAACCATGGATAGAACTCCAAATGGCAGCAATACGCGCAATCAAGCAATCCTAACCTTAAATCTTAGCAACTATACCGCTAATACCGATCTTGAATTCTTGTTCAACTATGTTGACCATGGTGATGAGAATAATAATGGAGACAGTATTATGATTCGCGGTTCAAGCAGCGACCCATGGATTCCGATCTATTATTTAATGCCGCAAAGCTTTACAACCGCTCAATCAGTGGGTCCATTAGATATTGATGCACTATTAGGTGCCGCATCTCAAACCGTATCCAGTACCTTCCAGATTCGCTTTGGGCAAGAGGATAACTTCCCTACCGGATCGGATGGAATTACCTTCGATGATGTAGTAATTCGACTTACCCCGAATTGCCCGGATCCAAGTGGTCTAAGTGCTTCAAATGCCACTTATGATGGCGCTGATATCGATTGGACTGAGAACGGAACGGCCACACTATGGGATTTAGAGTATGGCACTCAAGGATTTACTCCTACCGGAACCCCAACGGTATCTGGAATTACTAAGCCTTATACCATTACTGGCTTAACCGGCGCCACGGCTTATGATGTATATGTAAGATCGGCTTGTGGCGGAACTGATGGCAACAGCGCCTGGATTGGCCCGGTAGATTTCACGACCCTTCCGGATACAGCTCAAGGTGTGGTTTGCGCCACCGGATTTGTGAGTGTTATTTTCAGTGAAGATTTTGAAGATAACTCAGCCGGTTGGACCGGAGACATTAATTCCGGAAATGGTAGCTGGGAAATTCCCGATGGTTCAGGCTCACCGAACACCGGGCCTAGCTCTGGCTTTGGTGGAGGAAACTTTATGAATTATGAAGCTTCCAATACCTCCAATAACACTGGAAGTATTGTATCACCGGCCATTGATTTGAGCGGAGCTATTAATTCTGCGGAACTCTCCTTCTACATGCATGCTTACGGCTCATCAATGGGCACCTTGAATGTGGGAGTAGGTACATCTCCAACCGGACCATTTACCAACGAGTTTACCTGGATTGGAGATTTACAAACGGGCAGCGCTGATGACTGGGCTAATGTAGGTGTTGATCTTACAGGCTATTTAGGTTCGGTGATTTACATTCAGTTTACCCAATATGATACGGTAGGAAGCTTTATGGGTGACATGTCCATAGATGAACTTACCGTAACCTCATGTGTAAGCTGCCCTTCACCAAGCAACTTCAGCACTTCTAGTTTAACAAACACTAGTGTTGATCTTTCCTGGACTGAGAATGGTACCGCAACAACCTGGGTTCTGGAATATGGAACGAAGGGATTTGCCACCGGTAGTGGAACCGATTTGGTCATCACTACAAATCCATACACCTTATCCGGTCTAACTCCTGATACCGAATATGACATATATATTCGGGCATTTTGTGCGGTTGGCGATACCTCAACTTATGTAGGTCCCGCTTCTATTCGCACTCGTTGTAATGCCTTTACCGCCCCATACACCCAGAATTTCGATGCAGAGACTTCACCGGAAATCAACAGTTGTTGGTCTACCTATTTGGTAGGATCGGGCACGGGAACCAGCGGTCCAGTAGCGCGTACCGTAACGTTTAGTGGTCCATTATCAAGCCCGAACCATTTGGAACTTGATAACAATTCAAATATTAGTAATGATACTGTGGCGGTAATAACCCCTCAGTTCTCGGATCTAACTGCGGGTGATAAGTGGATTAAGCTTTCGGTAAAAGCGGTTTCAACTTTCGACCTGGCCAACCTTTGGGTAGGTACTATGACGGATCCCGATGCGGGAACTCCAGGCATAACCATTATCGATACTATTGAGTTAAATGGTAATACTACCTACACAGAGTACACGATCCAGATTACTGCCGCAAATGGCTATAATGGAACCGATCAGTACATAGTGCTGGTACATGATAATTCTGATGGCTTTTCTGAGATTTACATAGATGATTTCTTATACGAAACCATACCAACTTGTTGGCAACCAACTAACCTTAGCGTTACCAATATCACCTCTAATGGTGCCATTTTAGATTGGACTGAGAATTCGCCGGTTCCTGCAACATCCTGGCAAATTAGCGCCGGAGATCCTGGATTTACAGTAGGTACTGCCTTTGACACTATTGTGAATTCCAAACCAGTTGATTTAAGCGGAAGATTGAGTTCTAATGATGCCATCGACTGGTATGTACGTTCCATTTGTTCACCGGGCGACACCAGTGTTTGGAGCTTAGTATCAAGCTTTAGCACTCTATGTGATCCGCCAATGGCCGTTACCCTTCCTTATTTTGAGGATTTTGAAAACGTTCAAGACACTACGCTACAGGGCAATGGAAATCTGAACTGTGGACCCAATGCGGTTTGGACCTATGAAACATCAGGAGCGACTAATGGACGAATCCGTTTCGGTAACGATGCTTTAACCACCAATGGTGGAACCGGAGCCATCCTCTTTGATAATCCGAATGGAGATGCGAGCAATTTTGCGATTCTTACGCTGGATATGACCAATTACACTGCGGCTACGGATATCATTATGTCTATGGATCTGGATGAATCCGGAGACGAGAATGACGCAGATGATAAGATTTGGATCCGTGGTAGTAACACTGACGCATGGATTCAGGTTTATGATTGGCAGCTTGTACATAATTCATGGTCAAGCACTCCATTTATTGATATTGATAGCGAACTTAGTTCTAATGGACAAAGCTTTAGCAGCACCTTCCAGGTTCGAATCGGTCAGAATGATGATTTCCCTTATTCCAGTGATGGATTAGCAGTAGACAATTTCTTTATCGGTCAGACCTTAAGTTCAAACGCTTTTGTGAGCTCAACCTTCAATGGACAAGACGTAAGCTGTAATGGAGCTACTGACGGTGAGATAGTTGCTCAAGGCGTAAATGGATTAAGTCCATATAGCTTCGCCTGGGACGCTAATGCCGGAAGCAGCGGTAACGACACAGTTACTGGTCTGGGAGCAGGTCAATATGTGGTTACCATTACTGATGCTCTGGGTCAAACAATTAACGATACTGTTAATGTGAGCGAACCTACCATTGTAGTTGCCGCGATCGTTAATGATCTTAATGCTACCTGCGCTGCGGCGATGGATGGTCAGTTAACAGCATCAGGATCGGGTGGAACACCTCCATATAGTTACATGTGGAATACGGGTGCCACTACTCCGACCATTACAGGCTTAGGAACCGGCACTTACACAGTTACCGTTACCGATGCAAATGGATGTATCGACACCGAGCAGGAAACCATTATTGTGGTTGATACTATTGCGCCGAATGCCATTAGTCAAAACCTAACTGTTTACCTGAATGCATCAGGGACAGTTTCAATTACGGCAGCAGATGTTGATAATGGGTCTTCCGACGCGTGCGGAATTGCCAGTTTAGCTATTAACAACTCCTTGTTTGGGTGTGCAGATGAAGGGACCAATAGTGTTACCCTCACAGTTACCGATGTTAATGGAAATCAAAGTACTAGTACAGCTACTATCACAGTAGTAGATACAGTATCACCAACGGCGGTTTGCCAGAATATCACCGCCTATTTGGATGGCACCGGGCAGGTAAGTATTACCGATTCTGATGTAGATGGAGGCTCTAGCGATAACTGCTCAATAAGCTCTTTAAGTATTGATCAAAGTAGCTTTACTTGTGCAGATCTAGGTACCAATACAGTCACATTAACCGTTACGGACCAAACTGGAAATCAGTCTACATGTACGGCTGTTGTAACGGTTGAGGATACTGTATCTCCAACGGCATCTTGTCAAAACCTGACGGTTTACCTTGATGCTTCCGGAAATGCTAGCATTACTACCGGAGATGTGGATAACGGCTCATCTGATAATTGCAGTGTTGCTTCTCTAGGTTTAGATAAGAGCAGCTTCACCTGTGCGGATGAGGGTGCTAACACTGTTACGCTGACGGTAACCGATCAGAGTGGAAATAGCAGCACCTGTGTTGCAACTATTACCGTGCTTGATACAGTATCACCAACCGCTGTAAGTCAGAATATCACCGTTTATTTGGATGGAGCTGGCTCGGCAACTATCACCGGCGCAGATGTAGATAATGGATCATCCGATAATTGTAGCGTTGCTAGTTTGAGTGTAAGCCCAAATAGCTTTAGCTGTTCAGATGAAGGTTCGAACACGGTAACGCTTACAGTAACTGATCAGGCCGGCAATAATAGCACCGCCACCGCTACTGTAACTGTGCTAGATACTACGGCACCTACTGCGGTTTGCCAGAACTTGACCATCTATCTGGATGGCGCGGGAAAAGCCACAATCACGGCTAATGATGTCGATAATGGATCTTTAGACAATTGTACGGTTGCCAATATTGATATTGACAAGGCGACTTTCACCTGTGCGGATGAAGGTGCAAATACCGTAACATTAACTGTAACGGATCAAGCCGGAAATCAATCTACTTGTACTTCGACAATAACAGTAGTAGATACCATTTCGCCAACTGCAGTTTGTCAAAACCTAAGCATTTACCTAGATGCATCAGGTAATGCGAGCATTACTACAGGAGATGTGGATAATGGTTCGAGCGATAATTGCTCTATTGCTTCCTTAGCACTAGACAAGAGCAATTTCACTTGTTCAGATTTAGGAGCGAATACGGTAACCTTAACTGTTACTGATCAAGCCGGTAACTCAAGTACTTGCACGGCATCAATTACGGTGCTTGATACTGTTTCTCCTATTGCTGTAACTCAAGATCTAACCATTTACCTGGATGGAAATGGTCAGGCTTCAATTACGGCAAATGATGCGGATAATGGCAGTAGTGATAATTGTTCAATTGTGAGCAGCACAGTGAGTCAGACTAGCTACGGATGTAGTGATCTAGGACCGAACACCATCGGATTTACTATTACCGATCAATCGGGTAATCAGACTAACACCACATTTGTTGTTACAGTTGTGGATACAATTAGTCCAACAATCTCTACCAAGTCCCATACAGCCTACCTCGATGCAAGCGGAAACGTAACGATCGATGTAATTGATGTGAGTAGTGGAACTTCAAATGCTTGTTCAATTGATACCGTATTCCTAGATAAGTATGATTTTGACTGCTCGAACGTTGGAGCCAATACCGTTACTGTAACGGCGCAAGCAACAGGTGGATCAGCCTCAAACTCTGCAACGGCTACCGTTACGGTTGTAGATACTATCTCACCGGTGGTAAATACCCAGTCTCTCATCATGTATCTGGATGCTAATGGACAAACCTCCATTAATACCAGTATGGTGAATAGTGGCAGTACTGATGCCTGCGGAATAGCAAGCTACTCCTTGGATATTACCAACTTCGATTGTAGCAATCTTGGGAATAACACGGTGGTATTAACGGTTACAGATGTAAATGGAAATTCAGCAAGCAATACCGCAGTTATTGAAGTACGTGATACCATTACTCCAGTTTCTAACTCCAGAGACTTAACCGTTTACCTGGATGGAAGCGGTAGTGTAACGGTTGCGCCTTCTTCGGTTGATAATGGCTCAAGCGATAACTGTGGTTTCACGCTAAGTCTAAGTAAATCAGTTTATGATTGTGGTGATGAAGGTTTAAATCAGGAATACCTGATCGTTACCGATGCTGATGGTAATCAGGACAGCACTGATTTCTTAATCACTGTATTAGATACGATTAGCCCAACGGTAATCACCCGAAACATTACTGTTCAATTAGGAGCAACGGGAGCGGCTAGTATTTCACCTAATCAGTTGGATAGTGCTAGTTCAGACAATTGCAGCAATCAGTTGTTCTATACTGCAACAAAGACCAGCTTCAATTGCAATGACCTGGGGACGAATTCTGTTACTCTAACTGCAACGGATGTACACGGAAACAGCACCAGTCGTACAGCTACCGTTACGGTTGAGGATAACATTGCGCCGATGGTTCAAACTCAACCGGTTATTCTTAGCCTTGATGCTACAGGTAATGCCAGCTTAACCCCGGCCATGGTGAACAATGGAAGCAGTGATAATTGCGGGATAGATAGCTTATGGATTTCGCAAGAAAGCTTTGACTGTTCTCATCTTGGATCCAACAGTGTTACCCTTTTCGCACGTGATGCCAGTGGCAACATCAATTCTAGCGCCGTAATTGTAACGGTTCAGGACCTCATCAACCCAGTTGCCATGGGTAATAACATCACGGTTTATCTCGATGCAAACGGCACCGCCAGCATCAGCGCTAACGATGTGGAAGCGGGAAGTACTGATAATTGCGGATTAAGCGGAAGTAGTATTGACATAAGCAGCTTCAATTGCAGCAATGTCGGTGCAAATACGGTTAGCCTAACTGTTACAGACGCATCCGGTAATAGCCATAGCACCAATGTTACGGTAACGGTTATGGATACCGTTTCGCCAACAGCGAGCGCTAAAAATGCAACTGTATCCCTCGATGCTTCAGGAAACGCAAGCATAACTTCATCAGACATTAATGATGGCAGCAGCGATGCTTGTGGTGTAGCTAGTTTAAGTGTGAGTCCTTCTAGCTTCGATTGTACAAACCTTGGTTCTAATACAGTTACCCTTACTGTTACTGACAATAACGGAAACAGTTCTACCACAACGGCTACAGTTACTGTTCAAGATAACCGTGCTCCAACAGCAGTGGCTCAGAACACCACCATCTATCTTGATGCTAGTGGAAACGCCACGCTATCTACTACAGATGTGGATAACGGTAGTAGTGATAACTGTGCAATTAGTACATACAGCCTTAATAAGGCTAGCTATTCTTGCAGCGACTTAGGTAATAATACGGTAGTGTTAACCGTAACAGATGCCAGCGGTAATAGTGCGAATTCAGCGGCTACAGTTACAGTTCTTGATACCATCTCGCCCAATGTGAGTACGCAGAATATTACCGTGTATTTAGATGCGAGCGGAAATGCATCAATAAGTTCTGGAATGGTGGATAATGGCAGTTCAGATAACTGTTCCATTGGGGGCTTAAGTCTCAGCACCAGTAGTTTCACCTGTAGCGATGTTGGGATGAACACCATTACTCTTACCGCTACGGATGGTTCTTCTAATAGCAGCAGCGCTACTGCAGTTGTTACCGTTATGGATACCATTAGTCCTACGGTTCTTACTCAGAACATTACCGTGATGCTAGATGCCAGCGGAAATGGTAGTATCAGCACCTCAGACATCGATAATGGAAGTTCTGATGCTTGCGGTATAGCGAGTCTAGGGTTAAGTCAAACTAGCTTCACTTGCGCAGACCTTGGTTCAAATACGGTAAGTCTCACCGCTACGGATAACAACGGGAATAGTGCCTCAGGCACTGCGACCGTTACGGTGGTGGATAACATTGCACCAAGTGCATCGGCACAGAACATTATGATTTACCTTGACGCGAACGGGGGGGCAACGATCACCTCGACGGATGTAGATAATGGTTCTTCTGATAACTGTAGCGTCGCTTCTCTTGGCTTAAGCCAGTCTGTATTTGGATGCTCTGACCTTGGAATCAATACTGTTACTTTAACTGTAACAGACGGATCCGGGAATAGTAGCAGCACAACCGCAATTGTTACAGTTGTAGATACGGTTTCTCCTGTGATGGCAACTCAAAACATCAATGCCTATTTAGATGCAAATGGAGTGGTTGCAATCAGCAGTGGAGCAATAAACAATGGATCCACGGATAACTGTGGAATCAGTACCTACAGCTTGAGTAAAACGAACTTCACTTGTGGAGATGTTGGACCAAACACTGTAATTCTCACTGCGACCGATGGATCTGGTAACAGCTCTAGTAGCAGTGCGACAGTAACGGTTATAGATACTGTTAGTCCAAATGCAGTAGCTCAGAACATTGTAGTGAGCCTGGATGCTACCGGATCAGCAAGTATCGTCGCCTCTAATATTGCAACTGGAAGCTCGGATGCGTGCGGAATTGCGAGCATGAGCGTGAGCCCATCTACCTTTGCTTGTGCAGACCTTGGTGCGAATACTGTTACCCTAACCGTAACCGATGTAAATGGTAACTCAAGTACCGCAACTTCTACGGTAACCGTTCAGGATAACATAGCACCAACCGTTGTTACTCAATCCCATACTGTTTATCTTGATGCCAGTGGTTCTGCGACCATTAGCACTACGGATATTGATAACGGTTCAACGGATAACTGTACCGTATCGACGCTTAGTCTTAACATCACCAGTTTTGATTGCAGCAATGTGGGTCAAAACCTGGTTACCCTAACCGTTACCGACAACAGTGGTAATAGCGCAAACGGAGGGGCAATAGTTACCGTGGTGGATACTATTAGTCCAACTGTAAGTAACACACCAGCTAATATCACGGCATATAGTACAGCAGGCTCTTGCGGAAACACCGTTAGCTGGCCTACGATTACGGGTAATGATAACTGTAGTGTGAGTAGCACTGCTTCCAGCGTTTCTAGCGGAAGCTTCTTTAATACCGGTGTAACCACGGTTAATCTAACTGTTACCGATCCAAGTGGCAATACCGGAACAAGTAGTTTCACAGTAACAGTATTAGATACGATTGCACCAGTATTTACTTCAGGTGTAAGTGGAATTAATATTACTCCAAATGCCGGTTCTTGTGATGCGGTTGTTACCTGGAATAATCCAACTGCCACTGACAATTGTAGCGGTGTAAGCTATACTTCAAGTCATAGCTCCGGTGGTACATTCCCACTTGGAACAACCACTGTTACTGTTACAGCTACTGATGCTGCGGGTAATAACCGCACCGTAAGCTTTGATATCACAGTTACGGATGTTGTAGCACCTACTATTAGCAATGTGCCATCTAACATAACTGTGGGCAATGATGCAGGATCATGTGATGCGGTAGTTACGTTTACCCTACCAACGGTTAGTGATAACTGTACCGGAGCTACCATTTCCGGGTCTCATAGCAGCGGAGCTACCTTCCCATTAGGGACTACTACAGTAACCTTTACGGCTACCGATGCAGCAGGTAACACCAGCACCGCTTCATTTGATATAACAGTTGAAGATCAGGAAGCACCAGTGTTTACTACTGTACCGCCTAGCGACACAGTAGGTCAGTGCGGCCAGATTTACACTTTTGCTACTCCAAGTGGCACCGACAATTGTACGGGCTTATTACTTGTACGTCAGACGGCCGGTTTACCAAGTGGTAGTGTATTCCCACCGGGAGCCACGACCAACACCTTTGAGATAAGTGATCCAGCTGGAAACGTAAGTACTACAAGCTTCACCATTGTAGTTGTACCCCAAGGTCAACCACAATTACCAAGCTTAATTGAAGCTTGTGTTAATGATCCTGCGGTTAACATCACTCTTGGTCAGAATATAGTATGGTCTGGAAACGGTGTGGTTAATAATGGAACGACCTTCGATCCGGCAGCAGCAGGTACAGGGCGCCATCTATTGACTTATGTATTTACTGATTCCATGTCATGTAGCGTTTCCGGTAGCATCACAATTACTGTGTTGCCGAAACCGGTAACTCCGGTAATCACCAAGGTTGGTAGTACCACTCTTCAAACAGGAGTTTACAACAGCTATCAATGGTATCGCGATGGTGTAATAATAGCTGGTGCTAATGCTCAGAACTATACCTATACCGTAAGTGGTAACTATCAGGTAGAGGTAAGCAACACAGTTGGATGTTTCAGTTACTCTGCAGGTTTCGTAGTGGGAACTAGCGGAGGTGGAATCGGATTAGCTGATCTTGATCTACGTCAGGTTGAGGTTTATCCTAACCCGAACAGTGGTAAATTCAATATTGAACTAAATGTAGAAGGCATAGAGCAGTTAGACATTAGCCTCTTTAGTCTTGACGGCCGTAAGGTCTATGAACAAACCACTCAAACGGATCACTCCGGTAAAGTACAGGTCGATGTCGGGCATTTGCCAACGGCGAATTACTTCCTGTATATCCGCACAGCAGATCAAGTTGCGGTCCGTAAAATGCTCATGAAATAAGAAACTCCAATGCGTGTAAAAATGAATAACAAGAGATTTAGCATAGCGATTATCACTTTATTCCTTTTCAGCTTTTCCCTTTCGGCCCAAGATGGGTCGGAAGCGGAAAGCGAGGAGACGAACATTATCGAATCTTCCAAACTTCGCGGATGGAGTATTGGTGTAAGGGGAGCCTGGTTGTATGACCTGGAGTCTACCTTGTACGATGGTAACCTTGCGGTAGATCCACGGGGTTTAAATGGTGAGAACACCTCCTTTGACCTTGGTTTTGAGGCTTATCTGGAAAAGCAGTTTACGCCATTCTTTGGCCTGCAGGCAGCCTACCGATTTGGCGGTTTAACAGGAGCCACAGAAACAGAGTATTATTCCAATAGCATTAATGAGTTCCGTTTAGGAGCAAGTTTAATCTGGAGTAATCTTGATCCTAACCATACCAATAGCAAATGGAATTTCTATAATGGTGTAGGTACCATGTTCGGTTCCTTTGATGCGGAGCGTTTTCTGGCATCAGACAATTCAGCTAATGGATCAATTGACGATAGCTACAATGGTTTCTACGTAAGTGGAGGCATTATGTATGAGTTGGCTCCATCCTGGCGGATAGAATTGGACGCTGCCTATAACATTGTGCGCAATGATGGTTTTGATGGATTCGACTATGCCACCGGATGGGACCCTTATCTCAATGTCGGGATAGGACTGGCTTACACCTTTGGTAACAAGGATATCCCAGCCATGTACGCAGGTAACTACTATGAAGCTCCCTATTATGATTTGGCACGTACCAAGGCCAGAGTTAATGAATTGGAGGGTAGGGTGAGCAATTTAGAGGCGAGCTCTCGTCGTAGTGAAGATCAATTGAACGAGTTGAAGGATGATAATGAGAAAAGGGATCAGGCCCTGGCTCAAGCGGATAAGATTTTGGAACAGAAGATTGCTGATCTGGAGAAAGGTCCGGATAAATCTACCATGGCTCCCAAAGCGGTTGTTTTCTTTGCTTTTGATTCCGCTGAACTTAGCACAGCCTCTAAAGAGGAATTGCTGAAGAATTTAGCAGGGCTCAATGAGCCACTTGTAATCAGCGCCTATACCGATAAAGTTGGAACTCCGGAATACAATGCCGAGCTCAGGGAACAAAGAGCTAAGGCGGTTATGGATTTCCTCACGGAAGAACTGAAACTAAATGCCAGTCAATTAAGGATTGTGCAGGGTCAGGAAATGGATTTAAAAGACCAATTCCTTGCCCGGCGCGTAGAAGTACGTTAGAAGAAGTGTTATACTTCTCAGGGGAAGCCATCGCTTTTACAGCGGTGGCTTTTTTTTGGGCATAAAAAAACGCTGACTAATAAGCCAGCGTTTGTGTTTTGCGCTCCCTCTTGGGCTCGAACCAAGGACCCTCTGATTAACAGTCAGATGCTCTAACCAACTGAGCTAAGGAAGCTTATGAGAATTCCCTCATAAAAGGGCTGCAATATTAGCACCTTCAGGCAAATTACACAATATTTGCAGCAAAATTTTTAAGCCCATTTATATGAGCCTAACAATCGTAGGAACAGTCGCTTTCGACGAATTAATTACCCCCTTTGGCGAATCGGGAAAAATCATCGGTGGATCAGCCACTTACGCTTCATTATCAGCTGCAAGCTTATTCAAGGATATTTCTATTGTTTCGGTGATCGGAGATGATTTCCCGGAGGCGAAACTAGAGCTAATGCGCTCCAAGGGAATTGACACCGATGGAGTAAAAAGAGTAGAGGGAGGTAAAACCTTCTTTTGGAAAGGTGAATATCATAACGATATGAACTCTCGGGACAGTTTGATTACCGAATTAAATGTCCTCGAGAACTTTGATCCCGTTCTACCCGAAAAGGCTCGACAAGCAGAGTATCTAATGCTTGGTAACCTCACGCCTGAGGTTCAGATGAAAGTCCTAAGCCAAATGGATAAGCGTCCTAAGTTAGTGATCATGGATACGATGAACTTTTGGATGGATGTCGCTATGCCGGGATTGGTTGAGGTGCTTAAGGAGGTCGATTTATTAACGATTAACGATGAAGAGGCTCGTCAGCTGAGTGGAGAATACTCACTGGTAAAGGCCGCTCAACGCATTTTCGAAATGGGCCCGAAATATCTCATCATCAAAAAGGGCGAGCACGGTGCGCTGTTGTTCCATGGCAGTGAGATTTTCTACGCGCCAGCCTTGCCACTAGAAGAAGTATTTGACCCTACTGGTGCGGGAGACACTTTTGCCGGTGGTTTTATTGGTCATATCTGCAACAGTGATGATGTTTCTTTTGAAACAATGAAGCAGGCAATTATTTACGGTTCGGCTTTGGCTTCCTATTGCGTAGAGGAATTTGGAACCCGAAAACTGATCGGATTACAGCGGGGTGATTTGCATGAAAGGATCATGAAATTCATCAATCTGACCAATTTCGACATGAAATTGAATTGATAACCCAACTAATTGGCTAGCAGAATCGTATTGTTTTCCCGAAGCTAATTCGAATAAGGAATCCTTTTCGATAAATTAGCGGAAGAAGCTAGCTTATGAACATCGACCAACAATTGCTGGATGGCTGTATCCGCGGAGAGCGGAAAGCCCAGTATAGCCTGTATAAACAGTGCTATGGCATTTTGATGGCCGTGTGTTTCCGTTATGAGCGCAATAAAGAAGACGCTGAATTTCTCCTCAACAAAGCTTTCCTAAAGATTTTAAACAATCTGGAATCGTATTCCAGCAATGTTCCATTTGAGGCCTGGATCAGAAGAATAACCATCAATACTGCAATTGATGAATATCGAAAGAACCAGCGATCAAAGGTGGATTATGTAGAGGAACCCATGCAGCTCGCTTCATTAACTGAGATGGATTATAATGAAGCCGATAAGCGCTTTGACGCAGAAGAACTATTGGCTTTAGTACAAAAGCTACCACCGGTGAGTCAAAAGGTATTTAACCTCTACATCATCGATGGATATAACCACAAAGAGATTGCCGAAAAGTTGGGAATGAGCGAAGGAACCAGCAAATGGCATCTTAGCAGTGCGCGTAAGAAACTGCAGGAGATGATGCGCAAACTAATTGATAACGTAGCCTAAGGGCGATGACAGAGAAGGACCTAAAAAAGCTTTTTGAATCCAAGCTGGATCAGTCGAACTTCGAGTTCGATGAGTCCAATTGGGAAGCCTTTGAGCAAATGGCTGACTCATCAGAGCCTTTGTCTGAGCAGGAGTTCAGCAAGCTCTTTCGCGACAAGTTAGGGCAAGCATCTTTTCCGTTTAGCCAGACCAATTGGGAGGCTTTTGAGCAGATGAATAATCCTGCCGAGCCTCTGTCTGAACAAGAGTATAAAAAGCTATTCCGAGATAAACTCAAGCGAGCAACTTTCCCATTTAATCCTGCCAATTGGGAGGCCATGGAGGAGGAGCTTGGACCGGAAAACGGTATGAGCGGATCTGAATTGCAGGAGCTCTTTCAGAAAAAGGCAGCAGAGTCGCAATTCGCTTTTAACCCGGATAATTGGGCCAGAATGGAGGCAATTCTCGATCAGCGAGAAGCAAGACCGCTTACTTTCTACTGGCGCAGCGCAGCAGCGATTCTCCTACTGGCAGCCTTGTCTATGTTAGTGCAGTGGCAAGCAAGTCCGGTCTTAAATGATCCGAACTCGGTGCCGGTAGAAAGTATCTCGAACACCTCCTTTCCAGAGAATCAGGACCCGCTTATTCCTGCGAGCACGCCAAAAACCTCAGGCAGCAAGAGTTCATCCGGTCTTGATGGAGGTAAAAACGAAAGCATTCCTCCCGTTAACGCTAGTAACACTATTAACAGTCCTGTTGCTGCGGCATTGCCAGTTGCATTGCCTAGTCCAATTACCGAAAATGAGTCATATCAAAGCATTTTACTTGCGAGTCGGGATTTGGTGCCACAATTTGTTCAATATCCTTCATTAGCCATGAGCTATGTAGAAGCCCCGGTAACTGTGCTTCCACCAAGGTCTGAGCCTTACGTACCGACCGCTTATTCCAGAGTTTACCTGGTTGGAGGTCCTGCATTAAGCGCACCCATGAATGGGAAGATGGGGTCTCCGGGATGGCAAGCGGGATTGGAGTACGAATATGGCTTCAATGATCACTATTCTATCAGTACCGGAGTCATTTATAATCGGAGCGGAGATATTGGCTTAGAGACCCTTCATGACAGTACCTTTTTTGGATTGGGAAGAACAGATGTGGAAACTCACCGCCATTATAAAAACCTGAACTCATTACGCATTCCTATCAACTTCCGCTATGCAGTCAATTCAAGACACAGTTTTGGACTTGGACTAAATACCGATGTGCTTCTGGATGTGAGTATGGATGAAACACGTACGACCACAGTATTTAAGCAAGACCCAAAAGTTGAGCGACATTCCTATCATCAACCGATGAATAGTTTCGAACCGGTAAATTTTTCTGCTTCTATTAGTTATCAATATCAATACAGTCCCAGGTTAAGCATAGCCCTTAGTTATGCGATGGCACTAAATGATATTACCCGCGATAATGCGCAGAATTTTGAGGCCGAGCACAGACCCGGTCAGGCAAACCTTCAGTTGAGGTATAGATTATTTGAAGAGTGATGAAGAAGGTCTTTTTATTTGTTTCCTTCCTGTTTTTGGTTTTAGGCTGTAGGGAAGATGATGGTGTAGGACAAAGCTCATTCGTAGAAAGTCCCAGATTCTACGTAAATGCTACAGTTAATGGTTTACCCTTAAATCTGGTCGC
This sequence comes from Croceimicrobium sp., assembly GCA_965279135.1. Taxonomy (GTDB): domain Bacteria; phylum Bacteroidota; class Bacteroidia; order Flavobacteriales; family Schleiferiaceae; genus Croceimicrobium. The sequence goes on along the minus strand of OZ257133.1, from coordinate 2,973,979 downwards.
CGGCGAAGAGTCATACCGGATGTTTACTTCCTACGAACTAAAGGATTCCGTTTTAGAAATGTATGGCGCTCTGGCAACCGACAGCCCGGCCTATCGAAAGGCTTTGGTCTTAAAGCTGAGGGGATCCGATATTTTAGATCCTCAATCCATCCCACATCCCGGCAACCTTTTTAAGCCAGGTCCTGTACCCTTAATGGATCCTAGCGGAGCAACTGTCCTTCCTGATTATTTTGATTACCACTTTTTTGCTGATACCGTTAATGGACATATTCCTCTGGTATGGATTGCTCCATCCAGCAGCTACTATGGTGATAGTTGCAGTATAGTCGGTTTAAATGGTCAACAAAACCCAACTTTTAGCATTGAAATGCGCAGCACAGGGCCTCTTACCTGCACCCCTTCAGTAAAGCATATCATTGAGACCGGTGGCCAATGCAAAGCCCAGGTACATGTCCTAAAAAGCACCAGCTCCGAGCTTAAGGTTGAAGCGCAAGCACGTGTAGGTAGAATTAGCAGTGTAAACTGGCAAATAGCAGGTCAAAATGCAGGCCAGGGTAACAGCTTACAGTATTCTGTTGTAGGTTTTCAGACGGGCTTTAAAGTACGAGCCGAGATTCAATTCGAGTCAGGTTGTACCGAGATTATCGAGAAAATCATTCTTCCTGGGTCACCCATTTGTGATATCAATATCGACTACCGAAAAGAAGGGCATCGAGTAACCAACCCTCATAATCTTTCCACTGTGGAGATTCAGTACTTTGATGAGGATGGGAAAATGTATTCAAGTGCCTACCCTGGAACTCAGGGAGGATTTGCAATAGAATCTACGAATGATTATAACGATGTAAACTCTAATCACAAGCATAAGCGCTTTAGCTTCTCAGGTCAAGCCATATTAAAGAGCGCTGATGGTACTAGTTTACAGTTGAACAACGTTTTCGGCAGCTTTGCCGTCGCTCACCCTTAGGACTCGAATTCGATCAACACCTGGTTTTTCTCCACCGCTTCGCCTTTCGCGCAGTTAATGGATTTAACCGTTGCTTCACTTTCCGCTTTTAGTACGTTTTCCATTTTCATGGCCTCTAGTACTAATAGCGCTTGTCCTTTTTTAATTGTTTCACCGGCTTCGACTTTAACGTCCAGCACCAAGCCAGGCATTGGTGCCTTAAGGTCGTTTACTGCGGCATTTGCTAAATGCTCCATACCGAGATCTTTGAGTAAGAGATCAAAACGATCCGCTACTTTCACTGGATAAGGGGCACCGTCTACTTCAATTAAAAATTCCTTGGTTTCGTAATCAGCCTCAAGAATATGAACCTGATGACTTTTGTGATTGCGGAGCAGGTGAAAGCCTTTCTTGGCATCACCTTTTAGGTCAAGGTTAAGTAATTCGCCATCGAGCTTAATTTCAGCTCCGTTTTGTGCTACTTCTACCTTGTAGTCCTTCTCATTAACCTTTACTTGATACTTTTCGCTGGACATGATAGCATACTTTTGCAGTAGCTAAATTACGCATAAGGCATGCATTTTCCCCGTTTTTTAAGCCTTTTTATAGCCCTAATCGGGAGCAGCTTTACTTGGGCTCAGGAGCAGAGCACAGAAGCCTTCTGGACCTATAATGAGGGGGCCACTCAGATGTTTGAAGTTTGGTATGCTCCGAATGAAGAAGAGAAAGTTGCACTGCAGCTCGACCAGGCCGAAATCCTTGATGTAAGGCTCAGTGAAGGCCGTTTAAAGCAGAGCCTCAACTACACCTATTCAGACCAGGTGCTTAAGGTAAGTCTCCCTAATTCGGCCGACTCTAAAGCCCGAGTTTATTTAAAATATCAAATACCCTGGACTGTATTTGAGACTTCTGCATTTATCACTCCTTTGGAGCCTGGTTTCATGTTGAATGCATTAAACAGCGAAGTAGATCAGGGGAATGGAATGCCCGGAATACTAATACCGGCTCCTATAAACCAGAAGCCGCAGTTTCTGAGGTTGGCATTAGCTCTTCCCAAGGATTATTATACCGAACATCATTTGTTAGAGGACTTTAAGCTTTTGGAGGGCGGTCGCGAGGTAGTATTCCTGTACTCTGAGGGTCCTGTTGAAATGACAGATTTTTATCTGACCATTAGTAAGATCAAAAACTTTGACCCAAAGGATTACCTGGCCAATCTCGAAGCTCAGGAGAGAGCCATGGAAGATCAAAGAATAGACGCTTTCCAGGGACGGCATCTGGATGTAATCAATTATGTAGCAGAAACCTCTAATTGGAATTTTAGTCGCGAAGGAATGTTGGGGCTCAGTGGTATTGAACCTTCCAGGCAAGACCCAGCTTTTCCAGCCTTTTCAATGACAGGCACCTCATTACAGTCCGATAGAATTAATCTGGCCATTATAGAGGAGTTTTTCAAGGATAATTGGCAGTGGCATTGGGCCAATTTTAACAAGGCACGCTCCACCGCCGAAGATTGGAGGGCCTATTTGTTCAACAAAAGAGAAAATGGCGACACTACGAATCTATTTTGGAATTTCTATCTGGAAGAATACTTAAGCGAGCGATCTTTAAGCTGGTCTGATACTGCATCGACCGTAGATAGCATCCAACGGATCTATCTGGATCAGGCTTTGTATTTCCTAAATAAAAAGGAGGCCGTCAACATCAACTTAAACTATCGTTTAAACTTCTCAGAAAAAGGAATGAATTTGCTTTGTAGTCATTCCGATACTAATCATCTAGCCTTCCAACAATTTCGAGGATGGGCTTATTTTCAGTCCGATAGCACCTATTTTACCGTGGGTGCTCTAATTGCCTCCAAAGACACCCTTTTGCTTCCCTTAAAAGAGGCACCCAGAGCAATATATTTAGATGAAGACCCATGGGGCCTAGTGCGGATTAAGGAGAACCGACCCCTCAACTTTTTACTCTTCGACCTTTCTAATAGAAACAAGCCAGAATATCGACGCAAGGCCGTTCTACAGCTTTTAGATCGCTCTAATGCCAAATTAAAAGCTACGGTAGTTGGTATAGCACTGGATAGTGGAGAAAAGGAATTGCAACATTTGGCCCTGTCTAAGGTTAAGGAACTTCAGCCGGAAGGAAAACAGCGATTAAAAGCGACCATTGAAGCTTTAGCCGCTCAAAATGAAGATGTTAAATTGAAGCAAAAGGCGGCAGAGGTCTTAGATCATTTTTAAGCTGAAACCAAGGCGTTTTGGTAGATTTGCTGCTTCCGAAATTTGAAGTAAATCCATGGAATATATTATTCAGGCCTCGCAGCTCTTGTTGTCCCTGTCGCTGTTGATCGTTCTTCACGAGTTAGGACACTTTATCCCTGCTAAGCTTTTTAAAACCAAGGTGGAAAAGTTCTACCTCTTCTTTGATTACAGGTTTTCGCTATTCAAAAAGAAAGTGGGCGAAACGGTTTATGGTATCGGCTGGATTCCTCTGGGGGGATATGTGAAAATTGCCGGGATGATCGATGAGAGCATGGATACTGACCAGATGAAGGAAGAGCCCAAACCCTGGGAGTTTCGTTCGAAACCGGCTTGGCAACGGCTTATCATCATGGTTGGTGGGGTCACGGTGAACGTTATTCTTGCCGTGGTGATCTACATTGGGGTTTTGATGTATTACGGAGAAGCCTACGTTCCGGTAGAGAGCATTAAAAACGGCCTAGCGGTAAGTGAGAGTGGTAAGGTTTTAGGTCTGGAGTCTGGTGATAAAGTAATTGCAGTTGATGGGAAGAATATCACTCGCTTTTCAGAAATAAATGCTGAGCTATTACTGAGCGAGGATGAGATCGAGATAGAACGGGACGGACAAAGAATCAGTCTTCCGGTTAATGAGGAGGATAAGAAAATTATTATCGAGCGCGAGGATCGCATGGTTGAGTTGCGAATTCCTTTTGTGATAGGAATGGTTTTGGATAGCTCGGCGGCAAAGGAAGCCGGATTGCAATTAGAAGACAGTCTGGTAAGCCTAAATGGCAAGTCCTTTCAATTTCATGATCAGTTCTTCGATCAAATACCTTCATATTCAGGTAAGTCCCTAACCATTGGTTTCTATCGGGAAGGTGATTATATGGAGACGACCGCCATGGTGCCCGAATCGGGTAAGCTTGGTTTTGCTCCAGGAGTAAAAAGGTCAAGATCAGATTGGTATGAAAAGGCTTACGAGGAGTATGGACTTTGGGAAGCAATTCCGGCTGGCTGGAATAAAGCGGTAGACCAATTGAATTCCTATGTGCGCCAATTAAAATTGATCTTTAATCCTGCAACCGGAGCCTATACTAAGGTTGGTGGGGTGATTACTATCGGTTCAATTTTCCCAAAAGTATGGGTATGGCAAGCCTTCTGGGAAATAACTGCCTTTTTAAGTATCATGCTCGCCTTTCTTAACATTCTACCCATTCCGGCATTGGATGGAGGGCATGTGGTTTTTGTGCTCATCGAGATGATTACTGGTCGTAAACCTTCTGATAAGGTAATGGAAACAGCACAAATGATCGGTTTCTTTATTCTGCTTGCCTTGATCGTATTGGCAAATGGAAATGACATCCTCGGTCTCTTCAGGGATTAAGATTCTCCTCCTCCTCGGTCTCTGGAGCTGGAGCTTATCCGGGCAGAAGCAGACCTTAAGAGGAAGCATTACTCATGCTGAAACCACCGCTTTTCTGGAAGGGGTAAAGGTTACCGTACATGAAACGGAGGAGACAGTCTGGACTGATAAGGAGGGGCAGTTTCAAATTGCCTTAAAGGAAGGACACTATCACCTGCATTTCGAGAAAGCAGGTTTTATAGCTCAGGATCGTTGGATCCATTTCCCTGAGGAATCAATTATCCAACTCAGTATGTTGCCCAGTAATATTGAATTGGATGAACTTCTGGTTGAAGATGGATTTTTCAATCAGAACAACAGTAAGATTTCTCAGCAACTTATTAGCGTCCGGGTTGACGAAAGGGAGCAAGCAACCCAACTGGACCTGTCTACAATGTTAGCTAAGCAGCCAGGGTTGAATGCACTAAACACTGGAGTTGGAGTGGCAAAGCCCATCGTGCGGGGTTTTATGGGTAATAGGGTTGCGGTAATCGATGAAGGGATTAAGCAAGAAGGCCAGCAATGGGGTATGGACCACGGTTTGGAGATTGATCCTTTTCAGGTACAGAGACTTGAGCTGATTAAAGGTCCTGCGGCATTGCAGTATGGAAGTGATGCGATAGGCGGTGCCTTGCGGATTCTTCCTGAGGCTCTGCCCGAAAAACAATGGACTGCCCAGGCTTTGCTTAATTACCACAGCAATAATCAGGCGATTGGGGCATCCGCGGCTACGGCATATCGAAAAGGGGGAATTGCCAGCGGAATTCGCATTAGCACTAGAGATTACCATGATTTTAGAGTTCCAGCCGAGACCTTTGTTTATAATGGCTTTGTACTGCCAATTACAGATAATACCCTTAAAAATACGGCCGGTAACATGCGTTCGGTCTTGTGGTATTTAAGTCAAAATAAAGACAATTATCGCGCACGCTATCGGGTTTCATATTACCAACAGGAACAGGGTCTTTACCCCGGAGCCACTGGGATCCCCCGTGCCTTTGATGTAGGGAACATTGGCTCAACCAGTAGCATTGGTTTACCTTCTCAGGAAATTCGTCATTACAAGCTTTTTAGTACCCAGAATATCAAACTTGGTGATCACTGGTTGGAATCGGAATGGGCCTATCAGTTTAATGATCGTGCCGAGCTTAGTATTCCTCATGCCCACGGATTTGAAGAGTTAGACAGCGGTGATGTACTTGCTTTAGGACTTAAGCTTCATAGCGCACAGCTGAATATGCGTTATCGTTTTCATTGGGGAAAGCAGGATTTCATTATCGGAACCTCACAGCAGTATCAGCGGAACTTTAGCGATGGTTTCGAATACCTCATTCCAAATTACAATTCCTGGCAATCAGGCCTATTCTTATTGGCAAATGGAAGCATCAACGAAAAGATTCGTTGGGATGGAGGATTGCGTTGGGAGTATAAACATCAACAATCCCCTTTGAGTACCACCCGCTGGTGGAATAACTTTGATAGCATAGTAGTTCGCTCCGCGGCTGTAGACCGGGTTTTTTCCAATGTAGCAGCAGCGACCGGATTGGTATATCAAGCCTCATCCAGTTGGCTCTTTAAAGTGCATGTCGCAAGAAGTTTCAGAGCCCCTAATGTCGCCGAACTCAGTAGTAACGGGGTGCATCATGGCACCTTTAGGCATGAAGTAGGAGATGAGACGATTAACCCGGAGCTAGCCTGGCAGCTGGACGCAAATATGGAATATCGTCAAAGAGACTTCTTTATGCGATTAAGCCCTTTCTACTATTATTTTGAGAACTTCATCTTTTTGCGACCTACAGCTCAGTTTTCACTGCTGCCGGAAGCGGGTCAGCTCTATGAGTACCAACAAGCGCCAATCCTGCAAGGAGGGGCCGAGTTCTTTTTGGATTGGCATCCCTGGGCTGATTTACACCTGAGTAGCGGAACCGAGTTTTTATTAAACCGCAACCTACAAACAGGTTTACCCTTGCCATTTAGCCCACCCTGGTCTAACCTTTTTAATCTTAGCTGGGAAAAGGAGAAATGGCAGGTCGGTGTTAATTGGCGTTATACTGCCGCTCAAAACAGAGTAGATCGTAATGAGGATGAAACACCCGAATATCATTTATTTGGAGCAGAGGCTTCTTACGCTTGGGAATGGGGCGGTCAGGCTTTTCAGATGCACGTTTCTGTGCAGAACTTGATGGATGAATTCTATCTAAGGCATCTTTCCCGATACCGCATTTTAAATCTGCCAGAGCAAGGGCGCAATGTGGTATTCGGCATTTCATGGAGGCTGTAGTTGCAACATTGTTGTAAAAGATATAGATTTGCAAAAAATTAAAGATGAAAAAGACTTTTCTATTTGTTGCGATGGCTTTGATCTTCGCTTCTTGTTCGGATGATGATGAGCAACAACAGGACACCACCGCTCCTCAGATTCTTGAGGCCGCTATGAATGGTGATGATCATGATTTGGAATTTGCCGCTGGTGATGCAGTTACTCTAACCGCTAGTGTATCAGATAATGAGGCTCTATCTCAGTTGAAGATTGACATTCATGATGTTTTTGATGGGCATGATCACAATAAAAAAGGTGGAGATCATTGGGAGCTTACTGAGATTGTTAATTTGAGCGGAGCAAGTGCTAATGTTACTCACAATCTTCAAGTACCTGATCCGGTTATCGCTGGTCCTTATCACGTGATTCTTCGTTTGTTGGACGCTTCCGGAAACGAGTCGGAATTTATGGAGATGGATTTCTTATTGACCAATGGTGAAGAGCCACAGATTAGTATTACTGCTCCTGATTTTGGAACCGAAGTACACGCTCCCAAGGGACAACAATTATCCTTAGTTGGGATGATTACTGATGATGTGGATTTGGACGAAATAATTATTACTATTGAAGAAGAGCATGATCATGATCATAAGATGGCTTCTGGTGATGATTATCTTTTCAGCTATGATGAAGATTTAAATGGGTCAAGTGATACCAGCTTCGATCTTAGCACCGTTACTATCATGATTCCTGCCGATGCTGAAACCGGTCATTATAAGTTTAAAATTATGGCCAAGGACAACGAAGGCAACTACGGCGTATTTGAAGAAGAAATTCACGTAATGTAATATGGCGCAAAGCCCTGAAGAAATACTGCGACAGCATAACTTAAGAAAAACCCTGGGCCGTTTAAAGGTCCTGGGTTTTTTTATGGAAAATGATGTTGCCTTGTCACATGGCGATCTAAGCAAAGCATTTGACGGGAAGCTGGACCGAGCAAGTCTTTATCGTACCCTTCAGGATTTTGAAACCAATGGTCTGGTGCATAAAGTGCCAGATGATGAGGTTTCCGTTAAGTATGCCATCTGTCAAAGTTCTTGCTCTCAGCACGAACATCAGGACGCTCATATGCACTTTAAATGCCAGAACTGTAAGAAGACAACTTGCCTTGAAAGTACTACTATACCTGAAATTCAGATACCGAGTGGTTTTCAAATCAACAAGGCAGAAGTACTGGTTTACGGGGTTTGTAAGGCATGTGCCTAGGCGAGTTCCTTCCAAAGCTTTTCAAACTCTTGCTGAAAGCTTTGCACTAATCTTTCCTCATTATTCAAAACTAGATTCTCGTAGTTGAATTCAGCTGCAGATCGCGTCCAGTTATAACTTCCGCTTAGGAGCTTTTCATTATCAAAAAGGGCAAACTTGTGGTGCATGTGCACTTCGGTTTGATCAAGTACGATCGGTATCCCTAATCTGCGCAGAAAATGGATATCCGATCCGCGATCAAAGCTTTTATCCCGATCACTAATTATTCGTATTCGCTTGCCCAGCTTATGCATTGCGGCCAACTCATCGCGAATTAGGTCGTCGCTGATGGTGAATACACAGATGTCAATTGTTTTTTGTGCAGCCCTTAATTGATGGATGATGGCAGAACGACAAGCGGTCCCTGGACTAAAATAGGCCTCGGTGAGTGATTTTTGTTGCGCTTTTTTGGAACGCAAGGCCTTGGTGCATTCATAAAACCAAGCCAAAACCTGCTCCGGATTTTCATTTACTTTTTCCATGGCTAAGTCGCGCCCTTTGCTCAGTAGCCAGTCCTTTTGCGCCTGGTTTAAAGCACTTTCGGCCAGGAGTTGCTTGAAATTTCGTTTCTCTTGTCTGGAAAATATAAAATCTTCCAAACTCTCTTCTAGTGCCTGTTCCAGGCTTTTTATTTGGCTATTCACTGGTTTAAAAATACTCGAAATCCACCTTCCCCCTTCTTTGAGCAAACCAGGATTTTATCTTTGCAGCCTCACCTAAAAAAGATAAGCATGTACGGTAAACTCAAAGAGCACTTGCAGACTGAACTAGATCAGATTGATAGTGAAGGATTGTATAAGCGAGAAAGAATAATTACTGGCGAGCAAGGAGCAGAAATTACTGTTGAAGGTGGGCAAAAGGTACTCAACTTCTGCAGCAACAATTATCTGGGACTGTCCTCACATCCCAAAGTTATTGAAGCCGCTAAAGCTACTTTGGATACTCATGGTTTTGGTATGTCTTCGGTTCGCTTCATTTGCGGTACTCAGGATATTCATAAGACCCTGGAGAAGAAGATTGCAGACTTCCTAGGAACGGAGGATACCATTCTGTATGCAGCGGCATTTGACGCCAATGGTGGAGTTTTTGAACCACTTCTTACGAAGGATGATGCCATCATCTCAGATAGCCTGAATCATGCATCCATTATAGACGGGGTTCGCCTTTGCAAAGCAGCCCGTTATCGTTATGAGAACAATAATATGGAGGACCTTGAAAAGCAGTTACAGGCGGCTGCGGATACAGCAAGGTTTAAGATAATTGTTACGGACGGGGTCTTCAGTATGGATGGCTATGTTGCTCAACTGGATAAGATCTGTGATTTGGCCGAGAAGTATGATGCGATGGTTATGGTTGATGAATGTCATGCCACCGGATTCATTGGAAAAACGGGCCGTGGCACGCATGAATTGAACAATGTAATGGGTCGGGTAGACATCATCACTGGGACTCTGGGTAAGGCTTTGGGTGGTGCTATGGGAGGTTTTACAACCGGTCCAAAGGAAATCATTGATATGCTCCGTCAACGTTCCAGACCTTACCTGTTCTCAAATTCATTGGCCCCCGCGATTGTGGGAGCTTCAATTGCGGTATTCGATCTATTAAGCGAGACTACCGAGCTACGTGATAAGCTGGAATGGAATGTTAACTACTTCAAGAAAGGAATCCGCGAAGCAGGATTTGATATAAAGGATGGGGATTCCGCCATCGTACCTATAATGCTTTATGATGCGGCCCTCTCTCAAAAATTTGCGGATGCTCTTTTAGAAGAGGGAATCTATGTAATTGGTTTCTTTTATCCGGTGGTACCTAAGGACCAGGCTCGGATTAGAGTGCAACTAAGTGCTGCTCATGAACAAGAGCATCTGGACAAGGCCATAGCCGCTTTTACCAAGGTTGGTAAGGCCTTAGGAGTATTAGCTTAAAGCAAAGACATTACTTCAGGCGGATCTTGCAGGTAAATTAAGAAGGCCTGTTCTATTTTGATTCCCGCTTCATCAAGCAGTTCCACATAATTCAATACTTGTTGATTATGCGCGGTACTGGGAGTGCCGGTTTTATAATCCGCTAAATACCAGCGGTTTTGGTGTTGTACGATTCTGTCGGGGATCTTCCGGTCCCCTTTGGGAACTAAAATGCTATGTTCATTGTAAACTCTTGCTTGTGGATGAAATAGGGCCTCTAATTCTTTCTTGGCAAAGATTTGTTCCAGGCTGATTTTTAATTGGGTGAGATCTTCAGCACTAAACCAGGCTTCTTCCTGCGCTTTTTTTAAGATTCTTTCAAGGTCAGAACGGGAGTTCAGTTCGGATAAAAGCTGATGCATTTTTGTGCCAAAACGCGCTTCCTTCATACGATCACTTTGCCAATGCCTGGGTGCCGAACTAATCATTTCCAGTTTCTCACGCCAAGGGATTACTGGTGCTGAATGAATGGCTATGCCTTCTTTCAGTTCGCCTGCTGCCGAGGTGATCCCAGGGGTCCCTATACTGTAGAGCCCAATCGAATCGGCACTAAATTCATCCATTAGAACTTTTTGGATGTAGGTTTTCCCTTTCTGATCCTTAGGCGCTAATTCTGATAGTAGATGCAGTTCGGTTTGTGCCCTTGTAAAAGCAACATAATAGACATTAAGCTCATCCATCATTTTCCATGAAAGCTCCTCCAAATACCATCCGTTGTAGATAGGTTGATTTTCCGGAAGAGGCGGCTTCACAAAATCAATAAATGCGAAGGGTAATCCATATTTAGATTCATCTGTTCTAACCCATCCGCTGTGCTTTTGTGCTCCTCCGCCTAAGCTATCAAGTGCACCCTTAGCGTATAAGTAAATCACCACTGGGAACTCCAGACCTTTAGACTTATGAACGCTCATGATCTGAATAGCATTCGTTTGTGGGGGTATGCTCACGCTGCGATCCTGTCCCCGATCCTCCCACCAGTCAATAAACTCTGAAACCAATGGCCGATTATGGGATTGATAATCCCGTACCTGATCAAGAAAAAACTGCAAATACGGATCAGTTTGCCAGTCCATCGAGAAGGCCTTCAACAACTGATAGCATTTTTCCAGTAGATCGGAACCTTGCCACTCATCAATATTAAATGACTCCAAGACGGTGGTCATATTGTTAAAATCCAACTCTGCAATGGCCATACGGAAAGAGTGTTGATCTATCTCTTGTCGTTCTGCCAAATAGGCCATCCAAGCTCTACGATTTTCAAGTTGATCAGGATTTTCAGAAGTCTTTAGGAAAGAGATCAGGGCCTTTACTTCTTTTGAGGCACCCACAATCAAACTGTCTGCAGAAAGAATTTGCAGTGCTTCCTCTTGTGGTAATTGAAGCTTATTCTCATTTTCTAATAGGAAGCTTGCCGCTGCTTTGCCTTTGGCATTGCTACGGCTTAAAATACATATATCGCGCTGCTGATACCCTCTTGAAAATAAGTCATTTATGCGAACTAATAAGGCTTCATGATATTGTTCCGCGCTGGCCCTTGCTTCTAAAATCTCCAGGCTAAGATGACCCTCTTCTGAATTCTTAGCCACTTGCTGGCCGTCCTTATATATTTCTTTGAACTGTGGATTTGGTAGGTACTGACTTATTTTTTGAAAAAGCTGATTATTGAACTGGACAATAGCCTTGGCCGAGCGATAATTATCCCCCATGTTTTCCAGTCTTCGCTCATATAAAACTTGGTTTCCAAGGCGATTGGATGGATCTACATCCTTTACCAGATCCACGAAAAGTTGTAAATCACCTCCACGGAATCGATATATGCTTTGTTTCGCATCTCCCACAACCATCGCGGAGCTTTTAGTTCCAGCCAGTGCATTATTTACAAGAGGAAGCAGATTAGACCATTGCAATTTCGAGGTATCCTGAAATTCATCAATGAAGAAATCGGAATAACGCTCTCCCAGCCTTTCATAAAGGAAAGGAGCCGGTTGATCACCTAATTCCTTAGCTACTATTTTATTAAAGTCGCCAATTGGAAGTCGACCGCTTTCCGCTTTGATTTCTTCTATTTTTTGTTCAATTGCGCCTAAGAGGGCCAAGCCATGTAGACTTTTTAAAACAGCTCCCAGCAAGAATAATTCTTCTATACTATGCTCATATAAGTCCTTAACTTTCAGTGCGCTTTCGAATATGGCAATGCGGTTTTCCTCAATCGCAAAAGCACCTTCTTTGGCAGATTTGGTTGACGGCAAATAGTCCGGCCCCATTTCATTAAAAGTGCTGGCGAAGGTTTGATTGTAATCCGGAAAATGTCCCATACCTACTTTCTCTACCCATGTATAGACCACTCCACGGCTTCGAAAGTCAGTTTTGCTGAGGTTAAGATTCTTGCAGCCATTTATGAAATCATCAGAAGTTGTTTTCAGCTTAGTGCGCAATTCTGTTTGTCTCCGCCTTAGCTCTGTTTCTACTTCTAAAATTGATTGTGCTTCCAGTTGTTTCAATGATTCGAGATAGGGAAAGGCTCTCTCGGCAAAGAGCTCTTTTCCCTTGTCGAGTAGGAGACTGCGAATGTTTGATGAACGCTCTTCTTCCCTCTGTTGCTGTATGTAGCGACTTAGAATTCTGGTAAAAGGATCACTGCCCTGTAAATCTTCCAGAAGTCTATCAACAGCCTCCTCCAAAATCCTTTCATTTTCAACTTCTACCTGAAAATTGCCATTAATCTGCAGGTCCCTACTAAAGCTGCGTATGAGTCTATTGGTAAAACTGTCAATAGTAGAAACACTAAATGCACCATAGTGATGGAGGATTGCGGATAAACACTGTTTTGCACGATACTTCAGGTCTATAACCTCAATCCCTAATTCTTTGGCAAGTTCTTCGGCATAGGCTTTTTCTTTATCCGAGATCTCAGGATAAGACTTTAGGTTCTGCAACTGTGCCAATAAACGGTTTTTCATCTCTCTTGCCGCCTTGTTCGTAAAGGTGATAGCGAGGATGTGCATGAAACGCAAAGGATCCTTCGTGCTTAGACAGATTTTTAAATAGTTGCGTACCAGTTGATAGGTCTTACCGGCACCAGCTGAAGCATTGTAGATTAGAAAGGGTTCCTGCATCGAAGGCATTTGAGCCCAAATTAGTAATAATCATTAGCAGGATGATGCTTAAAGGCTAATTACAAGTCTTATACTTTTAGCGATTCTGATGGTTGTGTTGATTAGTCTATACTGCGCTTTAACGGTTAAGAGCGTCTTCGATTTATGTGCAGAATAATGGGCTCTAATCGACACTTAACATATTGATATAGATAATGCCTTCAATAATTCAAAAACCAATAGTTACTTTTGATGCACCAAATGAAAAATGAAGGTGATTGCAAACTTTTCCTTCATTCTAAAGTTCTACTATAAATCAATTAAATCTAAAGACATGGCTTTTGAACTACCTGCACTTCCTTACGCACACGATGCTCTAGAACCCCATATTGATGCTCAAACAATGGAAATTCACCATGGTAAGCATCACGCAGGATATACTTCGAAATTGAACGCTGCTATTGATGGCACTTCCCTGGCGTCTCAAAGCATTACCGAGATTCTTTCTAATATTTCCAGTCATTCCGGTGCAGTGCGCAATAATGGAGGCGGATACTATAATCACAGTCTTTTCTGGTCTGTTATGGGCCCTAACGGAGGAGGTAACCCTAGCGGAGAGCTAGGAGATGCCATTAATTCGGCTTTTGGATCATTCGAAAACTTTAAGAATGAATTTGCCAACGCTGCTGCTACTCGATTTGGTTCAGGTTGGGCCTGGCTAATTGTTGATGGCAATGGAAATCTGGCTGTAAGTAGCACCCCTAACCAAGATAATCCACTAATGGATATCGCAGAAACTAAAGGCACCCCAATTATGGGTCTTGACGTTTGGGAGCATGCATACTACTTAAAATATCAAAATCGCCGCCCAGATTACATTGAGGCATTTTTCAATGTTATTAACTGGGACGAAGTAGCGAAGAACTACGCTGCAGCGAAATAAGAAGTTTTATATATAGATGAGGGCCCCGGCAATAATTGTCGGGGCTTTTTTATGCCTGTCAATGCAGCCTTAGAAGCCAATTCCTATCTTCGCTTCATGCATTTAGAAGCCGGGAAAAAGATCTATTTCGCCAGCGATTTACATTTAGGAGTTCCCACCTATGAGGCTAGCCTAAAGAGAGAAAAGCACTTTGTAGACTGGCTGGATCTGATTAAAGCTGATGCTGCGGAACTTTTCCTGGTGGGCGATGTCTTTGATTTTTGGTTCGAATATCGAAAAGCCGTACCGCGCGGTTTTGTTAGGCTTCTGGGAAAGCTAGCAGAAATTAGTGATTCCGGAATTCCAATCCATCTTTTTACGGGAAATCATGACATGTGGATTTTTGACTATCTCCCCAAAGAGATAGGCTTAGAGCTCTATCGAGAACCCATAGTAAGGGAATGGTCTGGTAAGAAATTCTACATCGGGCACGGTGATGGACTAGGACCTGGGGATCATGGATATAAGTTTATCAAAAAGGTATTTAAGAATCCCTTTTTACAATGGGCTTTCGCTCGACTACACCCGAATTTTGGTATCGGTCTTGCCGATTACTTTTCACGTACTTCAAGAGCCAAGACCGGTGAGAAAGATGCTATTTTTCTAGGGGAGGATGAAGAATGGTTGGTCATCTATTGCAAAGAGGTTCTGGAGCAGCAGTTTTATGATTACTTCATTTTCGGACATCGCCATTTACCACTCGACATAGCGTTGAATCCAGAAGGCAGCCGATACATCAATCTTGGCGATTGGATATCCTACTTCACCTTCGGAGAATTTAACGGTGAAGAAATGCTTTTAAAGCAATTTAAGATTGGGGCTGAAAGTCCACTTTTATGGCCAGGAAGTAAGTCCTTGGCAAAATAGGCCCGTAGATATAGGTCGCATCGCGGTCAGCACCTACGGGTAGATCGCTTTGAAAGGCATCAAAGAGATTTTTAACTCCCCCTTGAAGGCGTAGATTCCATTTTTTACTTTGCAGAATCTGGTATTCACCAGCTACCTGCAGGTCAAAGAAATCCCTGGTTTCTAGAAGTTCAATTTGTTCAGTCTCCAGATTCACAAGACGAGGCAGCAACATACTGCCGGTATAGTTCAAAGCGGCGCTAGCGGTCCAGCGCGAAGTGAAAGCATAATCTACATTCAGATAGCCATAAAGGTTAGGTGTTCTCAAGAATTGATCGCTGCTCACACTGTTTAAGCCATCATTTGTTTCATCATCCCAGAGTAGTTGGGAGTTTTCAAAAAAGGCTTCCTGAGCAGTGATCGAGGCCTGAACCTGCAGATTATTGCGTAAAGCAGCCTGGTATTCGAAGCTTATACCCCTAACTGCAGCAGATTCCCCATTGGTTTTCAACTGAACGGCCGTTCCATTCGCTAGTGGCTCACGGTCAATAAGAACAAATGGATTGTCCAAAATGGTATAAAAACCAGTAAGTAATAGCTTATGTTCACCAAAATTGTTGGTAATCAGCCAGTCAACGGAGGAATTAAAGCTATGACTAATCTCTGGACTTAAGTTTTCATCCAACTGAATGAACATCACTGCCCCGCCAACAGTTTCGATGTGAAGATCCTCATTGAAGGCTTGCGGAACCCTGAAACCCTGGGCATATGAGGCCCTAAACTGCCAATTGTCATTAGCAATATAGTGTAGGTTTAATCGAGGGGAGAGGTTTTGGAAAACTTCATCTTGCTCAAAATCGCTTTGAACAAGTGCATAACTTCCCCTAACTGTACTGATATCCAGTCTAGAGCCAGCTTGTAGTTTCCATTTATCACTGATGCTCCAGTTCGCCTGGAGGTAGTTGCCCCAACTATTAACGTTTTGATCAATTCTTCTGGAGTAGCCTGGCATTTCTTCAACAACATTATTGAGTTGATATTCACTACCAATGCTTAATTGTAAGGAGGGGAGACTTTGCCAGGTGTATTGTCCGCCCCCTACAAAGCTGTAATCCCGAGCCTCTCCATAAGCATTAAGAGCTAAGAGGTCTGATTCTGTTACACTGTCCCCAAAACTTATTAGTCTTCCTCTAGCGCCATAATAGCTATCTCTAAGGGTGCTTTGACCTGAAGTGTAGATGGAGAATTGATGTTTCCCATCTTGGGAGAGTTTCTCCCAGGCCAGGCCAGCACCCAGAATTTGGTGTCTTAATTCCTCTGCAATCTGGCTCTGATGTGGTAGTAAGTCAAAATCGCTTCCTCCCCTACGGTATTCGTTTATGCTAAATAGATCCAGGCTAATTTTCGAGCGGCTTCCCGGTTTCCAGAAAGAGTTTAAGCCGATAGTACGATTACTAAGTTGGGTGATTTCAGAAAAACCATCTCCGTTAGCGTCCCACTCATCGCGATCTCGAGTGAATGCGAAGAGGTTGATTCCACTGCGTAGATCATCGCTGGCAAAGCTTGCGCCAATGCTATTGCTACTTTCCCAGGCGTCTCCTCCAATGGACTGCACCTGACCCTGAGCATAGAACTGATTCTCCCGGGCCTCTTTGGTAATGATGTTTACGGTGCCCCCAATAGCATTACTGCCATAAAGTGCCGATCCGCCCCCGCGAACAACCTCAACCCTTTCTATCATATTAACAGGGATCATCTCTAAACCGTAAACAGCCATTAAACTGGAAAAAATCGGTCTGGAGTTGAGTAGTATTTGGGAATAAGCCCCATCAAGCCCATTGATTCGCAGCTGGGTAAAACCACAGTTTTGGCAGTTATTCTCTAAACGCAATCCCGGGCTAAATGAAAGTCCTTCAGATAAACTTAAAGCAGCAACTTGCTCAAAGAGTTGAGGTTTAAGTGTTTCCACAATAACCGGGGCATTGTACCTACTAACCGCTGTTCTATTCGCACTTAAAACAACCTCTTCGAGTCCCAGAGGATCAGATTCAAGTTCTATTTGGAGTGATTTGTTCCAATCCTTTTTTTGCAAATACACGCTCCGATAGCCCAAATGCGAAATCTTTAGGAGCGTGTCCCCAGATGTCGTAGGAACTTTTAAACGGAAGAACCCCTCTGTATTACTAGTGGTGCCTACTCCACTTGGTAGAGACACAATATTAACGGTAGAAAGGGCTTTCCCTTCTGAATCCGCAATGTATCCCTGGATACTTTGAGCCTTAATTGAAAGGCTCAGAACAAGTGCCAATAAAAGAGTTGATAGTCGCAAAACAAAAATTTTAGGCAAATCTAAAAATCATTTTTGTAATTTTGAAAAACTTTTTTGATTAGCACAGATTTGAACCTCAGTTTAACCGAAGAAAACTACCTCAAAGCCATCTACTTTATAAGTGGTTCGGAAGGTAATCTTGTGAATACCAATGCTATTGCAGAACGTTTAGAGACGAAACCTGCAACCGTTACGGATATGTTACGCAAGCTTAAGCTAAAGAACCTCATTCAGTACGAGCCCTATAAGGGCAGCAGATTGAGTTCCGAAGGCCAGCAAATTGCCGTTCGGATTCTGCGGAAACACCGGCTCTGGGAGACTTTCCTGGTCGAAAAGCTAGGTTTTGGTTGGGAAGAAGTTCATGAGTTAGCTGAGCAGCTTGAACATGTGCGCTCCACTAAATTGACCAATCGGCTGGCTTCCTTTCTGGGTAATCCCCAGTTTGACCCTCACGGTGATCCTATTCCAGATGCGAATGGAGTATTTCCAGTTCGCGAGGAGCTCACCTTGGATAGCGCTGATTCAGGAGAGAACCTCCTGGTTAAAGGAGTTAAAGACAGCTCTCCCGAATTCTTGAGTTATGTCGCCAAACTAGGCATTCGCTTAGGTGATGAAATAGAAGTGCTGGGCCGTGAACCATTCGATGGTAGTATGCTTCTGAGGCACGATCAGTCTGAGTTTAGACTCTCATCGCAGGCCTGTTCCAATATTTACATTTCTAGATTATGAGGCTTTCGATTGTATTGTTCGTTTTGCTGGTCTTTTTCGGTGCATGTCGTGAGGTCGAGGAAAAAACAAAGACGCAGATCGTTTGTACAACCGGAATGCTTGCAGATCTAACTCAGAATCTCTGTGAGGGTTTGGATTCGGTCGAAGTACTAACACTTATGGGGCCAGGGACCGACCCACATCTCTATAAGGCCAGTCAAGCGGATGTTATGGCTCTTAGCCGTGGCGATCTCATTATCTACAATGGCTTGCATTTAGAGGGGAAAATGCAGGATTTGTTCTCAAAACTTTCACCTGAACGAGTGTATGCGGCGGCCGGACTAATTTCAAAAACGGATCTTATATACGCCAGCGAGTTCGAGGATGAGCCAGACCCTCATGTATGGTTCGACCTTACATTGTGGTCGACGGTTACAGAAGGAATAGAGGAAAGATTGGGGCAATTACTCCCGGATCAAAAGGACATTATTAGAAATAATGCCCATAAATATCTTAGGGAGCTTAAATCAGCCGATTCTATTGCCTTAATTACTATAAGTCAAATACCTGAAAATCAAAGAGTATTAATTACCGCACATGATGCTTTTAAGTATTATGGTCGCCGATACGGCATTGAAGTTAGGGGTTTGCAGGGCATTTCTACCACTGCGGAACTGGGCATACGGGATATTAGCGAACTGGCTAACTATATATATGAGAAGGACATTCCAACCATCTTTGTTGAGTCATCCGTTTCCCCACGGGCGATAGAGGCTGTTCAAGAGAGGGTTAAATCCAAGGGTAAAGAAGTGAAATTAGGTGGAACCCTTTATTCAGACGCCCTGGGTTCTAAAGAATCAGAGGCCGGTACCTTTATGGGGATGTTTCTCGAGAACACTAAAACTATAGTTGAAGGATTAAAGTAATGTCTGATAATCAACATATTGAGACTTGTGTGTTAGAGGTGCATAACCTTGGTGCTAGCTATGATCGAAAGCCGGTCCTCTGGGACATTGATTTCGAGCTCAATGGAAGCCAATTGGTAGGTATCGTAGGTCCAAATGGCAGCGGCAAGACCACTCTACTGCGGAATATTATGGGTCTAATGGAGCCGGATAGCGGATATGTGCGGCTTTTTGGAAAACCCTTAAACGAGGTTCGCGATCGAGTGAGTTATGTGCCCCAACGTGAATCAGTAGATTGGCAGTTTCCAATATCAGTTAGGGAAGTCGTGGAGATGGGACGCTACAGACCGTCTAATTTGATGTCAAAGCTTTCCGCTTCAGATCAAGACTTGGTTGATCAGGCTCTGGAAAAAGTAGGTATGTTGGAATACGCGAGTCGTCAGATTGGACAGCTTTCCGGGGGCCAGCAGCAAAGAGTTTTTTTGGCAAGATCATTAGCCCGAAATGCCGACCTGTATCTGATGGACGAGCCATTTGTAGGAGTTGACGCCGCTACGGAAGAGGCTATATTACAGGTTTTAGGCGAGCTCAGAGATGAGGGGCGAACAGTGATAATTGTGCATCATGATCTTCAGACAGCCTATCAATACTTTGATTCGATTGTTCTACTCAATACCCGTTTAGTAGCGTATGGTCCGAAGGAAATGGTTTTTAGTCAGGAAAACTTGAAGGAAGCTTACGGAGGACGTCTCACGGTACTTTCGAAGCTATCTCAAATTATAACCAGCACCGCATTTCCGGTTCGCGAAAAAGAGTTTAAAGAGAAAGGTGCTAGCTCAGGCAAATAATTGGTTTTTGGACCCAGGATTGTGGTTAGTCGCCGGAGGAACTTTTTTCCTGGCGGTTTCGGCTGCCGTAGTGGGTGGATTTACTTTTTTACAGAAGCGATCATTGGTTGGAGATGCAGTAGCGCATTCCATTTTACCCGGTGTGGCTATTGCCTTTATCTTTTCGGGTACTAAGGATCCCTGGTGGTTGATGCTTGGAGCATTAATTAGTGGGTGGCTGTCCCTGGCCTTTATGGATTATCTGTCTAATCATACCAAGTTGAGTCATGATACAGCGATTGCCACGGTCTTGAGCGTCTTTTTTGGCCTGGGAATTTTACTTCTAACCTATATTCAACAAACGGGTAATGGTGCCCAAAGTGGCTTAGACGATTTTTTGTTTGGACAGGCAGCGGCAATGCGGAATCTTGATCTGTACACCTATGGAGGGATGGCGCTGATTCTTTTTATCATCACGATGCTTTTCTTTAAGGAATTCCGATTGATGAGTTTTAACCCCGAGTTTGCACTTAGTCTCGGTTTACCGGTGCGGGGATTGCGCATATTAATGAACAGCTTAATGGTATTGGCGATTACTCTGGGCATTCAGGCGATCGGAGTAGTTTTAATGGCGGCCCTATTGATCACTCCAAGTGCCGCGGCGCGAAATTTCACCGATCGATTAAAAACGATGCTTTGGTTAGCTGCGCTCATCGCTGGTTTTTCGGCTCTGGGAGGAACATTAATCAGTTTTACTGCTCCCAATATGCCTACCGGACCATGGATAGTGATCTGCCTCTCTTTGGTAGCATTGTTTTCCCTGTTCTTCGCACCTAAAAAGGGTATTGTTTCTCGTTTGCTAATCCAAAGAAATCATCAAAAGAAAATTAATGACGAGAATGTCTTGAAAGCTTTCTATCATCTGGGAGAGCGTGAAGCTAACCTGGCCGATTGGTATGATCCTTCGGGATTAAGCCAAGTGAGGGATTTTGAGCCGGAGGCATTAAAACTGTCATTGAGAAGATTATTACGGAAAGGACATTTATTGCGGCAGGGAGAGTTATTTCAATTTAGTAGAGCGGGTTTGGATGAAGCTCGTCGCATCGTGCGCTTGCATCGATTGTGGGAGATGTATCTCACCCAGAGATTGCGTTTTAAGGCGGATCACATCCATCCAAATGCTGAAACAATGGAGCATATTATTTCTCCGGAGATTGAGACTCAGTTGATTCAGGAGTTGGGTTATCCCGAAAAGGACCCTCACGAGAGCCCAATACCCTATCAAAAATGACTCAGGAATCCTTCTATATCATTCTCACCGGTGCGATGGTCGCGGCCAGTGCCGCCATTTTGGGTAGTTTCTTAGTGCTGCGCAGAATGGCAATGCTGGGGGATGCTATTTCGCATGCCGTCTTACCGGGCATTGTGGTGGCATTTCTTCTATCTGGTTATCGGGAGAGTATCTTTCTTCTTATTGGTGCTGCCGGTAGTGGATTGCTGGCCACCTTCCTTATCGAACTATTACACCGCAAAGCTCGACTGCCGGAGGATGCTTCTATTGGAATTAGCTTTACCTGGTTGTTTGCTATTGGCGTACTCCTCATTAGTGCTTATACCGGACAGGTGGATTTGGATGAGGAGTGTGTTTTATATGGAGAGATTGCCTATGTGCCCCTGGATTTGATAAAGCTCGGAACGAATTGGTATTTACCTCGACCACTATTGGTTTCTGCTACCCTTCTCGCAGTAACAATGCTTTACTTGCTATTTTCTTTTAAAGGATTAAAACTCCTGTCTTTTAATGAAGATCACGCACGTTCCCTAGGAGTCCGTACCCAGGTATGGCATTTTAGTTTTATGGCCATGGTAAGTTTGGTGACTGTTTTGTCCTTTGAGATTGTCGGTGCCATACTTATTGTAGCTCTGTTGGTTGTGCCTGCTGCTACTGCTTACCTCTGGAGTAAGTCTTTGATACCAATGTTGGTTTTGGCGGTTACCTTGGGAGTACTAAGTGCGGTGGGCGGATATTATCTGGCGGCAAGCTTAAACGGTAGTATCGCTGGTGCCATGGTAACAGTGGCGGGTATACTTCTTCTGCTAAGTGTTATTGCTTTAAGGTTGTTAAAGCGTAATAAGCCTTTAGCGCTTTCGCCGACTGAGGTAAAGAAACATGATTAGTAGAAAGAGTGCGATCCCCCCCATAATAAAGAATGTGGGGTCCCTTGGAGGAGGAGAACTTCTTTCGAAACCATATTCTTCAGATCCAGCAAGTATATTAACGAATTCCTGATCGGTAGCATCCGCCAGATAGTCGTTTTGACTCACATCTCGATAATTACTTAACAGCCGCGCTTCAAAACTGGGGATTGTAATTTTTAGAGAATCCTCTTGAATATCAAAGCGCAATAGCTGCCATCCCTCATAGCGTTCCACATACCAGGATAAATAGTACTTGTCCTGATATTCTTTTAGTACCAATTTGGAAGAATCGGTCCTTTGATTACTATCTACTTCAATAAAGAGGTCATTCCGGAAATCCAGAATAAAGCCAACTTCAAAAATGCTGGAATCCTGAAATGAAATTTCATAAACATCGCTTTGGACGGCCTCAATCCGCATAATACTGTAGCTGCTATCTGCGGTGTTTTCTAAAAACTTGTATTCTCCTTCAAAGAGGTATGGGAAGCCATGCTTGACTTCTCCTCCCAGAGGCATCGCCTTTGTAAAATAGAGGCTTTCGCAGCTGCTAAGCAGAAGGATAAATCCGAATAAAAGGAAAAGCGGTTTGCGCATGGCGGTAGATTTGGTTTGCCCAAGATACTAAGCTTAATCAATAGGTTTAACGCCATCATCCTGGGATAAAACTTGAACCTTCTTGCGCTCATTGAAGGATCACTTATGGCTTAATATCTAAAAAACAACAACTTAGGCGGGTGGCGTTAAGGAATCATGAAATTTGCTATTCCTGAATTTATTACCTTGATACGAGCAAATTGATGCTGCATATTTGTAGAAGAAACCCCTTCATTAACACAATTTCACGATCTATGGCTTCTATTAAAAGCTCTGATGCGAAGCGTCGCGTGATTGTAGACTACAAGAATGTGACCAATGAAATTTTAGACTTGTTCACCGACCGTTATCCATACGGATATGATGAGAGGGACATTATCCGCTTCAACAATTCCAAAGGAGAGACTATTAAGGCAGTTCCCTTTGAAACTTCTGAAACCAAATACTTGGTTAAAATAAGCCAGGAGATGGATCAGCAGATTGAGGCCTATTTAGAAGAGGATAATGATACGGAATTGACCAATGATGCCAAGGACCAGGAAATTCCTGAGGTGGCGTCAGATGATATGGATGATTGATGCGATTATTGTTTAAAGACTACCTCTGGATTTCAATTCAGGGGCTTCTTTTCGTGCTTTACTTATTACCGGTGGAATTGCCTTACAGCAGCCCTGACCTCTTATCCTGGCCAGCCGTGCTCTTAATGTTGATTGGTCTGATTGAGATATTATGGGCGCTGCAACAGTTAGGTACTTCCCTCAGTCCTTTTCCCAAACCTAAATCCAATGCTCAATTAAAAACCGGAGGGGTGTTTGCTTTGGTTCGACATCCCATCTATGGTGGGCTTTTTCTAATTGCGGCCGGATTTGGTTTCTATACAGAAAACCCATATCGCCTAATGATGGCCTTAGTCTTATTGACTTTCTTCTATTTTAAAAGCGCTTATGAAGAACGAAATCTTAGAGCCTTTTTTCGAGATTATGAGGCTTATGCGCAAAGGACAGGGCGGTTTTTCCCGAAACTACCGGTTGCTAAGCCATAGCAATGGATTTACCGCATTGTTGTCTTTCCAGATTTCAAAATGAAGCTTGGTTTGGGCGTTTATTGGATTAGTATAGGCAGAGCCAATAACCTGTTCTTTCTTAATCTTCTCGCCTTTGCTTACGGTAACATCCGTGATTCCCTGATACACTGAAAAGTAGGAGCCATGATTAATGATCACCACGAGCTGTCCATCCGGTAATCGGAACATCCGACTTACTTCACCATCAAAGATTGATCGGATTGGAGCATTGCCTTCAGTGGCAATATCTACTCCACTATTATCAATGATAACAGATTTCACGACGGGGTGTCGTTGAGGTCCGAATTTGGAGGTGACTAAGCCTCGCTCTACTGGCCAGGGCAGCCTTTTTTGATTTGCGGCAAAATTTGCGGCCAAAGTTCGCGCTGCTGGGGTAAGTTCAAAGGTTTCGGGTTTTGCAATGGCTGGTTTATTTGCGGCCTTTCGCTCATCCTCAGCCTTTTCGATCAGGCCTTCCAGGCGATCATTGGAGGTGTTAGAGCTAAAGTCTTTACCGCGAACCAGTCCTAAATCTATAGCGCGATCTTCCAAATTTTTACGGGTAGCTAAGGCTCTGGCCCGTTCAATCTCTTCTGCAATGATTTTTTGGATTTGCTTTTCAACCTCATTGGCTTGCTTCAACTTGGCCTTGAGCTTTTTCTCCAAATCTGTTTCCATCGCCTGGTAGGTCTTAATGGCTTCTTCCTGGCTTAGTTTTTCATTTCCAAGTTTGCGACTTTCTTCTTGTAGTTGTCCTCGCACTGCATTCTTGCGTAATTTCTGCACCCTCAATCGCTCCATGGCGGCTGCCAACTCCTTTTCTTGTGCTTCAATTTCCTTTATTTTCTGCTGGCGATAAGCACTGTATTGTTTTAAATACTCAATACGACGCATCGCTTGATTGAAATCACTGGAGGAAAGAATGAACATTAACCGACTACTGTTTTTTCTGCTCTTATAGGCTTGACGGATCATTTGTGCATACTCTTCCTTTTGCCGCTCCACTCTTACTCTAAGTGTATCAATTTCACTTTGCAGATCCTTTTCTTCCCCGCTCATTAGTTCAACCTCGCGGTCTAAAGTCCGAATGAGCTTTTGTCTCAATTCTATCTTTTGCTGCACTGTTTCTATAGTTCCCAAAGAGCTCTTGCGATCTTTTTGGGTTTCTGCCAGAATGCGATTGGCGAGGGCGATTTCGTCCATGAGGCGAATCTTTTGGGCCTCTAATTCCTGTCGCTTTTTACTCTGGGCAGAAAGACTTCCAAAATGACCTAAAAGCAAGGCCAGTATCACAAGAATCCTAAAGCTTTTCATATGAAGGAGGAATGCGGAAAGGATAACTCAGATTCTTATTGATTATTACGTCGCTGAATTCCAGTTGGATACGCAGGTTCTTTTGTGCTTCAGTATACTTTAACTCGAGGGATTCAGGAAAACTGAGGGCATCGAAGCTTTTGTATTCGCTAAAAACTATCTGCATATCCTGTCCATTTTGTGGTCTCCGAAAATGATATTCCAGATTTCGGTACTCTCGAGGAGATAGCATTTGAGTGATTAAAGGATATTCGGATGAAGGCGGAGCCTGACCTTCTTCCAAAGGGTAGTTAACCAATTGATAATTCCCAGGCTGATAGTCCTGATACCATTTCTGATTCCATTCCAAAAAGCTGGCACTTAGAACTGACATCATTGGTTCAAAATCAAAACTGAATCCCAGGGACTTGGCTAGCTCTGAACTCGAGCCTTCCTGGTAATTGCGTTCCAGGCGGTTGTAAAAAGATAGCTTTTCTCGGCTGAGCTGTCCCCGTGCCACCTTTATCCCGATGAACGGGTCGGCCACATCCACCCAAATAAGACTGTCTTTAGCTATGCGAATTTCAAATCGAAAGCTTTGTTTTTGCTTAGAGTCTTCAAAACGCCCTTTTCCTTTAAGCACCAGAGTTTCAAAATCCAAACTGCCCTCCTGAGCCTTTTCAATTAGCTTTTCGGTTTTAAGGTATGGTGGCGCACCCTCAGGTAGTTTAACCTTGGGTCCGCAGGAGTAGACAAGTCCCGCCAGCAGGACGATATAAAGGGTTTTCCGCATTAGGGAAGTGCATTTATTTTTTGACTCCGTTCTTCGGTTGGTTCTATACTTTGCGCCTTTTCGAACTGTTGTCGGGCCGCTTCATTATCTCCTAAAGCCAGCAAAATATCACCATAATGATCCAGTAGTTCAGCTTCAGGGGCGGCCATTAGAACAAGTGCTCGTTCCATGAAGCCTTTCGCCTCTTCATTCCTGCCCAGCCGATGAAGCACCCAGGCTTTTGTGTCCAGGTAAACAGGATTCTCGGGGCTTATTCGATTGGCTTTCTCGCTCATCACCAAGGCCTTTTCAAGCTTTTCATCGCGTAAAGAAAGGTAATAGGCATAGTTGTTTAATGCCCCGGCATGATTGGGATTAATTGCTAAAACCTCCTCAAAATAGTAATCGCTTTCACGGTGATTTTCCAGGTCATGGAACACGGCTGCCAACTGCAGGTAGAACTCTCCCTGTAAACGGGCATTATTAAATACATAACTCAATCCATCTTCCAAATATTCTTGAGCTTCAATCAAATCCTTAGATTCGTGAAAAGCGATGCCTGCTAATAAATAGGGTAATGGTTGATTTGGATAGGTTTCGAGGGCTTGTACCGCGTCTTTCCTCAATTCTTCAAAGAGCCGGTTTTGCATTTCAATCAATAGGATTTGCTCCCAGATTTGAAACTTTTCTCCGTATTGCAAGGCCTTCTTATAGAAGCTAATTGCTTCCCTGTCCTTCCCTTCTCGAGAGAGATAGTCGCCATACATTGCATAGATTCGGGGATCTTCTGGCTCTTGAGCCACAATTTCATCCAAAAGTTCAAAGCTTTTAGCTTTTAAGACGCTATCACTACTAGAGGCTTCAAATAGACTTAGTAGGACGGCAATCTTCCGCTCCATGTCCATCTGCTTACTGCCCATAGCCTTTTTCAGGTGGAACAAAGATCGGTGCAGCTCTCCACGGCTTTGATAATAGTTAGCCAAATCCAGATGGGGTCTCGGATCGAGGGAATCAATGGCCAGCATTTCCTGATATACTTCAAATGCTTTTTCTTCATTGCCATTGGCCTGATAGAGCTGACCCAGGGAACCTCTGTAGTCAAGGTTTTTAGGGTACTGCATGATGAGTTTTTGAAGCTCTTTGGTTGCTCCGTCCAGATCTCCCATCTCCAGGTAAATCCCCTTTTTCTGATTAGAGATTTGTTCGCTCAAGCCAGTTATTTCTTCAAGCTTATCCAGTCGCTCTATTGCCTCGGACCATTTTCCATTGCGATAATAGGCCTCCGCCAATTGGAAGTGCAAGTCTTCATTGTCCTCCCATTTTAAAACGGCGTCTTCAAGACTTTGGATTTGTAAGTCTGCTAGTCCAAACTGCGAGTATACCGCCAATTGCAAGCGCAGGTACCAAAGGTTATCCGGTTCCAGTTTGAAAGCTTGCTCAGCATGAAAAATTGCCCTTTGCTCATCTTCATTCCGAGCGTAGAGTTGAGCTAATTCATAACTAACCAGTGCATTTTCCGGGTCTTTTTGGTGTAAGGTTTCGAAGAGCAAAAGAGCCTTATCGTACTCTTCCCTAACCTTAGCATTTTCTGCTGCAAAGAATTGCTCATTAAAAAGCCGCAGCCTTTCTCCCTCAATCTCAGATTGAGCAGAAAGGCTGAAGGCAAAAAAGATTAGGCTTAATGCAAATAAATATTTATTCCAAAACGCTGTAATCACCAATGGAGATTTCAGTAAAATTACCGTCAAATTTTGCTTTGTTTCCAATCATTGAGTTGGTCAGCTTGGCATTGTTAACAAGGCTGTCTTCTTGAATTAGCACATCACTTAAAGTACTATTATTCACCTCGGTACCTGCACCAATGCTAACGCGTGGTCCGATGGTACTATTGCTTATTTTCGCTCCGGGGCCAATAAAAACCGGAGGAATAATCTGACTATTTTCAATTTGAGCATCGGGGCTCTGTAACTCTTCGTTTCCATCTAGAAATCCCAAAATTTTTCCGTTGGTCTCTATGGTAACGTTCTTATTTCCGCAATCCATCCACTCATTTACAGTGCCACTGGTGAACTTGCTTCCTTTGCCTTTCATGTTCTCCAGGGCATTGGTGATTTGATATTCACCTTTATCGCGAATGTCATTATCGATCAGATATTGCAATTCGTCTCTTAAGTAGGCTCCATCTTTGAAATAGTAAATCCCGATGATTGCTTCATCAGACACAAATTCCTGTGGCTTTTCAACAAAATCTGTGATGATGCCGTTTTCGTCTTTCTTAACTACGCCAAAAGCCTTTGGGTTTTCTACTTTCTTCGTCCAGATTACGCCGTCGTTTTGGATGTCCAAACTGAAGTCAGCGCGGAAAAGAGTATCAGCAAAAGCCACTACGAGATTCCCTTCCATACTTTCCTTCGCACAAAGGATAGCGTGAGCGGTTCCCAACGGTTCATCCTGAAAATAGATGCTTCCTTTTGCGCCTAAGCCTTCGGCAATCTTAATCAGGTTCTCTTCCACCTCTTTGCCGAAATCACCAATTATAAAGGCGATCTCATCCACCGATTCACCGGCCACCTCTACGATATCTTCCACTAGCCGTTGCACAATAGGCTTACCAGCAATGGGAATTAAGGGTTTAGGAACGGTTAAGGTGTGGGGGCGGAGGCGGCTTCCTCGGCCAGCCATTGGAACGATAATTTTCATTCGTGGGGTTTGTTTAAAACAATGTTAAGTACAAAAATAAGTTCTGCCTAATTTATCCTCGATTATCTCAATCTTAAATCTTTATTGACCTGTACTGCCGAATCCACCTGCTCCTCGGGCGGTTTCATCTAAAACTTCTACTTCCTCCCAGTCGATATTTTCGTACCGGGCCAGGACCATTTGAGCGACCCTTTCCCCTGGTTCAATAATTACTTTCTCATTGGAAAGATTTACGAGAATTACTCCTACCTCACCTCGATAATCCGCATCAATTGTTCCCGGACTGTTTAGAACACTTAAGCCTTTTTTTAAAGCCAATCCACTTCGTGGTCTGATTTGCGCTTCTGTTCCGGGCTCAAGCGCCATAAATATTCCGGTTTTGATTAGGGTTCTTTCCAAAGGAGCTAGCTCTATAGGGCCTTCTAAAACAGCTTGCAAATCTAATCCGGCAGCGTGATCAGTTTGATACTCTGGAAGTGGGTATGGCGATTTATTGATAACCTGAACTTTGCTCATGCTTTACGTAATTGCTTGATTTGTGGCCATTCGAGCCAGGAGATTAATAGGGTATAAATTGCGAAAATGAGGAGACCGCTCAACCAATGGTGATCGAAAACGTAATAGGCGAGTCCGGCACCTATCAGTGATAGGACAAGATAGAGGCCAATCGCTCTTAAAGGATAGGCGGTTCTGGAATGCTTTTGATTTAGATAGTAGGAATAGATGGTCATGGCTGCATAGCTGATCAGGGTGGCCCATGCAGCGCCGGTATAACCAAAGCTTGGCACCAATAAAAGGTTGCAGACTATGGTAAAGGCCAGTCCAAAAAACGCAATGTATGCACCCATTCGAGTGCGGTTTTCCAGCTTGTACCAGATGTTGAGGTTGAAATTGATTCCCAAAAGCAGGTTGGCGAAAAGCAAGACGGGTACAATGTGCCATCCTTCGTAATACTTTGGGTCAATAAATCGGGTCCATTGAAGAAAATCAGTGAAGCAAACCAAACCAAGGAAAATCAAACTTTGAATCATTACAAAGTAGCGCATCACCCGGGCCACCTTTACCTTAAAGTCCCCCTCACCACTGAAGAAAAACGGTTCGGCAGCAAAACGAAAAGCCTGAATGAAGAGCACCATGAAAGTGGCAATTTTCATCATTGCTCCATAAAAACCCATCTCTATTTTGTTTCCGGGCTCGGGCAAGAGATACTTTATGAATTGCAATTGAGCCCTTTCGTTAGCTACTCCCGCTAAACCAGCGATTACAAGAGGGCTGGCATAAACCAGCATTTTCCGCATGAGGCCTTGATCTACAGTCCATTTAATCTTGCGTAGTTCCGGTAGGAACAACAGGATTAAAAATGCATTTCCAATCAGGTTTGCCAGGAATACGAATATCACTCCATTTTTAGGTTCAACGATATCTCTAATCCATGATCCCTCGGTTGAAGCCTCAGCCAATTTCGGAAGTACCAGGAAGAAAATCAGATTGAGAACGACCATTAGACCAATGGAGCCTATCCGCAGGCCTAAGAACCGAAGGGGGCGATTATTGGCTCTTAATCTTGCAAAGGGAACTGCTGCAATTGCGTCCATGGCTACAATGAGCAGCATCCAGATGAGGAGGAATTCACGATTTTCATATTGTAAGACAAGGGCCAATGAATCTTGAAAAATCACGACCAGAGCAATCAACAAGGCACAGGTTAAGAAGACGAAGATTAAAGAATGACTAAAAACCTTATCCTGATTGTATTGCTCATTTCGGTTGAAGCGAAAGAAGGCTGTTTCCATGCCGAAGGTTAGAATGACCATCAAAAAGGCAATCATGGAATAGAGGTCCGTAACCTCTCCGTATTCGGCTTTGGGTATCAGCTTCGAGTGAATAGGCGTAAGAGCGAAATTGAGCAATCGCGCCAGGATGGTGGTGAAGCCGTAGATAACGGTTTGCGAGGCTAAATTCCGGATTGAAGACATAGATGATATCAGGCTAAAATACGTTCTCGGCTTGGAATTTTGTTTCGTTAAATAGCTGATTTCTACACCAGGCTATTAACATCTCCGGCCCCTTTGATTAACTATATTTGGAGCCCTAATTAGGAGAAGAATGCTCAAGAGATTGATTTTATTGTTCCTGCTTTCTACTTATGTACAAGCCCAGGACAATCATACCGCATGTTATGAGTTTCCGAGAGATGCGGTGGCTGAAATTCGCAATGATGTATTTTATCTCGCTTCTGATGAGTTAGCGGGACGAAAACCAGGTTCTCAGGGAGACCACCTTTCAAGGGAGTATATCATTAAGCAATTTGAGACCTTATCCATCAGACCCTATTTCAAAATGGGATATGAGCAAGAGTTCAGTGTTCCCAATCGTGTAGATCGTCCCAAGGATGGAAATTACCTCATCGTAAAAGGAAAGGCCCTAAGTATTGATGAGGATTATTATCCGGTGCGCTATTCAGGTAGTGGTCGTGTGAACGGTGAAACAGAGTATGTTTCATTCGGTATAGAAAGTCGCAAGCTTAAACGCGATGATATCGACGACGAGGATCTAAAAGGCAAGATTGCCATCTTAGAAATTAGTTCTCCGGATGGTATCCACCCTCACTCTAAATACAAAGACTGGCACGATATCCCAAAGCGCCTGCAATTGCTTCAAAAGAAAGGAGCAAAAGCGGTGATACTTATTCATACAGAGGGCAATGCAAATAGCC
The DNA here is from genome assembly GCA_965279135.1 of Croceimicrobium sp. Taxonomy (GTDB): domain Bacteria; phylum Bacteroidota; class Bacteroidia; order Flavobacteriales; family Schleiferiaceae; genus Croceimicrobium. The sequence goes on along the minus strand of OZ257133.1, from coordinate 2,942,833 downwards.
CCAAAAGCAAGTTTAAATCTCTGGATTCCAAAGGGATGCCGGTAGTCTATGTTTCGAATGCAAAAATTGCTAAAAAGCTTAAGCGCAGTAGAGCTGTTGACCTTGGCGTTTCTATGCAGGCTATTGAAGATGTCACTTATAATGTTGGTGCCAAAATCAACAACGGGCAATCACGGACCATTGTTATTGGTGCACATTACGATCATTTAGGCTGGGGTGGGGAAGGATCTCGTTATCGCGGTGAGGAAGAGATGATTCACAATGGTGCCGATGATAATGCCAGTGGAGTAGCGGGTTTATTGGCGCTTGCGCGCTTTTTGGCTACTACCGAAGACCCTGCCATGCGTCGATTCAATTACTTATTCCTTGCTTTTTCCGGAGAGGAAATGGGACTTTTGGGGTCTAAGTATTTTGTGGATGAGGTCGCCCATCGGGAAAAGGATTGGCATTATATGCTCAATATGGATATGATAGGCCGCATGGAGGAGGAGAAACTGGCAATTAGTGGAGTTGGAACTTCTCCAATGTGGAAGGAGATTATCGAACCTATTCAATGCGGTTTAACAATCGAAACAAGTGAAGGCGGTGTTGGTCCCAGTGACCACACCAGTTTTTACTATGCCGATATTCCTGTTCTGCATTTTTTCACTGGCACCCATGAAGATTATCACAAACCCAGTGATGATGCAGAGAAGATTAATTCGGTAGGGATTTATCACACCCTTTCCTTAATCTGCTCGATAATTCGCAATACCCCTCAAAGCGCGGATTTTCCTTTTACAGCAACCAAAGTTGAGAGTACCAAGGCCCCACGTTTTTCGGTTACCCTGGGGGTTATGCCGGATTACCTCTACAGTGGGGAAGGAATGAAGATAGACGGGGTAAGTAAAGGAAAACCAGCTTCGAATGCGGGCTTACAAGCAGGTGATATTATTACCCAATTAGGGAAGGTTCAGGTAAGTGATATGCAAACTTACATGCAGGCTCTTGCCCAGTTTAAACAAGGTGATAAAGCCACTTTGCTTTACAGAAGAGAGGGGGAAGTTAAGGAAGCAGAAATCCAGTTTTAGATGTCGATTGCGGTAATAGGCGGAGGTAGTTGGGCTACGGCCATAGTGAAGATGCTCACCGAAAACAACGATTATGTGGGCTGGTGGATGCGCGATGAGGATAATGTGATGCACATTAAAAAGTATCATCACAATCTCAGGTATTTATCTTCTGTGGAATTGGCAACGGAAAAAATTGATATCTCTACCGATATTAATCACGTGGTTCGTAACGCGGATTGTCTAATATTCGCGATTCCTTCGGCTTTTCTTAAATCCGCTTTATCCGGACTCACTATTCCCTTAAAAGAAAAGCATGTGTTTAGTGCGATTAAAGGCATTGTTCCAGATGCGAATCAGATTGTAGGAGAATTCTTTTATCGTCATCACGAGGTACCGCTTGAGAATATCGGTGTGATTACAGGACCTTGCCATGCGGAGGAGGTTGCCTTGGAGCGCCTCAGTTATCTGACCATAGCCAGCGTCAATGAGGAAGCAGCGGAAAGAGTAGCCGGAGATTTGCAATGCGATTATATTATTACCAACACTTCCGATGATATCTACGGGACTGAATACGCTGCCGTACTCAAGAATATTTATGCCCTAGCGGCCGGGATGTACCATGGTTTGGGTTATGGAGATAACTTCCAGGCGGTTTTGGTAAGTAATGCCATTCGCGAGATGAAACGCTTCATCAAATCCGTCCATCCTATTAAAAGAGATATTAGTGGTTCTGCCTATCTCGGGGATTTATTGGTAACTGCATACTCACAGTTCTCACGTAATCGCACTTTTGGGAATATGATTGGTAAGGGCTATACCATTCGGAGTGCCATGTTGGAGATGAATATGGTGGCTGAGGGATATTATGCAGCCAGCTTGATTCGAGAAATTCGCAAGAAGAAGGAGGTTAAGATGCCGATTGCTGATGCTGTATACAAGGTGCTTTACGAAGAGCGCAGCCCGAAAAAGATAATGGCCAAGTTGGCCGCCAAGCTCAGCTAATTGGATATTTTTTGTTCCTTGGAGCATCTAAGAAAGCCCCATGGAAAAGTCTCAAGACGCCCCTTTCATCCCTTTAGTTCATCGTAAAAGATATGCTGCTGAGGACCTAGCTGAAAAAGCCTTGCAGTTGCACGAAGACTATCTTTTACGTCGCAGTTGTCGATACTTTAGTGATGAGTCGGTACCGGAATCGGTCATTCGTAATTTGCTCTCCATCGCCGCCAGTGCACCAAGCGGGGCTAATAAACAACCCTGGCATTTTGTGGCCGTTAAAAACCAAACGCTCAAAGATCAAATAAGAGTAGCGGCCGAAGCTGAAGAGAAACTCTTTTACGAGGAGCGGGCTCCAGAGGAATGGTTAAAGGATTTAGCGCCATTAGGAACCGATTGGGAAAAGCCCTTTTTAAGTATTGCTCCCTGGTTGATCATCGTTTTTAAGGAACTTTATGGTCAAGACCCAAGCGGGGAAAAGAACAAGCATTACTACGTTAATGAGTCGGTAGGAATCGCATCTGGCTTTTTGATTTCTGCAATCCATCAATTAGGGCTTACCACTTTAACCCATACACCCAGCCCAATGAATTTTCTGGCCGAAATTCTCGGTCGACCGACTCACCAAAAGCCCTTCTTATTGCTCCCGGTGGGCTATCCAGCAGCAGATGCCACCGTACCGAACATTGCAAAAAAAAGCTTTGAAGAGCATAGTACAATCCTATAAGTCAGACCGATAATCGTATGAAAAAAGCCCCTAGTCGAAAGATTTAGGCCCATTCGACCCTCAACAATCAATTTTGTTTCAGAAAGATTTAGAGGGTTATGTTTATCATTCAGAAATATCGAGTTCCATTGTTCTTGCTGGCGGTTGCCCTCGCCTCGGTTATTGGTATTAACCAATACCACTATGGCATGTGGAATCAGTTTATTTCCTTGCCCTGGCTTTATGAGCTCTTAGATCCGGAGCATTATCCAAACGATTTATTAGTAGATCAATACAGCAATTCACCGACCTTTTTCCTCTATGGCTTAAAGTTGGCTTTACCCTATTTTGGAAACAGCATTCCCGTGCTGTTCTTTTCCCTTTATGTTGCATCATTTTTACTCACAGTGTTTGCCTTCTATCGCTTGGCAAGAGAAATTTTTAATTCCCGTGAGGCAGGAATTCTAGCGGTAGTGCTTTTGAGCTTCTCATTTCCCGTGATTGGCTTCGTAAGCATCTGGGACACTTTGTTGATGGAGCGGACCATTGCCTATCCGATTCTTTTATTGAGCATCCTTCATTTATACCGCGGACGCCTCTGGTATGCGGTAATGTTATTGGGCCTTTCTTTTAATATTCATCCGCTGTCCACGATTTACATTTTAGGGGCTGGTGCCATTGCAATCCTCTTGGCAGATGGCATCAAACGAGAGCATTTGTGGTTAGGCTCACTCCTTTTATTGATGATGAGTCCGGTGCTAATCCTAAAGTTCACTAATGCCAGCGGAGAATCAAGCTTGAGCTTTTCAGAAACCTGGATGGAGGTCATGCGCCTGCGTAATGGCCAGCACACCTTTCCCAGTGCCTTTCCTCCAGTGATGTTCTTCAAGAGTGCTTTAATGCTCCTTGCCTATTTCGTGATCATTAGCAAGGCTAATTTTGAGTTACGTGCGAAGCGTTTTCTACAAGGTTTTGGGATTGCCATCATCCTAATGATTGCTATTGGAACCATTTTTACCGAGTTTATTCCGGTGAAGCTTATTATTCAATTTCAGTTTTACCGCGCTTTCTTATTCATCAGCACTTTGACCCTTGCGCTTTGGGCCGGAGTATTGATCACCAATCCTAAACCGATTTTTTACCTGCTTATCATTCCAATTCTGGCTCAGTATGCCTACGGGGAGTGGTCGAAAACAATCTCCGCTTTAATGCTAATTGGCGCCGCCTGGTATCTTATCCGTTTTTATGGTTTTAGGAGAACAACTCCTATTGGCTTATCGGCAGCATATTTACTGATTGGCGCTTTGGCCTTCTTTATGCGCGGAGGTTTGGATATTGATCAAGGAAGTCAGGATCAGGAATGGTATGAAATACAAGATTGGTTCCGTCAAAATACTTCTGAGGACGCGCCCGCTATTGTACCACCGGCTCAACCGGGCTTTAGAGTGAATAGTTTACGAAGTTCTTATGGAGACTGGTATGATGGTACCAAAGCCTTTTTCAGTGAGCAATATGCCGAGTATTGGTTGGATCACATGAGCAAATTGAACTGTACCGATCCTCATAATCTGGTAGAGGATTATGCCGCACTGCAATCTTCTGATTTCCTCAACATTTGGAAAGATGAATCCAGCAAGCACAGTGAGGGCTATGTGGTTCATTATGCGGATAGGAGTGTAGAAAAACTTCCCGTGGCATTTGTGAATGAGAAGTACGTGGTTTATCAGTTACCTACAGCCAAGCGACCAATCTTCCTGGCCAGTATCGATCAGTAACCAGTTTCATCTAGGCTCAAAGCTAATCTGTAAGGGGCGACCATTTCTTAATTGCTGTTAAGGCCAGACTTTAGTTGGGTTTAGGTTATGTTGACTAATCGTTTTTTTAATTCCTTTTTACAAGTAAAAACTTAGTCCATAAAAGTAGACAATACCGATTATTACAATTCCGACATAGCCTTTTTTCAACCTTTGACTTTTAAAATCAGCCCACATTGAATTGAGTTTTTGTTTTTCTGATTTAACAATGGCTGTATTCGCAAGAAAATCCCCAATTCTCCTTTCAGGATTCATGAAGCTAATTACCACTTCTAAAGGCCAAGCAATAGCAATTGTCAAGTTCCGGATGAAACATTGGAATTCAGAACCTCGTTCATGTGTTTTCCTGTTTATAATGTGATATCCCATGATTCTTTTTGCAGCACTTTTAGCTTTGAAAAAATCTTTGTTGAGATATAAAAACATTAAACCAGAGAGAAATATTTGAAAAGTCCCATCCTCTATTTCTAATACACCATTTCCTTTTAAGATCATAATGGCAATAAGTGGAGGAACGATTAATAAAGTCATTATTAAATGGTCTAAAAGCATAGATGAGATTCTGTGAACCCGCTTATTGCTATTAGCTAATTCAGAGAGTAATTCTACAATTACTCCACCTTCTCTCTTCTTGATCTGTGTCATTCAAATGTTTGCAAACAGTTTTTCATGATCATTAATTATACAACCATTATAAGCCTAAAATAGCAAACGCTCTATTTTCTCAACCGAAAAATCTTCCTGGCCAGTATCGATCAGTAACCAATTTCATCCCGGCTCAAGGCTAATCGGTTAAAGGCAACCATTTCTCCTTCCGCCCCCGGATATAGGATCAAGCTGTCTTTGGATAAACCAAAGGGAATAAAGTAATTTGCACCGGGTCTATAAGCCAATTTATTAAAAGCTTTGTCGGGGTTTTCGGCCTGCCACGCCTCCAGTTTTGGTAGGATTTTATCAAATATCCCACTATCCATCACCATTTCCAGGGTCGGGTTGTAACCTTCCGGCATGTACATGCAGATAGGGTAATAGCTTTTGATTTTCAGATCACCCAGGTCCTTATTTAAGATTAACTCAAGGCTGATTAGGCTATCGGTATTGCTGAAAGTTTGAAAGTCCGCATCAATAATTCTGCTCTCATCCGATTCCAGACAGGCGGCTACCTCACGCTGCAATAGCATCGCTCCTTTTAAATACTCATTTAAAGCCTGAGACTTCATGCTGTCCTGCACACCCCGAATTTGTGGATAGCGATGTTCGATCTCGCAACCTTCCTCTTTAATCCAGGTTTGCTCAACACTGCTAATCTTATAAGGGCTTTGGTTTTGACAAGCAATTAGAACAAGAAATAGTAGAAGGAAGGAATAACGTTGCATGGTGTAAGGTTTTAGAAGGACCATTTTAATCGTGTAAATATCGCATTTGCGAAAAGGCCGAATTTGTTCTCATCAAGCTCATTATCACTTAAAAAGAATTGCCCTGCAAGTAAAAGATCCCAATTGGTACTTAATGAATAGCTAATGCTAGGGAAAATGATGGTACTATTCGCGCTGGTACTATACATGCCAGTTAGCGTTCCGGAAATCAACGGATTAAAGGGATAGTTTAAACTGAGCACCCCCGTATTGCGATATATATAGGGGTTTCTAGGACTTAAAACTTGGCCTGCACTTAAGTCGCTAAAGGCGGTAACTCCTAAATCTTCTGGAGCAGTTTGATTAAACAGATATCCCAGGCTCAGGTAAATGCCGTTTCTAAAAACATAATCAAGATCAGTGGCAGCTACCAATACCGCAGGTTGATTCTCATTTTCAAAGTAATAGTTCGCTTCTCCTTTAAAGCCTAAACCGCCGATAGATCCTGCCCAAGCTCCCCCTGTTGTGAATTGCTCATCATAATATGCGGTTACTATTTGAAAATCATATCGATAAGCATTGTTTCGGTAAAGTATGGCGGCAGTTTGCAACTGATCATTAGTCATAGATAGCGCCATCTCTAATTGACTAAAGTGGTCGGGAAAAAATTGAACTCTTAGGGCATCAGCACCGGGACGTTCTTCATAATCAAAGTCAAGAAAATTGTATTGATTGAGCAGGTCATTGGGATTAAATATGCTGGTCATCCCCCAGTTTATTCTTTGCCGACCCAGTCTGATGTTCCACCTTTCTCTTTCATATTGGAGCCAGAGGCGGTCCAAAATCGTATGCAGTATTACCTCGTCATTTTGCCAGTAAACCAGGCTCAAATCCACTAGTCCGGGATCATCATCCAGAGCATTTGTAAAGGCGGCTCCAAGACCAGGGCTAGCCCCCTGAAAGAGTCTGTTTCTCATACCTATTGCTCCCGTCCATGAGCCCTTGAAGTACTTCAGGTCAAAGCGATTGTGCAATTGCTGGTCAAAACTGTTGAAGTCCATGCTCTCCCGAGCATCTTCAGGGAAGTAGTCTTGATTTACGCGCGAATTAGAGGCCAGGTGTTTTAAATAACCGGTTAATTGCCAAGGCGATTCATCCTGAGCCTGGAGGCCTAGAGTGCTGATTAATAAAATTGCGATGCAGCGTTTCACTGTTTTTTATCGCTTTTTATTTTACCGTCTTCTACATATATCAATCTCTCCGCGCGATCGATCACCCTTTGATCATGAGTAGAAAACAAGAAGGTAATGCCTTCTTCTTTGTTTAATCGATGCATGATATCCAAGAGGTCTTCGGTGCTCTTAGAGTCCAGGTTTGCAGTGGGTTCATCGGCCAGAACGAAACTTGGTTTTGAGGCCAAAGCTCGGGCTACAGCTACCCGCTGTTGTTGACCACCGCTAAGCTCGGTAGGCCTCTTATGCATTTGATCAGATAGCCCGACAGCATTAAGTAATTCACGTGCTCTGCTTTCACGTTCCTCAGAAGATTTGCCCTGGAGAAGCATAATGAATTCCACATTTTCCTGGGCCGTCAATACCGGAATTAGATTGTAAGCCTGGAAGACAAACCCGATGTGGGCCAAACGAAAGTTTATCAGCTCATTATCCTTAAGTTGATGAATGGCTTTTCCATCCACGCTGACCGTTCCTTCGCTGGGGCTATCTAAACCACCAATAAGGTTTAATAAGGTGGTTTTACCGGAGCCTGAAGGACCGATTATCGCGATAAACTCTCCTGCCTCTACAGACAGACTGACCTGGTCTACCGCTCTTATTATGCTGTCGCCATCCTGATAGATACGACTTAGGTTTTGGGTTTCGATTACAGACATGATATTATTTTAAAGCGTTCGCATGGTTTCGATAGGATTCAATTTAAGCGCATGTCGCGCCGGATAGATTGCGGCCAGAATAGTCATCACAAATACAATGATTCCAGTACCGAAGTAGAAGCTATCCGGTAGGACCGGATAGATGATCGTGCCTATACCGTAGCTGGCTAAACCATCACTGTACATAGAGAGATTTAGCCCGGTTTGAGCAGTACCACTAACACTGAAATAGCCCGCAAGGATGCCCAATGGCCCACTAAGCAGGGCCAGAAAGAAGGTCTCGAGAATTACCATAGAGAAAACCCTTCTCTTGCTCATACCTACACTCATTAAAACACCGAGCTCCTTGCGGCGCTCAAGCACGGCCATCAACATAGTGTTGATAATTCCGAAGGAGAGTGCGAGCATGATAATGCCAATTATGAAATACAGCGCCTGGGTCATAATCTCATCGGCATAAGCCAATTCAGGTGCAAGCTGTTTCCAGGATTCTACTTTTAAATCCGGGAAGTTTGCCTGCAATTCCTCTCGCAGGCTTTCAGTTTCCTGATCATCTTCTAGCAGCAAGGCCATCTCATGGTATTGTGAAGCCTCCAGGCCTAAAAGATTCTGTAGGTCATTAGCGCGGATATAAACCTGTAGTTTTTCCAATTGGGATGACACATCATGATAAATGCCCCGGACTTTGAAAGATGCAGAAATCAAATCCTGATTTTGATCACTAAAGCTGAGAATGACCTTAGAGCCTGGTTTCACTTCAAGCTTTTCTGCCAAGGCAGCACCAATTAGAATGGGATTTCGCCCTTCGTCATTGAGGTAGCTTCCACTATCAACTCTACTTCCTAATCCTGTCAATTCAGCTTCTTGATCAGCGTTGATTCCAATGATTTGCACTCCACCGGCATAATGAGCTGTCGCAGCCATCCCCATCGCTTTAAGGCGGAAGGTATGTTTCAGATTAGGACGATCTTCGACCCAATTCTGCAAGGCACTTTCCTCTTTCAGCAGGAATTCGATGCCTTGTTCCTCACTCCATTCCGGATGGTGTAGTTGAATGTGGGAAATCTGATTAAGGATCATACTTTCCTTGCGCTGATCATTAAGCCCAAAGCTTAAAGCACTTACAAAGATGCCTGCCCAAATTCCCAGGATGATCGATATAATGACCACCAGACTCCGAAGGCGATGGCGCCAGATATTGCGCCAAGCTATTTTCACTAAGGTTTTCATCGGCGCATAGCTTTTACAGGGTTTAATCGGTAAATGGTGATCACGGCATAAAGACTTAGCAGGAGGGTGATTACTAGCATGGTCATTCCATGGCTAAACCAAATATTGGGGTCTACACTGAAGGGTAGAAGCGGTTCCATGCCATAATCTTCCATCATGGCGTCCATGTCCCCGGCTAATTCAATGGGGTTGTAGTGATAATAGAGGGTAAGTGGTAGAGCCATCAAACTACCGGCAATAATGCCAAGAAAACCAAGGAAGCCCATCTCCAAAAAAGAGGTGAAGGCCATTCGACCGCGGCTCATACCAATAGAGAGCAAGATGCCATACTCCGGCTTCCTTTCGGCGGTTAGCATCAAAATGGTACCGAAAACACCGAAACCAATCACCAAATAGAGAATTATCAGAATGGCCATACCACCAGCGCTATCTGCCTCCATGGCCTCGATTAATTCGGGCATCATTTCCTGCCAGGTCATAAGATCGCTGGTGGCAGTGTCGGTTAAAGGTTCTAAACTCTCCTTTAATTGAATCAATTTATCAGGATTTGCGGGAATAATGACTTCTGATGTTACCCGCTCAAAAGCCCCGGTTAAGAATTGAAGCTCTTGTAAATCCAGATAAACAGTGCTTTTGTTTGCTACTGGGTTTTTTAAGTCGGCGATACCAATAATAGGGTACTTTCCATTGGCGCTCATCCCTTGAAATCCCTGTCCAATTATCACCAGGGTATCTCCAACCCCAACTTTAAGGTTTTCTGCAAGTTTCGAGGCCAGCATCACGCCACGTTCACCATTCCCAGGAAGCCTGCCCTCCAGAAGCTTTTCATCGAGGTTAAAATGCTCGCTTTCCAATGCGCTGTTTACCCCTTTTAAGAAGCCAGGTTTTGTATCACTATAGTCAGAGGCAATTAAGGCGAAGCTTTCTAAACGCGGAAGAAGAGCTTCAACATCCGGATGCTCCAGCAAGGCTGATCGTACCTCCTTCTGCGGGGCCAGGCTTCGCTCTAAGCTCTGTTTTTCCCAATAACCCTCTCCTTGCCACTGCATGTAACCAGTGGTTGCGTTAATAACAGAGGAGTAGGCCAAGTCATAGGTGCCTATTTGCATACTTCGCATGACAATAGCGAAGAATAGGGCAAAGGCCACCGAAGCCAGGGTAATAAGGCTCCTTCGTTTGTTGCGCCATATGTTTCTCCAGGCAATTTTGAGTATCATCTTAACGTACTCGTTTCATGTATTGTGTCGTGAAATGTTCCCGAGGAATATTCACATTGAAGTCAAGAGCCTGGTATTCAAGAATAGTCTTCTTGCCTTCTTCGCCCACCGGTTGCATTTCCACCTTCGTGGGGAGGGTCTTTCCTCCAAGAGTACCAATCTTCTTGGCCTCCATAATGCTCACTAAATCTCCTTCTTCGTCGAAGAACTCCGTACGAAGGTGTAGGTATTCCGCCTGATCAATGTGCAGCACTACGCGACCCCATACCACGGCGGCATTCTCTTTTGGTACCAATTCTATTTGCCAGGCTTTTCTTCCGGCAATTTCAAGTTCCCCAAGAAGCTTGTGGTTGTAGTCGTTTACCAAAGAGGATTCAGTAACCAGATCGTCGTTGGTAAAATCAGATCCCATCCAGCTTTGGTTCATCATGCTTGGCGGTAATTTGATTTGGCGCTCGATGCTGGGAATCCAATTATAGATCTCCTTGCGCTTTTTTAGGAAAACCGTTCCCTTATCTCTGGCAGGAGCAGTAATAAGGATCAAAGAAAAGTCGGTTCCTCTGCTCCAACTTTTCATCTTAATAGTGCGACTCCAACTGGGTCTGACTATGGTCATGCTCATTTCCGCAAAAGATTGCTCTCCCCGGAGTTTGTCTTCCGTTTTTTGAACGATCTCCAAAGGGTCTTGAGCAAGCACAGAGCTAGTGAATAGAAGCAATAAACTTAGCACAGTTGTTTTCATAGGTCATATTTAGTTAAGATCATTGTTTTCATTTCTTCCAGAGGATACTCCTGCTCAAGGGCCAGGCTTCCCAGCGCAACTCCATCCAGTAGAGCCCCGAAGGCAAAGGCTTCTAATTTGGGTTGCGAAAAGCCGAGCTCGGCGAATAAGGCTTCATAAACCTCAATATTCATCGCTTTCTGTTTCATGAGTATTTCCTTGATACTGGCGGTAACTTCCGGCTGTAAAGCCAAGGCAGTCATAAAGCGCACCGTATCGGGTTGCTGATCAAAAAACTGAAAGGTCATTTCAATTGTGGTGAGCAGCTTTTCTTTGGCATTCTTTCCCTCCCATTGTGCTTCAATTCCATCTGCCATGCCGGCCAGCATTTCGAAAATGCCAAATAGTAAGGCCTCCTTATTCTCAAAATAGTGATAGGTAAGGCCTTTGGATATACCCGCTTCCTTTGCGATATAGCTGATGCTTGCCGCGGAATAACCCTTTTCAGCAAAAGCCTTTAATGCAGTTTGAAGAATCAGGGCGCGAGTTTGAGCGCGTTGGGCTTCATTCTGTTCGTTAGATCGTGGACTCATTTTTAATTGAACGACTGGTCAAAGGTAAATAAAAAACCTTTAACTGAACAGTTGGTCAATTAAAAAATCAGAACCAAAATCCTAAGCGCACATAAGCGAAAATGTCGGGGTGATTAGTGCTGGCCATTAAGTTTAACTCTAGTGGACCAATGATAGACTGGTAGCTATATCCGATGCTGTATCCATCCAAGAGGATGTCCGAATTGATCAGATCTTCAAAGCGAGCCTCTAGCCTCCCATAGTTCATTTTAAACTTGAAGTAGTGATTCTTAAAGGCTTCATAACGGAAATCGGCTCTAAGGGTTAAGGCATTATTCCCGCTTAGTTCCATGAGTTGATAGCCAATAAAAGGTTGGATATAATTGATATAGGATTGCCCCATGCTTCCCAGGTAGATGCGGTAGGGATCATCTAGCCCCGGACCAATGGTGGAGGCACCAAACATCTGGAAAGTCATGCCCCATTTTGGACCAAAACTAATAGCCTGCTTATATAAGATGTCTAGCACCGAGCTGGGTTCCAGAAATGTTTCCAAGCCTTCCCTTTCGGAGATAATACGATAGCGCGCGCTTAACTGAATCCCCTTTCGTGGGAACTCGGCATCGTCGAAGGAGTCGAAATCGATAAAGCCATAATAGTTGATAAATCCTTTCTGGAATTCTGTAGGGACACCCAGGTCAAAATTTTGATTAATACCAATGTCTTCAAGCTGCACACCGCCACCAATAGCATAAGCATCCCGCCAGGTGGACTGCAGGAATAGATCAAGACTGTAGTCCTGATAGATGTTTTCATTGGTAGCCATGCGATTTTCGAAGTTGTTGTATCGAAAGCGATAGCTCCGAAGCTTGAGACCAAGGGTTGGGATATATCCTCGATCTACGAAATAGCTGATCTCCCCGCGCGGCATATCTCCCAATGCGAGGTCCACACTTAGTCGTGAGTTTTTAAAGAGGAGGTTTCTATTAGTGTAGTTTACTAATAATGCAGCATTAAAATCATCGCTATAGTTGATGCCTGCATTTAGCTGCTGATAGTAATCCTTCTCGCGTAGATTGATGTTTAGGACGTAGCCGGAATCGGCGGCCGGAGAAAGTGTATAATCAATGTTATCAAAATACTTAGTGCCATAAAGTTGATCTAAACCGCGTTCTAGTTTTTTTACCGAGCAAGGTCTTCCTTCTCTTACGCGAAGTTTCCCTTTTACGAAATTGCTGGTTAAACTGCGCAGCCCATTTACCTGGATGCTTTGCACCAGAATTTCCTGTTTAGGAGTAGCCTTAGCGATAGGTTTTTCCGCTTGCTTATCTTTTTGCGCTAGTCTTTTTAAATCATCGAAATGCTTGCGGGCTTCAGCTTCTCCGGCATCGACAATCTCCCGAAATCGACCGAAAGTGGTAATGCCTGCCCAGGGAATTTTAGGGGTTATCCAGATATCGGTTAAAGCTTCAGATTCCTTTCGGTTTTGTGCATTTAAGAAGCCTGAAGTTTGTTCCAATACTCGCACAACACTATTAAGCTCTTTACGATCATTGAGGTAGTCTTGCATGTCTACTCCAATGATGTAATCGAGGTCCTTTTGTGCCATGATTTGCACCGGATAGTTATTGAGTACTCCGCCATCAATGTACAGACTGTCTTCAAAGAGATAAGGGGTAAAGAGTGAGGGGAAAGCTGAGCTGGCTCGAAGTGCATCGATAAGGCGTCCATCCTCAAAAACCCGCAGGTGACCTGATTCCAGATTGGTGGCCACACAGAAAAAGGGAATTGGCAATGTTTCAAAGTCAGTATAGGGATAACTCTGTTGAGTAATCGTGCTGAGCTCCTTCATGATGTACTGAGCAAAATTCACTCCTTTGGGAATGCGGACCCCACTGCTGTCAATTGGGAAATGAAGAATGTACCGGGAGTCTGCTTTGCGGTCAAAAAAGCTGAGGCGATTGCGCGGAACCTCATTGCTTAAAAGAGCATCCCAGTTTACTCCGGCCAGATAGCTTTCAATTTCTTCTGCCGAATAGCCCAGACTGTACATCGCTCCAATAATAGCGCCCATGGAGGTGCCCCCTACATAGTCGATTTCAATCCCTGCCTCTTCTATTACCTTGAGCGCGCCTATTTGAGCCATACACTTAGCCCCACCACCACTAAATACCAATCCAATTTTAAGGTCCTTCTGTTGGGCACTTAAACTGAGGCTAAGCAGGATTAGTAGGATGATTCGGTTCATTTTTCGCTATGGTGGTAATGGTCAAATACCAATTTGGCTCTTTGGCTGCCAAGCAGTGACTCTAAGCTCTTAAAATCTGCTGCTTTTACACCTTTTACGCTCTTAAACTTTTGCAACAATTGTTTAACACTCTGATCACCGATGCCTTCGATCTCACTTAACTCACTTTTAAAGGTGCCTTTAGAACGACGATTGCGATGATGAGTAATACCAAAACGATGCGCCTCATCGCGTAATCGTTGGATTATCTTTAAAGTTTCTGAGCGTTTATCTAAATAGAGGGGGTATTTATCTCCCGGAAAATAGAGTTCCTCTAAACGTTTAGCAATTCCTAGAATGGCGATTTTTCCGCGTAGGTCCAAGTCTTCCAGGGCTTTTAATGCTGCACTTAATTGTCCCTTTCCGCCATCGATTACAATTAGTTGTGGCAAATCATCTCCTTCATTTAGCAGGCGTCGATAGCGTCGATGCACCGCTTCATACATACTGGCATAGTCATCCGGACCTTCGACGGTTTTGATGTTGAAGTGCCGATAATCCTTTTTACTCGGCTTTCCATTTTTAAAAACTACACAGGCCGATACGGGATTAGTGCCCTGAATATTCGAGTTGTCAAAACACTCAATATGCCGGGGTTCAACCTTCATACGAAGATCCTGCATCATTTGGTTCATCAAACGCTTCACATGACGGTCGGGGTCGACGATTTGAATGTTTTTCAGTTTTTCGAGTCGGAAGTAGCGACCGTTCTTTAGGGAAAGATCGATGAGGTTTTTCTTGTCGCCTCGTTGGGGCCGATGCATTTTAACTTCCGGGATCTCAAGCTCTACATCGTGTGAAAGAAATATTTCCCTGGCGGTTGACTTGAAGCGCTGTCTTAATTCCGGAATGGCCATTTCCAAAATTTCCTGGTCGGTTTCCTCCAGCTTCTTCTTTAATTCTAAAGTATGGGATTGCAACACGGAGCCATCCATAATCTTTAGGAAATTCACATAGGCAAACTCGGCATCGCTGAAAACACTGAATACATCAACATTGGTGATTCCAGAGTTAACAACACTGCTTTTTGCCTGATAGCGTTCTACGATTTCGAATTTCTCCTTGGCTTTCTGCGCCTCTTCAAATTGCAAATTAGCGGCCGCTTCTTGCATCTGATTTTGAAGCATCTGTTTCACCTTGTTCAGATGGCCTTTGATTAATTCTCGGGCAGATTGTATATCCGCCATGTACTCCTCTTCAGATTGCAAGCCTTCGCAGGGCCCTTTGCAATTACCAATATGGTATTCCAGACAAACCCGGTATTTGCCTGATTCGATGTTTTCTTTGCTCAAGTTGAGCTTGCACGTTCGAATTTGATACAACTGTCGGATCAAGCCCAGGACAGTCTTCATCACCTTTACGGAGGCATAAGGCCCGAAGTACTCACTGCCATCCTTTATAGGATTGCGCGTAGGGAAAATTCGGGGAAAAGGCTCATTCTTAATGCAAATCCAAGGATAAGTCTTATCATCCTTAAGGTTGATATTGTAGCGAGGCTGATACTCCTTAATAAGATTGTTCTCAAGCAGGAGCGCATCAAACTCGGTTTCGGTAATGATGGTTTTAATATCCTCAATTTTGGAAACCATTACGCGGATGCGCGCACTATCATGACCTTTAGTGAAATAGGAGGAAACTCTTTTCTTAAGATTTTTAGCTTTGCCTATGTAGAGGATTTTCCCATTCTTATCCAGGTGTTGATAGATTCCAGGCTTATGCGGCAGACTTTTAAGGATATTAGCAATCTTCTCTGAAGGCATAACACAAAAATACTTAAAGCGTCAGGAAATGACCGAAGTGGTTTGCGCCATAATTATTAATTCTGAAGGTTCGATTTTCGCTGCGCGTCGGGCCGAAGGACGAAGTTTTGCCGGATGCTGGGAATTTCCCGGAGGTAAGATTGAGGAGGGCGAATCAGCTAGTGAGGCCTTACAGCGCGAGCTGGAAGAGGAGTTACTATTAAAACTACCTATAGGGAAGTCTTTACACGCGGTACATTGGGAAAATAAAACTGGCATTTTTAGTTTGGAAGCCTTTATCTGTCATCATGATTTGGAGGGTATGGAACCTCAGGCGCATGATAAGTGGGGATGGTTCTCTTTGCTAGACTTATTGGAACTTGAACTTATGGTGGCCGATCTGGCCTTACTCCCTTATTTGGAGCGATACCTGAAAGAGTCTTAGACCAATTCTACCTCAAAAACTTCTTCGAAGTAATACTTTGCTTTCTGGGCAATTTCTTTTAGATCGACTTTTTGGCCCAATTCCTTTTCCAGAGAAGTAACATCCTTATCATGAATGCCACAGGGCACTATGTGATTAAAGTAATTCAAGTCGGTATTAACATTGAAAGCCCAGCCGTGCATAGTAACCCAACGACTGGCTCTTACCCCAAGGGCTAAAATCTTACGAGCACGTTCTGTTCCTACATCAAACCAAACTCCGGTTTCTCCGGGAGATCGCTCACCCTTTAAACCATAATCAGCCAGGAGGCGAATGAAAATTTCTTCCAGATAGCGCAGGTACTTGTGTATATCAGGAAAGAAATGATCAAGATCAAGAATCGGATAAGCCACTAATTGCCCTGGACCGTGATAGGTGATGTCTCCACCCCGATTAATAGGGTAGAAGCGAGCGTCAATTGCTTCCAGTTGATTTTCATCCACCAAAAGGTGTTCTCTTTTGCCGCTTTTCCCCAATGTATATACATGAGGGTGCTCACAGAAAAGGAGATGATCGATAGTGCTTTTCTGTTCTGTTTCCGGCAGCTTTCTATTGCTAAACTTCCGGTCTACCGTAGCTTGAAATAGTTCTTCCTGATAATCCCAGGCCTTCTGGTAATCGATAAGACCAAGGTCGCGGAAATGAACCTTATGCTTTATAGTGGAATCTTTGATAATTCTGATTTCAGCAGGTCGATGGACTTGATATCCATGATATCCACTTCATTGAGTTCAGATAGGAAATAGGATACCCAATCACCGAAGTGTACCAAATACAGGGCTCTTTCAATATTTGAATTCCCTTTGCTCCAAAGTTCAAATACATGGGCGGTTTTACCACCGATAATCCCTTTGATGATATCCATGCGCTTTTGGTTGCGCGGATTGTCGTTTTCATTTCTCAGAAAGAGACAGCTATAACTATCGTTTCCGCCTTCCCAGCCTACTAGCTCGTTGTGATTCATCTCTGGCACCTCGGCTTCCCAACAAAGCATTTTGGCGTTTTCATTCAGCTGTTGACGCATACGAGCAGCGACTCCCAGGCTTCCGGCGCAGGCCAAAATTTGAACCGTAGTGTTTTGTAAAGCTTTAGCTAATAATTCAGATTCTTCGAGAATGCTATGCTCCTCTGCCTCCAAAAGTTCAATTCCGGATTGAATAGAAGGAATAGGGTCGTTCTCAATCACGCCGTAGGCATGTAAATAATAAAGTAAGAAGCTAAAAGGATAGGCAAACATGGATCGGGGAGGGTTTCCACCAATCATGCTCAAGCAATTATAACCCATTTCATCAGCGCGGGCTTTTAATTGCCCTCCGGAACTGATGCAAGCAATGATGGCTCCCTTTTCTTCCGCTTTAGCTACCGCTTGAAGGGTTTCTTCGGTATTACCGGAATAGGAGCAAGCAATTACCAAAGTGTGGCGACCAACATAGGCCGGAATGTCGTAGTTTTTATTGACCGTAATCGGAACCTGGGCACTATCGCTTACCAGATCAAGGATGGCGCTACCACCAATTCCTGATCCTCCCAGGCCGGTAATCATTACGTTTTGCACGGCACGATCTGCAGCCCTAAAACTGAAACCCTCAAGGGTATTAAGGGCATCGCGTAAATGCTGGCTAAAGTTGGCAATCAATTCTTTCATTCTGCTTGGCGGCTTAATTGGTTTGTTCTGTTACAGTTTTCGAATCCGAGTCAGTGTTTTCCTCTTCGTCTTTTTCCTCCTTAAACACTGATTTCTGATGCAATATTAGTAAAGCCACTCCGGTTGAAATAGCCGCATCGGCCAAATTAAATACAGGTCGGAAAAAAATAAAGTAATCCCCTCCAAGCCAGTCTGGTAAGTAGCCCTTATAGAGTGGGAAATAGAACATGTCTACCACCTTGCCAAAGAGTAGTGGAGCATAACCTCCCTCCTCGGGGAAAACCTCGGCAACCGAATAGGCATCTGATTCCCCAAAAATTAAACCGTAAAACGCAGAGTCGATAATATTTCCTAGAGCTCCGGCCAAAATTAGAGCTACGGCTATTATACCGCCCTGCGGAATATTTCGTTGCGATAAACGCTTAAGCCAGATGAAGATGAGTACAACAGTGGCTATACGGAAAAGGCTTAATAATAGCTTACCCCAGTCACCACCAAATTCAACGCCGAAAGCCATGCCCGGGTTTTCGGTGAAATGAAGGATAAACCAATCTGTGATCACCAGGTCTTCACCCAGTCTAAAACTGGTTTTCACCCAGATTTTAAGCGCTTGATCCAGTATTAAAACACCCAGGATTATCCAGAGTGCTTTGCGCATTCTATTGTTTATTTTTTGCCTCAATACTTAGGGTGGCGTGAGGTACCAGGCGTAAACGTTCCTTGCTAATTAGCTTTCCTGTAACGCGGCAGATACCGTAGGTTTTGTTTTCAATGCGGTTAAGGGCATTGTGTAAATCGCGGATGAACTTTTCCTGACGTGCAGCGAGCTGACTATTAGCCTCTTTGCTCATTGTATCACTTCCCTCTTCGAAGGCTTTAAAAGTAGGAGAAGTATCGTCGGTTCCATTGTTGCGATCATTGGCAAAGTTTTCCTTTAAAACCAACAAATCTGCTTCCGCTTTTTCAATTTTAGCTTGAATAATGGAGCGAAACTCCTCCAGCTCTTCGTCGCTGTATCTTAATTTTTGTTCACTCATAATAGTCTGATATTAAATAGAGTAGGTACTGATTTGCCTTGATATTTCTTAAATCTGCCAAATATAGAAAATTCCCCTATTGGCTTTTGCGTAGGTCCAGGATGGTTTTAACCTCTTCGAATTCAAGATTTTCACCTGCAAACTCCTGATCTCGCCATTCAATTTTATCGGCCAGAACTTCAGCTTTAACATAATCCTCATTTTTGGAGAGGGCCTGGAAAAGCATACTATCCTGGAATAGACTTAACTCAATCCTATCGGTAACCTCCAGGCCTCTGTCTTTACGCAGGTTTTGGATGCGATTAACTAATTCGCGAGCCAGTCCTTCCGACCTTAGTTCATCATCAATATGAATGTCAAGCGCCACAGTTAGCTTGTTCTCACTCATTACGAGCCAACCTGGAATATCTTCGGTGTGAATCTCTACATCAGATGCCTCAATACGCTGCATTTGACCATCGATCTCCAGTTCATAGAAGCCGGCATTTTCCAAGGCACTGATTTGTGTTTGGTCAAATTCGCGAATTGCAGCGGCTACCTGCTTCATTTGTTTACCGAATCTTGGTCCAAGCTTTTTAAAGTCGGGTTTAATGCTCTTCACCAGAATTCCCTCAACTTCACGCAGTACCTCTAATTCCTTCACGTTCACTTCAGCCAGGAGAATTTCGCGGATACTCTGAAGAAGCTCAGCCTTTTCATCGCTAAGGGCGGGCACCATTATTTTCTGCAAGGGTTGACGCACTTTAATGCGTTCTTTCTTCCGCAAGGAAAGCACCATCGAACTCAGGTTGCGAGCTAGTGACATGCGCTCATTAAGATGCTGATCAATCGCTTCCTCTTTGCATTTGGGCCAATGGCTAATATGTACAGACTCTCCTTTGCCCGGATCAAGATCCTGATAGAGACGATCCGCAAAAAATGGGGCCACCGGAGAAATCATTTGAGCCAGACTTCGCAAACAGTCATAAAGAGTCTCATAAGCCATTTGCTTATCAGTACTCATTTCTCCCTTCCAGAAACGGCGACGGTTTAAGCGCACATACCAGTTACTCAATTCCTCATCTACGAAAAACTCTATTGCCCGCGCTGCTTTTGTGGGTTCGTAGTCGGCAAAATGGGTTTCTACGGTGCGGATCAACTCCTGAAGGCGTGATAGTATCCAGCGGTCAAGTTCCGGACGATCGGCCCAGGCTGTTTCTTTCTCCGCATCATATTCAAAGCCATCAATGTTTGCGTAAAGAGCGAAGAAAGAGTAGGTGTTGTAAATCGTACCGAAAAAACGACGGCGTACCTCTTCCACCCCATCAAGGTCAAATTTGAGGTTGTCCCATGGAGAAGCATTACTAATCATGTACCAACGCACCGGATCGCTGCCATACTTTTCTATGGTTTCAAAGGGGTCAACTGCATTACCCAATCGCTTGGACATCTTCGCTCCGTCTTTGTCTAATACCAAGCCATTGGAAACCACATTCTTGTACGCCACTTTATTAAAGACTAAGGTGGAAATAGCGTGCAAGGTGTAGAACCAGCCACGGGTTTGATCTACCCCTTCGGCAATAAAGTCTGCCGGGTGTAGTTGCGCCAATTGTTCCTTGTTCTCAAAGGGATAATGCCACTGCGCATATGGCATGGAGCCAGAATCGAACCAAACGTCGATCAAATCGGCCTCTCTGCGCATGGGCTGACCCGATTTAGAAACCAATACGATTTTATCGACCACGTGGCGATGAAGATCTACCTGAGCGTAGTTTTCTTCACTCATGTCTTCTAAGCGGAAGCTTTGGAATGGATGCTCTTTCATCATACCCTTTTCCACTGCCTCATCACAGGCGGCTTTTAATTCGGCAACCGAACCAAAAATTCGACGCTCTGTACCATCTTCGGTAGACCAAATAGGTAAGGGGATGCCCCAATATCGGGATCGGCTTAAGTTCCAATCATTGGCGTTTTCCAACCAGTTGCCAAAACGACCTTCACCTGTGCTCCGAGGTTTCCAGTTGATGGTTTTATTCAATTCTACCATCTGCTCCTTTTGCTCACTCACCTTGATAAACCAGGAATCGAGTGGGTAGTAAAGCACCGGTTTATCAGTTCGCCAGCAATGGGGATAGCTATGGACGTATTTTTCTACTTTGAATGCCTGGTTACGCTCCTTAAGTAGGATCGATATTTCAACATCTACAGATCTTTCGGGCGCTTCACCATCACTATAGTATTCGTTTTTCACGTAGGAGCCACCAAAAGGACCTATGTCTTTGCGGAATCGACCTTGAAGGTCTACCAGGGGAACCGGGTTTTCATTTTCATCCAGCACCAGCATCGGTGGTACAGGAGGTTTAGCCTCACGCGCTACCTTGGCGTCATCTGCACCAAAGGTGGGTGCAGTATGCACAATACCAGTACCGTCCTCGGTGGTAACAAAATCACCGAGAATAATGCGAAAGGCATTTTCTGCTCCTTCATAAGGAGTCGCCCAATCCAATAATTGCTCATATCGAAGGTTCTCCAATTCTGAACCAGGACCTTCCCATACCACCCGCCAGGGGATGAGCTTATCACCGGCTTGATAGGCGTCCATATCTGCTTCAGCACCTTCCGACTTAAAGTATTTAGCTACTAAGTTTTGCGCCAGAACCACCTTTTGCCTTTTCCCAGTATACGGATTGAAGGAGTCAATCATCTGGTAGGTGATTTTCGGTCCTACCGTTAATGCCGTGTTAGAGGGCAAGGTCCACGGAGTAGTCGTCCATGCGATATAGTAGACCAGATCCTCATCATTAACAGCCGTTCCAAATACAGCCTTAAAAGCCTCATCCCTCTTCGCGATAAACTGCGCAATGGCTGAGGTGTCCTTGACATCGCGATAGCTTCCCGGCATATTCAATTCATGCGAACTTAAGCCAGTGCCCGCTTTAGGGCTATAAGGTTGGATCGTGTAACCCTTGTAAATGAGTTCTTTATCCCATAATTGTTTGAGTAACCACCAAACCGACTCCATATACTTGGGTTCATAGGTCACATAGGGTTGATCCATATCTACCCAATAGCCCATTTTTTCGGTAAGATTATTCCAGATATCCGTATAGCGCATCACCGCTTTTTTACAAGCTTCATTGTACTCTTCAATACTGATGCTTTTACCGATATCTTCCTTGGTGATACCCAGTTCCTTCTCTACTCCAAGCTCAACCGGAAGCCCATGTGTATCCCAACCGGCCTTGCGATTTACCTGATATCCCTGAAGGGTCTTAAAGCGGCAAAAAATATCCTTAATGGCCCGAGCCATCACATGGTGAATTCCCGGTTTTCCGTTTGCGGAAGGTGGGCCTTCATAGAACACAAATCCATCTGCGCCTTCGCGGCTACTGATACTTTTTTTGAAACTCTCATCTTCTTTCCAAAACTTCAAGATTTCTTGATTGATTTGGGCGAGGTTTAAGTGCTTGTATTCAGGATATTTGCCTGACATTTTCGGGTCATTTTTAAAAGAGGGCAAAGGTAATCATTTAGGGCATCGGCACGATCTTTTGGCAGGGCCTGCTTCCTTTTCTATTTTAGAGCACAAATCCACCAACCATGCGTAATTGCCTCTTCCTTTTACTTGCTCTGATCAGCTTGCCTGGCCTTGCTCAGGATTCAACCCTGACCATCGCCTTAAAGTCTACTCCTCCTTTTGTGATTAAGGATGTTACAGAACGACCTGCCGGTTTGAGTTATAGCTTTTGGGAGTTGATTGACGATCAGGTTCCGGCTCGGGTAGAGTATAAGTGGTATGACGATGTTGAAACTATGCTTAGTGCTTTAGCTCGTAATGAGGTGGACCTGTCCATTAATCCGGTTACCGTAACCGAACAGCGAATGGATAGCCTGGATTTTTCTCAGCCCTACTTCATTTCAGGTACGGCGATGGTGCGTCGTTCCGAAAGTGGCTGGATGATTTTCCTGGAGAACTTTTTCAGTTCACAGTTCTTTTCTGCAGTGGCCATTTTACTAGGGATAATTCTCTTCTTCGGTATTCTGGTTTGGGTATTTGAAAGACGGAAGAAAGGGTCGGAGCAGTTTCGAAAAGGATGGCGCGGGATTATGGATGGATTTTGGTGGAGTGCAGTAACTATGACTACCGTGGGTTATGGAGATAAATCGCCGGAAACGACCGGTGGGCGGACAGTGGCATTTATCTGGATGTTTACCGCCATCTTATTAATCTCCGGTTTAACCGCAGGAGTAGCTTCAGCACTTACTGTTCGTTCGATTGAAAGTAAGATTGCCAGTGTAGAGGATTTAAGACGCTTTAAATCCGGCACGATTGCCGCTACAGGCACAGCCGAATATCTGAGTAATTATGGTTTGCCCAATAAGTTTTACCAAAGCGTCGAAGAAGGATTTGATGCTTTACGTAATGGCGAGATCGATGTTTTTGTATTTGATCGACCTGTTTTACGATTCTATTTGGAGAAGGGCTCGAATAGCGATTTACATCTCGATGACCGCAATCTTAAAACCGATTACTACAGTTTTACCTATCCTAAAGACAGCCCCTTGCGCGATGCCCTGGACCCTAAAATAGTTAGTGCTTTGAAATCTGATTCCTGGAACTTCATTTTGCGTAAAGCTAGCAGCGATCAAGAATAAAACCCGGTAATTAATGAAAGCCTATTATCTTTTCTTCCTGGCAGCATTTACCAATGCCTGTCAAAATCAAACCGAAACAAGCAAGGAAATAATCGACACTGGAGAAGGGAACCCATCGCTTAGTTTGCTGTGGGAAACAGATGCCGAATATCCGACCAATGAATCGGCCCTGTATTCGGAGGACCAGGGAATTATCTACCTCAGTTGTATCGCCGGAAATCCTTTGGATAAGGATCAAAAGGGTCATATTGCGCGCTTAGATACCAGCGGGGCAAAGCTAGATTCTGCCTGGGCCAGAGGATTTAATGCCCCGAAGGGGATGTGTATATTTCAGGATCGCCTCTATTTTACAGATATCGATCGTTTGATATCTGTTGCTTTGGCCAATCCCCGTGATCGTTTGATGTATCCGGTTCCAGGCTCAGTCTTTCTGAATGATCTGACCGCAGGTCAAAGAGGATTATATATGTCTGATATGAAAACGGGTAAGCTTCACTACTTCGAATCGGGATTTGTGCACACCATCAATGAGCAAGTTCCTGGTTTAAATGGGTTGGCCTATTTTGAAGATCAGCTCTATGCATTATCAGAAAAAGGTTTGCTAAAGCTGTCACAAGGAGGAGCAGAGTTAGAGACCGTGAACAGTCAGGTAACCGGAGGTGATGGTTTGATTTGTTTGGGGAACAATCGCTTTATCGCCAGCCGCTGGCAGGGAGAGATCTGGTATGTAGATGGTGAGCAAGCAATTCTATTGTTGGACAGTAAGGAACAGCAGATTCAAACCGCGGATATTGACTATGATGCGGAAAGGCAGATTTTATATGTGCCGAGGTTTTTTAGTAATAAACTGAGTGCTTACCGGCTCAATTTACCCTAGTAGATTCCTGAAAGGGTCCTACAAACTTTTCTGATAATAGAGGTACTGCAACCATCGATGAAGGAGAGGATCGATTAGGCTGTAAGTATCTCCCTTGCGGATTATAAATCCACTATCCAGAAGGTTTCTTAGGGCTCTTTCAACAGAGCTGGCCGCTCCTAAATTGTGTTTTACCAGAAAATCAAATGCGTGTGGTTGTCCGACTTCCTCCTCTGAAGCCAATGCGCGTAAAAGCCTCCATTGCAAATTAGTGAAGCGACCTTTTAGCATCAGGAACTGGTCGTGATGCGTTTTAAAAAAGATTTCCGGTTTGAAACTCCCGACCTGTTTTATATGATCCTGAACTGCCTTTAAGAATGAGAGATTACCGCGGGAGAATCGTAATGCCTCTATTTCTACCTCGGTTGGTTCTTGCCACAGGTCTTCCGCTAGGGGTGCAGAAAGCTCTAGCGTTTCCTTGGGCTTTAAGTAAGCGAATTTTGAAAGCAGAAGCAATTGGATATTATTTGCTTTGCTCATCTTTCGAAATTGTTTGAGCAATTCCTCCATCGAGATATCCTCCACCTCACAAAATTCAGGATCCTCCAGGCAAATCACTATATCCTGCCCTCCTTGAAATAACAGATTCATCAAAGCTTTGAGGTAATCAAAAAGCCCTTCAGCATTTTGGATACGATGGGAAGGATGTTCTTGATTTAAGCGACGTAGCTGATATTCGAGGCCGGCATTTTGATGAGCGGCGTTCTCAAAGTTTTGGCGGATACGATAAACCAGTTCAGGGAACAGGTAGAGGCCTGTGAAGTTGATCGTGAAAATGATTCGTCTTCCGCTGAGACGCTTTGTCAATGCATTAAGAAGAAAGGATTTACCTGACCCAGATTCACCGAGAATTTGCATGTTCTCCCGAGCCATAATACGATCATAGGCCAGTTCCAGCTCTCGCTTTCGAACCAATTCTTTCATCTTCTTTTGCCTTTGCCGCGAAGGTACTTCAGTTTACTCGAAAAAAGGTGCTAAAAGCGGGGACTAATAAAGTACAAGGCTATTAATCAGATTCTTGCTCAAGCTTTTTTTCAATGAGTGCTTTCAGTTCTTCCATCCGTTCCCGGCTTTCCTGAGAAACCAGGTGGTTGGAATCATCGAGGTTTACCTCAACCATCAGTATTTCATGGACCGTTAGATCGAGGATATCAGCCAATTCAAAGAGGCGATTTACACTGAGCTTGGTTTCCCCTAATTCTATTTTGGAATAACCGCGTATGCTCAAGCCCATTCTGATTGCGATGTATTCTTGGGTAAAGCCTCTGAGCTTCCTCAACTGACGAACTTTCCTTCCAATGGGATTTGTGTCAATTCCCTTTTCCATAACCTAGTGCTAATTAAGAAAGAGGGTAAAGTGAACACGAAGGAACTAAAGTTCTTAAAAAGAAAAAAGTAATTCTTTAGAAATATTATCAACCGTAGTTAAAAAATGAATATGTATTCAATTTGGGAATATTTTACCGCTTTATTTGAACTATAAGTTCCTTTTAATCAGGTAATTGTTGATAAAATACGGGTTGAATAAATTATTCAATTGATGATATAATTCTGGAATTTAAAGAACTGTGTTTTTGGCTTGTAATAATTAATAATGCTGGATTGAACTATTTGTGTCCGTTCCACTCAGACATAAACTGATCTAAAAACGCTTCAAGAAATTGATGGCGATCCGCTGCGAGTCTCTTCCCGGTTTCGGTGTACATCCCATCTTTCAGTTTAAGCAGTTTCTCGTAAAAGTGATTAATGGTGCTACTCTTCCCCGTGCGATACTCTTCGGGAGTCATTTTTTCTCGAACGGGAATTTCAGGATCATAGAGGGCCTGATTTTTAAATCCTCCATAATGAAAGGTTCGAGCCACACCAATTGCTCCAATTGCGTCAAGTCGATCTGCGTCTCGTAATATTTGTAGCTCAAGCTTAGGTTGATCGTCCACTTGGCCGCCTTTATAAGAGCATTGAGCAACCAGGCTGACCACTTCATCAATGGTGCTTTGATCAGCATCTAACTCTTCCAAAATGCGGCGCGCTTTTTTAGCGCCTGCCAGTTCATCACCACCGTTGAATTTGGCATCGTCGATGTCATGCAGTAGGGCGGCTAGTTCCAGTATAAAAAGATCTCCTCCTTCATTACTTTGAAGGAGAAATACATTTTTACGAACTCTTTGAATGTGGAACCAGTCATGACCCTTTTCAGCCCCGACCAATAAGCTTTGAACCTTTTCAGCGCAGCTTTCCAGTAGCTCACTTTTAGTCATTGAGCTCCGCTACGCATTTTAATTCGATAGCAATAGGAGTAGGTAGGGCATCGATAGCGATGGTTGTTCTACATGGTTTTGGATCGACATCGGCAAAGTATTCCGCATAGAGTCTATTAAAGGTTTGGAAGTCCCTTTTCATATCTACCAGAAAAACCTGAACATCAACCAGTTTTTCCCAGGAACTACCATGCTCCTCTAAAATTGCTTTAACATTAGCGAATACGCTGTGCATCTGAGCTGCAAAATCGAATTCCTTAAAATTCCCATTGTGATCTAACTGGAGACCGGGAACACCGGAATCATGCTGATCACTACCCGCGATTCGCGGTCCAACGCCGCTTAAGAAAAGTAGTCCTCCTGCTTTGCGGGCCAGGGGATAGGAACCTACGGGTTTTGGGGCCTTTGTGCTCATGAAAAAATGTTTTGGCGAAGATATTAAAGGGCATTTAGAACTTGACCTCCACTAAGTATGATGCAATGGAATGTAGGCCAGTTTATCCTCTTTTTGAAATTGAGGCTGATCCCGGGATATCACGATCAAGTTTCCTTTTCTAAGCAGGAAGAGGGGTATTATGCCGGTTTGATGCGCCTGACTTAGCTTTTCATATTGCTCTAAACTCTCACAGGAGGAGACCATTACATCCTCGACTTGCCTCGCCGATTGAGCGAGATTCAGATAGTCTACGCTGGCTCCGAAAAGTACGTTCTCCGGGAAATTGAGGTATTCCGTTTCCTGTTCCTTTTTACTGCTTAGGCGGAAGACTTTATCGGGACCAAACTCTTCTTCGAAGAATTGGAGCGCTAGACCGTTAATCTCCGCACTAGAGGTCATTGCCATGAGGGTTCCAATATTGTTTAGATCGAGTTCCTCGTAAACGCTATCGCTAAGGATACTATCATCATAGACCTGAAACCCGGAGCGCCTTGCTTCCTTTTGATTGGTTTTAGAGGTGTCTGCCAATAAAACGTCGATTCCCTGTTTTTTAAGGAATCGAGCCATGAATCGAGCATTTTCATTTGCCCCCGCTATTAGAATTCCCCGAGGTTCCTCCCTTTCTACCTTAAGCAGCCGAGCAAAGGGTTTAGCACTTGCTCCCTGAAGTACTACGGTACCAACAATCATGAGGAAAGTTAATGGAAGGATAAGTTCTGCCTGACTGATATCAACATCCGCTCGTTCTCCGGAAGTTAGTTGTAGCGCAAATAGCGAGGCTACGGCAGCGGCAACAATTCCCTTAGGACCGACCCATGACATGAAAATAACTTCACGCCAATTGAAGGAGGAATTGCGGGTACTTAACCAAACCGCCAGAGGCCGCAGTACTAGAATGACCACACCGAAGAGTAACAAGGAATTAAGACCTAGCTTTTCGATCTGACTTACGTCAATGCGACTGGATAACAGGATGAACAAGACCGATATTAGAATGATACTTACATCTTCCTTAAAGGAGAGGATCTTTTTTAGCTCATTAACCCGAACATTAGCCAGAATGATTCCCATAAAGGTCGTGGACATTAAGCCTGCTTCATGGGCCAGAAACTCGGCAAAGGTGAAGGCGAAGATCACCATACCCAAAGCCATAACATTTCTTAGATAGGAGGGAATACGGTTGTTTTTAAGCAACCAACGCAAGGAAAACGCCGCTAGTCCACCCACGAACATTCCGGATGCAACTGTTAAAAAGAACTCTTTAAAAACACCCGTGCCAGGACTGGTGAAATCAGAAGTTTGAATAAACTCATAAACCAGTACTGCGATTAGAGCCCCAAGAGGATCGATGAGAATACCCTCCCACTTCAAAACATTGTTTATTCGGATGTTAGGGCGAACATTGCGTAGAATGGGACTTACTACCGTTGGTCCTGAAACAATTATTAAAGCGCCGAAGAGGAAGGACAAACTGTAATCCATCCCCATGAGATAATGGGCGGCTAAACCTCCTCCAACTAAGGTGATGATCGGTCCGAAGATCAACAGGTTTCGTACTACACCCGCTTGATGCCGAATCTCCTTAATCTTTAGGGTTAATCCACCTTCAAACAGAATTACTCCTACCGAAATCGATACGAAAGCAAATAGCAGATCACCAGAGAAAATATGATCTCCATCCAGAAGTTTTTCGCCACTTGCGGTGAAGAATGTAGCTCCTGGTCCCAGTGCAAGCCCGATTACAATGAGCGGTAGGATCGCCGGAATCTTAATTTTCCAGGCTAGCCATTGAGCAAACACACTAAGTATTAGAATACTGGCTAGTTCAGCCATTCCTTCCATAGATTGGTTTTTTTGGGTCTTTTAATATACAACAAAGATGTTCAGGAAAGGTGCTGCTGAATGAAGAGGAGGCTCTGATCTCTGATTTGATCACGCAGATTCCGCACCGCCTCCTGTCTGTCGCTACCGCCAAAACCGTCAATCAGCGGCAACTCCAATACAAAGGCGGGTGTATTGGGAAAGGTTTCGCGACCGAGTGCTTCTAACTCCACTTCAAAAGTGAGGATGTGATCGAAATTAAAATTTCGGAAGTCTTCGATACTGTCTGAGGTCTGTCCGGCAATCACCACCTGATCTTCTGCCATCGCTCGAATGGCTTGAGGGTCAACTCCGGTAGGTTCCAGGCCACAGCTGAATACTTGCACCCTTGAGCCCAGGGTTTTTCGTAGATAGCCCTCCATAATTTGGCTTCTAACCGCATTCTCTCTTCCGATGATCAATATTCTTGACAAATCAATTTCCTTTGAACAATTAGGCTTTTTGGCTGATATGCTAATATTGTTTGGTGAAAATAAGAAATAGCATCTTAGAGCATGAAGATCTACACAAAAACAGGCGATAAGGGACAAACCTCTCTGGTATCTGGAGAAAGGGTTCCTAAGAATCATATCCGCATTGAAGCGTATGGGACAGTAGATGAGTTAAATGCCTGTATGGGTTTGATGAAGGATAGTGCTCGGTACCAGGAGTTAAATTCCCGGATCGAAGAGATCCAAAGCATGCTTTTTAGCATTGGTTCTCATCTCGCCGCGACCGAGAAAAACAAGTTTCCACTTCCTGAATTAGAGGAAGAAGAAATTAAAAAGCTTGAGGCGGAAATGGATGCTATGGACGGTAAATTAGAGCCTTTGCGAAATTTTTTAATTCCAGGAGGAGACTTAACTGCATCTTATGCTCACATGGCACGTACAATTTGTCGACGGGCTGAGCGTCGACTTATCGATTTGGAATTCGCGGGGGAAGCTACTCACCCCGTAATTCTTCCTTTTTTAAATCGCCTAAGCGACTATCTATTTACCCTTGCGCGCTTCTATACTCTTCAACACGGAGGAAGCGAAACAAGTTGGGTGTCTCGTAAATAGAGAATTAGCCTAATTCCCAATGCACTTGCACAGGTGCATTAAAAATTTATTTTTGCAAAAATTTTGATCTAACACTTTTTTTAAAGCATATGTACTGGACCTTAGAACTTGCAAGCTATTTGAGCGACGCTCCATGGCCTGCTACAAAAGACGAACTGATTGATTATTCAATCAGAACCGGTGCTCCTTTGGAAGTGGTTGAGAACCTACAAGCCATGGAGGAAGAGGAAGAAGAAGTGTACGAGTCCATTGAAGACATATGGCCCGATTACCCCTCCGAGGAGGACTTCCTCTGGAATGAAGATGAATACTAAATCATTGGATAAAACATAAAAAAGCCCTGATTTCGTCAGGGCTTTTTTTATGCTTGAATATTCGATTTTCCTTTACTCTCCATGCAGCGGGTAATTTCATTGAGCAATTCTTCGCTTTTAAAGGGTTTTGTGATATAACCCGTAAACCCGTTCCGCTTCACATAAGACTTAGTTTCTGGCATGGCATCAGCGGTTAGCGCAAGAATGGGTGTTTTATGGTTCTCATTTTTCTCATTATCGCGGATTGCCTTTACCGCTTCAAAGCCATTTAGTTCCGGCATTTGCAGGTCCATCAGGATAACATCATAAGGGCGAGCTTCACTTTTCTCAACGGCGATCCGTCCATTATCCGCTATTTCAATCGTGGCATTCCAGTTCTTGCACACCTGCTTTATGAGCATTTGGTTGATCTTATTGTCCTCTGCAACCAGGATGTCTATACCATTGAGGTTATTGCTTAAATCGGCTTCCAGTTCAGGATCATCCTGAGCTTTTTCCGCACTTTCTCCCAACACCACATTAAAAAAGAAACTGCTTCCTTTAGATATTTCGCTATCTGCCCAAATCTCACCGCTTTGCAGTTCGACCAGCCGTTTCGAAATGGCCAGACCTAAACCAGTTCCGCCAAAGTTTCTTGTGGTATCGGTATAAGCCTGCGTAAAGCTTTCAAATATGCTCTTTAGTTTCCCTTTTGGTATACCTATACCGGTGTCTTTTACCTCAAATAGAATATCATAGCGCTCGTTCTTCACGGAACGAAGTTTTACAATGATGGATACAAATCCTTCCTGAGTGAACTTTAGAGCATTGCTTATGAGGTTGAGGAGAATTTGATTCAGGCGATAGGGATCTCCCAATAACTGATCAGGTAGCTTTTCATCCCACTCCAGTTTCAATTCCAGATTCTTTCCCTGAGCTTTTAACCTCCAGGTATCCAGAAGCTTTTGCAACATTTTTTGCAGATCGAATGGAATGTTTTCCAATTCGATTTTATTGGCTTCAATTTTAGAATAGTCCAGAATATCATTGATAATTACCAACAGGTTATCTGCAGAGTATTCCACCAGTTCCAGATTTCTCCTGGCCTGTGGACTAAGGTCGCCCTCTTCACGCAGTAATATCTCAGTAAGACCCACAATCGCATTCATAGGGGTGCGAATTTCATGGCTCATATTGGAAAGAAACTCAGACTTTGCGGCTAAGGCTTGTTCAGCAAGTAGCTTAGACGCAACTAATTCCTTCTCGAAGTTTTTACGCTCCGTAATATCCATTAGAGTTCCGGTTATTACATCACCCTTATTAAGGCGTCCTTTTTGCTTTTCAGCCCTAACCATCATCCAGGCTGTTTGTCCGTTCACCGGCGCCTCCATGGCTATTTCCCGACCGTATTCGGTAAGGGCGTGAATAGACTCTTTCAGTCGTTTACGAAAAGGCTCATCCACGGCTTGCACTAGGTCATCAAGCTTAGGCTCATTTCTTCCCGGTTGGTTGAGGAGCTTGAACATTTGAGCCGACCAATATGAATTGCCTAAAGCCCCTAGAGGATGTTCAAAGGAACCCAATCGAGTTAAGGTTTGTGCCTGGTTTAGGTTGTTACTTGCCTGCCGTAGTTTTTCTTCGGCAACATACCGGGCATTAATATCGGTAAGGGTTCCGGAAGCTCCTAATAGTCGACCCTCAGCATCTACATCTAAGGTTACAATGGCTTCGGTCCAGCGCACTTCGCCAGACCTGGTGATGTAACGTAAATTATATCGGCTGGTAGTTTCCGTGCCATTTACCAATTCGGAAAGATGGTACATACTGGTTTCCTTATCATCAGGATAAACCATGGTCGTAAAACTGGTACCCAGGCTTTCTTCTACAGAGTAACCCGTGATTCTTTCCCATGCTTCATTGAGGAAAGTCCAACAGCCATTAACATCGGTTTGAAAAATAACCTCTTGCACATTGTTTACAATGCGCGAAAGCCGCTCGCTTAGTGCGTCTGCCTCAGCCGCTTTAGTTTCTGCTTTCTTCTTAAGTTCCTTGTTGGCCACAAAAAGCTCCTTGGAACTTAGTTCCAGGATGTTTTCCGCTTGCCGCAAATCACGATCGAAATCGTGGTAAGCCTGATCTATCGATTCTAAAAAGGCCTCTGGAATTTCAATTCCTTGGTCAAGGTACTTGCGAATCTGCCTTCTGAGCAGCCTATGTCGGTTGTTGTTCTTCAATTATTCTGAGAAACTTGTAATAGTCATGGTTTGGTTGTGTAATTCACATTCCACCCCTTCTCTAAACGGTGCTATCTCACCATAGGAATAAAAACCAGTAATCTGGCAATCACTACCAAGGTGGTCCTGCACCGCTTCTACTTCTTCTTCCACTATTTGCCGGAGCACTAACTTCCTTCCAACACAGCTAATGCATACGGCAAACTCATTTTTGTTTTGACTAGCCTGTTCGGCAGCTTCTTCTGCGCCATCAATCAGTCTGTTCACATTGGCCTTCATTAAGCGGATATAGGACCCTTCGGGTATGTCTCCGGCAAATGTTAAACTTTGATCGGCTTCGCTAATGCCTAAAATGGTTCGCACTAAAGGACTGCGGTCTTCTGAATAACGCATACTAAGGGGAAACAACAAGCCTGATGCAGGTAGGTTCGCAGCTTCATCCCCTAAAAAGCTCTTGTAAAGCTCCAAAGCAGGTTGACCATCCAGTTCGTAGAGGATGTTATTGTGACTTTTAGTCACTAACCTTTCAATACCGAATGAGTCCCATCCGCCCATAGAGGCATAACTCACCTGCAGGTTACCATAGAAGCCAAGGGCGATAATAACATGATCCTTAATGTTACCTTGATTATCTACCAGTAAAGTTTGCTCGAAATGAGGTCCATCGCCAGCTAAACCTCCTGTTAGAGAGGCGCCTTCAGGTTTGGCCTCGCGCATGCCTTGTACGAGTTTGCTGCCATTTACATTGAGGCCATCAGATAAAACGAAGATGTGTTTCAGGCCTTCAGGGTCAAAACTTTTCGCCAATTGAGCGCCAATATCCGCGCTGTCATCAGGATTGTCAATGTCGATTTCCTGATAAGTTACATGGCTATTATCAAAAGCCAGGAAATTTGCCGATATCGATTCGTCCTTAACGGAGATCCCTGAGATTTCACCTGCAGTACTGCAGCCTGCCATTATGGCCTGAGGGAATTTACGGCGTATTTCTTGAACGTGGTCGCTATTGACTAGGATGCCTTTGCCACCAAAAAGTAGAATGAGGTCTGGTTGGAAGTTGATTTGATCTAAATCCGCAGCTTCACCTTGACCTAAAACGAGTTGAGTGTTTTTCATGAGTGGGATTTTTCGTAGTCAATTTACAAATATTCCTCGGCTGGCAGGGAAAAAACAGGAAAAGGCTTAAATCGCTAAGGTGCAGCCCCACCCTTTTAATAAATTTGCCCTCCTTCGAAGGATTTTAAAATCGAGATAAATGTTCGGAAACGTTCTCACAAAAATATTCGGCTCTAAAAGCGATCGCGATATGAAAGCCTTGCTCCCTGTAGCAGAGCGGGTTAATACGGAATATGCGAAGCTCAATGGATTAAGTGATGATGAACTTAGAGCAAAGACCAAATCATTTCAAGATCGCATTCAAAGCGCTATTGAGGCTGAGAACAATGAAATTGCCGAATTGCAGTCTGCTATTGAGACTGAACAAGAGGTTGAAGTAAAAGAGCAGCATTACGAGCGCATTGATCAGCTAAAAACAGAGATCAAGGAGAAGGTAGAATCGGTACTTGAGGAGATTCAGTCGGAAGCATTCGCGGTAGTAAAGGAAACCGCACGTCGCTGGAAAGAGAATGGTGAGCTGGTAGTTGAGGCTACCGAGATGGATCGCGAATTGGCGGCAAAGCACGATGGACTTCGCATTGAAGGAGATAAGGCCATTTGGTCGAACACCTGGACTGCAGCAGGAGCCGATATCGTTTGGGAGATGTTGCACTATGATGTGCAGCTCATTGGGGGTTCGGTGCTTCATAAAGGATCTATTGCGGAAATGGCCACCGGTGAGGGAAAGACCTTAGTTTCTACCCTTCCCGTATACCTGAATGCCCTACCAAAACGCGGAGTGCATGTGGTTACGGTAAATGATTATCTGGCCCGTCGTGATGCTCAGTGGATGGGACCACTTTATCAGTTTCATGGACTTTCCGTGGATTGTATCGATCTGCACCGCCCTAATTCTGAAGAACGTCGTAAGGCCTATCGCGCAGACATTACCTATGGGACAAATAACGAATTTGGTTTCGATTACCTGCGCGATAATATGGCCGTTAGCCCGGATGATTTAGTGCAAAGGGAACACAACTTCGCGATTGTGGATGAGGTTGACTCGGTTTTGATTGATGAAGCCCGGACACCCTTAATTATTTCCGGACCAACTGCTCAGGGCGATCGTCAGGAGTTTAATCAGCTAAAGCCTCATGTGGTTAAACTTGTAACGGCCCAAAAGACCCTTGCAACCCGTGAACTAAAGGAGGCTCGTGCCCTAATCGCTTCTGGTAATAAGGAGGATAAAGAAGAAGGCTCTAAAAAGCTGCTTCGGGTGCACCGGGGGATGCCTAAGAACAAAACTCTGATCAAATTCCTGAGTGAAGAAGGAATGAAAACGCTTTTGCAGAAGACCGAGAATTTCTACATGCAAGAGCAGAATAAGAACATGCATTTGGTGGATGATGAATTGTATTTCACCATTGATGAGAAGAACAACCAAATTGACCTTACCGACCGTGGTATTGAGTTGATCTCTGGTGATACTGAGAAGAACTTTTTTATTCTCGAAGATATTTCCACCCAGCTCTCTGCTCTGGAGAACGAAGATCTTAGCGATGATAATCGCAAAAAGCGCAAAGAGGAAATCATGCGCGATTATTCGGTGAAGAGTGAGCGTATCCATACCATGAATCAATTGCTAAAGGCTTATACCCTTTTCGAGAAGGACAATGAGTATGTGGTTATGGACAATAAGGTGAAAATCGTTGATGAGCAAACCGGTCGGATTATGGACGGAAGGCGCTATTCAGACGGTTTGCACCAGGCTATTGAGGCTAAGGAAAATGTAAAGATTGAAGCGGCTACCCAGACATATGCAACGGTTACGCTGCAGAACTACTTCCGTATGTATAATAAGCTGAGTGGTATGACCGGTACCGCAGAGACGGAGGCGGAAGAGCTTTGGGATATTTACAAGTTAGAGGTAACGGTAATCCCTACGAATAAGCCAATCATTCGCGATGACCGTGAGGATTTGGTTTATCGCACCAAGCGAGAGAAGTTCAATGCTATTATTGAAGAGGTTACGCAATTGGTAGAGGCTGGACGTCCCGTGCTGGTGGGTACGACGAATGTGGAGATATCGGAAGTATTAAGCCGTGCCTTGAAGATTCGTAAGATTCCTCACAATGTTTTGAACGCGAAGCTGCATCAGCGAGAATCGGAAATTGTAGCTGAGGCCGGTCAGCCAGGTCGCGTAACCATAGCCACAAATATGGCGGGTCGTGGTACGGATATCAAGCTTACCGATGAGTCTAAAGCAGCCGGCGGTTTAGCTATTATTGGCTCCGAAAGACATGATTCCAGACGTGTGGATCGTCAGCTTAGGGGTAGGGCTGGTCGACAAGGAGACCCGGGAAGCTCTCAGTTTTTTGTTTCGCTTGAAGACGATTTGATGCGCCTTTTCAATTCGGAGCGGGTGGCCAAAATTATGGACCGCATGGGCCTTGAAGAAGGAGAGGTCATCCAACACAGCATGGTGACCAAGAGTATCGAAAGAGCTCAGAAAAAAGTAGAGGAGAACAACTTTGGAATTCGTAAGCGCCTGCTTGAGTATGATGATGTAATGAACTCTCAGAGAGAGGTGATTTATCGTCGACGCAGGCACGCTTTATATGGGGAGCGCATGCAGGTGGATATTGCCAACATGTTCTACGAAACGGTGGAAAACCTGGTGGGAGAAACCCAGGAGGTTAAGGATTACGAAGGCTTTAGTCTTGAAATGCTGCGCATCTTCAGCATGGAAGCACCGGTGGATCAGCAGGAATTTGAAAAGACCCCGGCAAATGAATTGGTGGAGAGAATTCATGAAGATGTAGTGAATGCTTATAGCTCCAAGAATGAGCGAATTGCGCAAATGGCCCTGCCCGTTATTAGCAATGTCTATAAGAATCAAGGGGAGCAATACAAGAACATCCAAATTCCATTTACCGATGGTGCTCGCCAAATGATTATCATCAGTAATCTTGAAAAAGGAGTACAAACTGAAGGCAGACAGTTGATTCGTGATTTTGAGAAATCCATTAGTCTGGCCATGATCGACGATAAGTGGAAGGAACACCTTCGGGACATGGATGATTTGCGCCAGAGTGTGGGTACCGCTCAATACGAGCAGAAGGATCCTTTATTGATTTACAAGTTTGAAGCCTTTGAACTTTTTAAATCGATGGTGGATGGGTTGAATCGTGATGTAGCCTCTTTCCTTTTCAAAGGCCAGCTACCGAGCCAGGATACCGGACAGGTTCAACAGGCCCAGGCTCCAAAGAGAAGTGCCTATGATAATATGCAAACTTCGCATCCTTCGGCAGACGGGCAGCCATCAGCCGAAAGGCCTCGCCCTAAGCGCCAACCCGTGGTGGCCGAAAAGAAGTATGGGCGTAACGAATTAGTTACAGTTCAGAACCTTAGTACCGGCGAAAAGCAGGAGTTGAAATTCAAAAAGGCCGAGCCTTTAGTAGCTGGTGGACAGTGGATCGTAATAGATTCCTGAATCTAAAGACCAGATTATGAGACATTAAAGAGGTTTTTCTTAGGGAAAGCCTCTTTTTTTTGGTTAAATTAGACAACGCTTCGTTTTACTCTGTGTCTAATAATTGAAAGAACCCGATTCACCATTGAGCTCTAAACCCGACCATATCATGCGGCTGGAGGATTTGGAGGCTTATGTGCCACCTAAAGAAATACTCCTTAACAGTTCCGAACAGGAACTGGTACTAGCATGTGCCGCGGGAGAGAAGCTAGCACAGAAACGGGTTTACGAATTGTTTTCGGGCAAAATGCTTAACATCTGCCGACGCTATGCCAAGGATTCGGAGCATGCCCGAGATTTAATGCACGATGGATTTATAAAGGTCTTCATGAATATTGGCAAATTCAAAGGTCAGTCTTCCTTGCAAACCTGGATAACCCGCATTATGATTAACAATAGCATTAGTGCTATTCGCAAAGAGGTGCGCAAAGGCATTAAAGTGAACTTAGAGGATATTCAAATTCCCGAACCTGATCCCCAGTTTTTTGAGGTTGATGCCGATCAGGAAATCAGTGCAAGAGAGGTATTTGAGAAGATAAATGAACTACCGCTTGGCTATCGAACCGTTTTTAGCATGTATGTTTTGGATGGATATAGCCACCGTGAAATAGCAGAAGAACTCGATATAAGTGAAGGAACCAGCAAAAGCCAATTGGCAAAAGCAAAAAAGTTATTGGTGAAAAAACTGAGAGGTGAGTAAGCGATTACAACATATCGAAGATTTTGTGCGCCGCAAGCTTGGAATGCTTGAGGGTGATAGCCAGCCTGATTGGATGGACTTTGAGCGCAAATTGCGTCGCGCTACCCGCATTCGCCAGATGAAGCGGGCCGCCGGCATGGTGGGAATGATTCTTCTGCTTGGTTTTAGTCAAACCTTTATCAGCGGAGACTGGTCTCTGAATCGCGGTAATACAGAGGATTCTGCGATTGGCTTAACAGAGAAAGACTCAAATCAAGCTTTAATGGGTGATTTTCAATCAGAAGAAACTCCACCCAAAGCTTTAACAGTTATTCATCAGCCCGAATCAAATCGGCAGGTAGCGGATAACATTGCCTCTACAGCTTCTATTACGGAACGAACGAGCTTGCCTGAAGAGATGCCCCGTAATCAACCCAAAACTGAACCAGCATTAGCCTTAAACTCAGAAGAGCTTCCCGTTATAACACGGGATATTCCTGTTTTGGAGCCCATACAATATTCCCCCCAAATCGCGGATTTAACCCCAGGAGCCTTAATTGAGAATGGAGTTGTTACAGGCGAAATGCCAGTACCCTTTGATTATGAAAGTCCACGATCAACTTTGAGTGAAGCAGATCTCGCCCATCGTGCACCTGATTTTTTAAAGAACCGTCCCAGCGCGGGGCCATATATCAGTCCTTTACAGGAGAAGCGCCCCTGGACCTACAGTTTGAATCTCTATCCCAATTTTGCCTTCCGAGAGTTTAAGATCGATCCTACTAAAAGAGCCCTCTTACACAGTGATTTCATAGATGCCATGCAGCACTCGGAAAGCTCAGGGGTAAACGTGAATTTAGGTTTGGAGGTAAGTCGTCGCATCGGCCCTATTACCTATCTGAATGCTGGAATTGAGTATATCAATAACAGCTACAATGCAGAGTATGATTTCTTGAACTTCCGGGATGCGAACTTTGATCAGAACGGCGAAATCATCAATTATACCCTATTAGATAATCCGCAGCGTATCACCTTTAGTGATTTAAACAGCTTTCACTTCTTGAATCTCCCGGTTAGTATCAGCTATCAGCCCTGGGCTACGGATCACCTCCGCATTAATCTTGAGTTTGGCTTTAGTCTGCTTTATTTCCTTGAGGCTCAAGGCTCTACTATTGATTATCGTACCCTTGAGCAGATTGATCTAAGTGACCGTAGTTATCGCAAATACATGGCATCTAGTAGCTTAAAGATTGGCCTGCAATACTACTTAAGTCCGAATATGAATATTGGATTTGAGCCTACCCTGATGTATTTCACCAATAGTATCTACACCGAGGAATATCCATTCGAGGTGATCCCTTATTCTATGGGATTAAACCTCAACCTGCAGATGAAACTGCAGTAATCAGAGCTTAGATAAAGCCTGTACTCCCTGTTCCAGCGTCCTATCACTTTTCGCAAAGCATAGTCGTAAAACATTGCGGTCTATCGGGTCGCGGTAAAAAGGACTCAGTGGAATGGTGGCGATGCCATATTCTTTGGTTAGACGAATTGCAAAATCACGTTCCGATTCATCGGTAATATCCGAATAATCGATTAACATAAAGTAGGTCCCTTCGCTGGCTAAAGGCTTGAAACGAGTGGACTTTTGCAGGTTCTCAAATAGCCAATCGTGCTTTTGTTTGAAGAGCTGGCTAAGTGCATCCAAATCAATTTGAGGTAAGTATTCTCCAAGGGCCTTTTGCAAAGGATGATTTACGCTAAACACTAGATATTGATGGACCTTTTTAAACTCATTCATTAGGAATTCCGGGGCCATGCAGTAACCAATCTTCCATCCGGTAACGTGAACCGTTTTCCCTAGAGATCCTACCACAAAAGCCCTGCGCTTTAATTCAGGATATTGTCTGATGCTGATGCGGTGATCAGGGTCAAAAACCAGATGCTCGTACACTTCATCGGCAAGAATTAGAATATCAGATCCGCGTACTAATTCCTGGAGTTGCTTAAAGTCGTCATCACGCCAGATTTTTCCACTGGGATTATGGGGTGTATTTAAGATGATCATCTTGGTACGATGACTAATCAATCGCTTTACCTGGTCCCAATCGACATTGTAATCCGGATGCTGAAGTTTTATGGTAATGGGCGTACCTCCATAAAGCTCGATCATTGGGAAATAGGAGTCGTAAGCAGGACTAAAGACAATTACCTCGTCACCTTCCCGAATTGAGGTCGCGAGGGAGGTTCCTAGTGCCTGAGTAGCTCCTGCGGTAATGCATATCTCAGTTTCCGGATTATATCGGTTGTCAAATACTCTCTCGTTTAAAGCACAGAGTTCCTGTCTCAGTGAAGCTTCTCCGGGCATTGGTGCGTATTGATGCGGCCCCTTTTTCATGTAAAAATGCACGCGCTCCAGTAATGCAGGGTCTGGTTCAAAATCCGGGAAGCCTTGGGAAAGGTTCACAGCATTATGCTCGGTTGCCAAGGCCGACATTTGACTAAAAATAGTAAGTCCAATGTGGCTCAAATTGCCGTTGAAACTAAGACTCTTAGAGCTTTCACGCATATTTCCAGGATTTTATTCAAGACTATAAACCTGAGCTGAGCTTTTGGGTTTAGTATTTATGAAGCAAATTGAACCGCATCAGATTGTCGAGCTAAAGTACATACTTCGAGAGGGAGGCGAAAGTGGTGATATCATAGAAGTGATGGATGAGCATTGGCCCCTCAAGTTTTATTTCGGTTCAGGGCAAATGCTCCCGGCTTTCGAGCTGAATTTGCAAGGCCTGGCGGAGGGAGTTTCCTTTTCTTTTTCACTCCCTGCTGCCGATGCTTATGGAGTATTAGACCCATCTCTTTTACAGGAAATAGCACTGCATGATATTCCCGAGAGTGAGCATTTTCCCAATCGCGAGTTTGAAGTTGGGGATCGATTAGTATTCAATTTGGGACAAAAGGATGAAAAGCTGGGTACGATAAGTGAGGTTATGCAACATAGTGTCCTGGTCGACTTTAATCATGCTCTGGCGGGGAAGGATTTACATTTCAGTGGTCAAGTCCTATACATACGTCAACCTCGAGAAGATGAGCTTCTAGCCAAACGATATATAGAACCTAATGGCATCCGTTCGGACAGCCGACTAAGAGATGAATAAGGACGAACTGGTACCCCTTTCTTTCAATGTGCTTTCAGATTTTTTTGCTGAACGCGATTTTAATTTCCTGGAATTGGGTCATCAGTTTAGGAAGGAAACTGCTGGCGGATGGCAAAACGTAATTTTGGGTTTTGGACATTATGACGACTGTAGTTATGTAGAAACCAGTTTCGGGAGTAGACTCAATATAGTTGAGAATTTAATTGCTCCCTATACTTATGGATTGCGCGGTTACCAAGCTGAGAGTAATACCTGCATTACCAATTTGGCCAAGTATAAGCAAGAACCTCATTTTAGATTTAAGATTAGCGAGGAGGCCGATATTTACAGGATGGCCGCCCATTTACGTGATTTTTTTCGTCGGGAGGGGTTCCCGTTTTTAGAAAGCTTGAGTTCAATCAAGGAACTGGATCGTCTGTTTAATTCTGATACGCAAGGGCAATGTCTGTTGAGCTTTAATCATCAGCTACGCAGTTTTCGGGGATTGGCTATTGCGACACTCAATCAGAATCCAAATTGGGAAGGCTTATGCGAGAGTTATCGATTGCTCTTAAAGAAATATAGCAGTCCTTCGGTGGTCATGGATCGGTACGATGACTTTAGTCGTTACTTAGCCACCACGGCCCTCAACTAATACGTACTTTCGCGGCAATCGCGATGAATTATCTTTCGGTAGAAAACATTTCCAAAAGCTATGGTAGCCGGAGGCTTTTTGAAGGGGTTTCCTTTGGATTAGCCGAAGGTGAGAAGGCAGCCTTGGTGGCCCGTAATGGTAGTGGTAAAACCACCCTTTTAAGATTATTGGCTGGTAAAGAAAGCCCTGATTCCGGCCTGGTAACTTTTCGAAAGGGTATAAGGGTAGAGTTTCTTTCACAGGAGCCGGATCTGGATCCTAAATCAAGCATACTAGAGGCGGTGTTGAAAGCGGATAACCCCATTACCAGGGCTTTGCTGCAATATGAGCTAGCGCTAAACAATATGGAAGATGCGGCGGCTTACCAAAAGGCTTTCGATGAAATGGAGCGCCTTAAAGCCTGGGACTTTGAAGGTCAGGTTAAGATGGTACTAGGCAAGCTTGGCCTTCATGATGTAAAGCAAGAGATTGCTGCTCTTTCCGGAGGTCAAAAGAAGAGAGTAGCGTTAGCGAGGATTCTTATCTCTCGCCCCGATTTACTGATTTTAGACGAGCCCACCAACCATCTGGATCTCGACATGATTGAGTGGTTGGAGAGTTTTCTGGGGCAGAAAGGATTAACTCTTCTTATGGTAACGCACGACCGTTACTTTTTGGAATCCATTTGCGATACCATTCTGGAGATGGATGATTTCAAACTCTATCGTCATCCTGGTAACTACAGTAAGTTTTTAGAAAGAAAAGCGGAGCGTAAGGATGTGGAAGCAACCAATGTAGATAAGGCTCGAAATCTGATGCGAAAGGAGTTGGATTGGATTCGCAGGCAGCCCAAAGCGCGAGGCACCAAGAGCAAAGCCCGTATTGATGCTTTTCACGACATAAAGAAGGAGGCGCAAAAGGATCTACGGGAAGATCAGCTGCAGCTCAATATCAAAATGACTCGCTTAGGTAGTAAGATCATTGAACTTCACAAGCTGCGAAAGTCATATGGAGATAAGCTTCTGCTCGAAGGTTTTAACTACGTTTTTAAGAAGGGAGAGAAGATTGGTATTGCGGGTCCGAATGGGTCCGGGAAATCAACCTTATTGCGAATCATAACCGGCTTAGAAGACCCAAGTGGGGGGAAGGTTATTATTGGCGACACGGTGCAGTTCGGCTTTTATACCCAGC
This sequence comes from Croceimicrobium sp., assembly GCA_965279135.1. Classification (GTDB taxonomy): domain Bacteria; phylum Bacteroidota; class Bacteroidia; order Flavobacteriales; family Schleiferiaceae; genus Croceimicrobium. The sequence goes on along the minus strand of OZ257133.1, from coordinate 2,900,129 downwards.
AAGGTTTGGAGGTACCAGAAGATAAACGTGTTATTGATGTAGTTAAGGACATTGCCGAGTATATACCCCGCGAGGGTAAAGGAGGGGATTTTTCTGCCTCTCAATTATTGGAGCGATTTCTATTTGATGGCGACAAGCAATACACCTATGTTTCAAAACTCAGTGGTGGTGAAAGGCGTCGCTTATTCCTTTGCACTGTTTTAATGGCAAATCCGAATTTTCTCATTCTGGATGAGCCTACTAATGATCTGGACATTTTAACCTTAAATGTGCTGGAGGATTTTTTGGAACAATTTCCAGGTTGCGTTTTAGTGGTTACCCATGATCGGTACTTCATGGATAAGATTTGTGATCACCTCTTTGCCTTCGAAGGAGATGGGCAAATCAAGGATTTTCCGGGAAATTACAGCGAGTACCGTGATGATCTTCAAAAACGTGAAGCGCAACGCAAATTGCGCAATGACAGTTTACTAAAAGTCAAAAAGTTAGAATCCAAACCTCAAGAAAAAAAGACAAAGCTCACCTATGCTGAAAGGCTTGAATTTGAGGCATTGGAAGGCGAAATTGAGGCCTTGGAATCTCTGCGGGAAGAATTAGCATCCAATCTTGAGCTAGCTGCTAGTGATGCTGAAAAACTATTAGAGATTTCGGCGAAGCTGGAAACGGTTCAGCAAGATTTAGAGACCAAGGAAATGCGTTGGCTAGAGTTGAGTGAATTCGCTGAATAGAAAAAGGGCCCCGAAAGGCCCCTTTTTCAAAATCATCTTTAAAACCTCTTGGTATAGGCATGGCAGTATGGAGTACCGCCTTTTTTCTGATAATAATCGTGATGGTACTCCTCCTGTTCGCGATAGAAGGTCGCGCCACCTGTTATCTCGGTTGCAACTTTGTAACCTTTGGCTTCCAGCTCACCCTTTAGTTTTTCGGTAATCGCTTTTTGCTCATCATTCAAATAGAATACTGCGCTGCGATATTGGGTACCAATATCTGGTCCTTGACGATTTACCTGGGTAGGATCATGGGTCTCAAAGAAAAGTCGGCAGAGCGTTTCAAAATCAGTTTTTGTAGGATCATAAACCACCTCTACCGTCTCTGCATGGCCTGTACGACCGGTGCATACTTCGCGATAGCTAGGGTTTTCAACATGCCCGCCGGCATATCCAACACTGGTTTCAATAACTCCTTCCGCTTGCTGCATATAAAACTCGGTTCCCCAATAACAACCTGAGGCAAATAAGGCGCGTGAATACTGTTTGGAATCACTCATTTTTTGGGCATTTACAGAATGAAATAATAAAGAAACTAAAAGGATTAATACACTTCTCATGGTGCTCAATTTCCTACTAGACGAGAAGGGTCCGAATTTGTTTAGCTCTTTAGTACTTTTTTAACAATATCTCCTTTCCCTTTGGACTTAAGCCTTAACAAAGCCTTGACTTACAAGATACTCGGCAATTTGAACCGCATTGGTAGCAGCTCCTTTGCGAAGGTTATCTGCAACGATCCATAGGTTTAAGCTGTTGATCTGACTTAGGTCCCGCCGAATTCTTCCGACGAAAACATCATCCTTGCCTTCTGCATAGCGCGGCATGGGATATTGATTTACATCTGGGTTATCTACAAGCTGTAGACCTTCAGTTTCCGATAGCAGCCGCTTTAAATCAGTTATCTGAAACTCTTTTGCAAATTCCAGATTTACGCTTTCACTATGTCCTCCTTTTACAGGGATGCGCACTGCGGTTGAGGTAAGTGCAATTGACTCATCCAGTATTTTATGGGTCTCCTGTACCATTTTCCACTCTTCCTTGGTATAGTCGTTCTCCAGAAAAACATCACAATGGGGAAGCGCATTTTCATGAATAGGATAAGGATAGGCCATTTCACCCTCTACACCAGCCTTTTCATTTTCTAATTGTTGAACTGCTTTTACCCCGGTTCCAGTAATGCTTTGGTAAGTACTTACTACCACTCTCTTAATGTGATACTCCCTATGCAGTGGCGCTAAGACCATAACCATTTGGATGGTGGAACAATTGGGATTGGCAATTATTCGGTTTTCCCCTTTTATACTTGATGCATTGATTTCAGGAACCACTAAGGGTACTCCTTCTTCCATTCGCCAAGCGGAGGAATTATCAATTACATATGTTCCAAGCTCGGCAAACTTAGGTGCCCAGGTTTTGGAAGTCTCACCGCCCGCCGAAAATAGAGCGATATCGGGAGCCGCCGCAATAGCGTCTTCCATGCTCATCACCTGCAGGTTTTGATTGGCAAATTTTAAGGTCGTTCCAACAGATCGTTTCGAAGCAACGGCTAGGATTTCATGCTTGTCAAATCCTCTTTCTTGCAATACCTGCAACATTACCTGGCCTACCATTCCGGTCGCGCCCACCACGGCGATTTTCATCCTTCTAAGTTTAAGCGACAAAACTAATTCATTATGCAACGATTTGCCCTATGCCTGGGGCTTGCAGTTACCTTAAACCTTCAAGCGCAACAATTGATTGAGGAACACTTTGATCAGGCTGCTTTGCAAAATGCCTGGTATGGAGATCTTCAGGCTTTCAATCTTACACAGGGTCAATTGCAATTGAGAGATAGTGTTTCCGGAGTTTCTGGCCTCTTTCATCAATCGGATATTATGGTGGAAGCGGCCTGGGAGTATCACGGTCAATTTGACTTTAATCCTAGCTCGAGCAATTTCATGGAAATTATCCTCCTGGCGGATCACATCCAGCCCGATAGCGTGAATTATGGCTACAACCTAAGGCTAGGTGGAAATTCTAAGGATGAAATTCGTTTCTACCGGCAGGATACATCAAGCTTAATTCTCCTATGGTCTTCCTCAGAGGACTGGTTGGATCTTAATCCAATGGAATTCCACATTCGTGTGGAGCGAGATTCAAATTTTTATTGGCGCGTTCTTGCCGATACCGGGAATTTTGATCAGTGGTTCATGCTGGGTCAAGTCCAGGATTCCGTTCATCGCTATTCGGCATTAACCGGTTTTAGATGTCATTACACGAAAACGCGTAGCAGTCATTTCTTCCTGGATAGCCTTAGGATTTATGGAAGGGAGGTATTCGATTTTAGGGAGCCGACATTGGAAAACTGGTCTTATGGAGATGGTCAAATTCAATTGTTCCTTAATGAGAAATTAGTTTCGCCGGATACTAGCTTCGGATTTAACTCCAATCCATCCCTAGCACTATCAGGTTTCGTATGGCGAGCAAAACAGCCGTCAATGCTCAAATTGCGCTTACAGAGCTATCCGGACACGAACCGCATCTACAGGATTAACCTGAGCAATGTTTATGATCGTTTCGGCAACAAAGCGTCTCTTCAACTAGACTTACTAAACCGTTTTGTCCAGCCGGGTGAATTGCGAATTAATGAGATCATGGCTGACCCCAGTCCGAAGGTGGATTTAAACCCCAATAGTTTTCCGGAAGTTGAATTTCTCGAATTGCATAATAGCTCAGATCTTCCCATCGATTTAGTTGAATGTCAGATTAGAGTTGGTTCCAGGATTTACCCGCTTCAGCCATACGTTTTAGCCCCTGATTCACTTGTGGTGATTTGCGCAGAAAATGTCCAGTCATTTTGGCCACCAACTATTCGAACCTCTGGAATCGATTGGTCCACCTCTAGCCTACCCAATAGCGGAGCGCAAGTTGTAATCCTTTTCAAAGACAGCAACATTATTGACGGTTCACACTACAGTCTTAAGTGGTATCAAAATCCCCATAAACAAGAAGGGGGCTGGAGCCTGGAGCGAGTTGATCTTAACTCCGATTGCCATAACGAACTCAATTGGCGAGCTAGCATTGATCCTCAGGGGGCTAGCCCGGGAGAGCAGAATAGTGTCTCAGGAGTTTATTTGGATACCAGCTCCATTCGGTTTCTTTTTTTCTCCATTCCTGACCCCCAGACGCTAAGACTTCATTTTGACCGCGATTTGAATGCTCTTGATCAATCGATTTGGGAATTGCATCCTCGCCTGCCAATCGATAGTGTTATAAGAGAGCCGATGAGTAATGCCTGGAAAATTCATTTTGGTCAGCCGATAACAGAAGGGGAACTGTACTATCTATTCCAAAAAGATAGTCTCTATGACTGTTCGGATCGTTCTTTCAAGATGGATTCAACGCTATTTGGACTAGCAGGAACCATAGAGCCGGGGGCGGTTCACATCAGCGAAGCATTGTTTAATCCAGTTCCCGGGGGGAGCGATTTTATTGAGCTCAGAAATACAAGTTCCAGTTTCATTGACTTGGCAGATCTGAGCCTAGCCAATTGGCAAATTGATCCTGATATGTTTGGTCCGGTCTATCCGCTAAGTTCGGTTCATCGCATATTAGAACCGCAAGGGGTGATCGCGATTAGTGAAGATATCGAACATTTAGTGCATCAGTATGCTGCGAATGTTAGATTTCTGCATCAAACTGCTTCTTTGCCCTCAATGCCTGATGATGAGTTTGGTTTGGTGCTTTTACGCAATGATCTGCTAATTTTAGATCAGGTTTGGTTGGATGAGGATTTCCACTCCTCATTTTTAGGCGCCAGGGAAGGAGTAAGCCTATATCGTTTAACTTTTAAAAATCAAGCTTTGCATAATGAGGATTGGCACAGCAGTCCTTCAGTTTGGAATTTTGCCAGTCCTGGATTTGCCTATTCTCAGGCAGACCCTACTTCGGAGATTAATTGGTACTGTGAGCCAGAGTATTTAAGTCCAAATGGTGATGGCCACCATGATTTTATTCAATTACATTATCGTTTGAAACCGCGTGCATGGGCTCAGGCAGATATATATGATCGCTTTGGGCATCACTACCGCAAATTGCTCCTTGGGGATGATCTTCCTCAAGAAGGCTATATAATTTGGAAGGGCCAGAATGATCAAGGTGAGGATTGTCCAGCTGGTGTTTACATAGCGGTGTTGGAGTATCGATATCCTCATGGCGAAAAGGGTATTGAACGCTTTAGCTTTGTACTATCCAAATAGAGAAGTGATGATAAATGCTCAGCAAATTCAACAGATTCTTTTCTTAGACATTGAAACGGTTAGTGCACATCCCGAATACCAGTATTTAGAAGAGGATTGGCAAAGCTTGTGGGCGGAAAAAACCCGTTTTCAAAGGCAGGACGAAAGTCCGGAGGAATACTATCCAAAGCGAGCGGCGATCATGGCCGAGTTTGGGAAAGTGGTGTGTATTTCTTGTGCTTTTCTAACCAATCAGAATGGACTTTGGGAGTTAAGAGTGAAAAGTTTCGCCAGTGATGATGAATTCGAAATTTTACGAGATTTCGCCGCTCTTTTAGAAAGACTGCCTAATCATCGCCTTTGTGCGCACAATGGGAAAGAGTTTGATTTCCCTTACCTCAGTCGACGCATGATTAGCAATGAGGTTAAACTTCCAGGTCAATTGAATAATGCCGGTAAGAAACCCTGGGAGGTTCCACACATTGATACTATGGAGCTTTGGAAATTCGGGGACTTTAAGAATTTCAGCAGCCTAAAACTACTTGCAGCCTTGTTCAATATTCCTACCCCGAAGGATGACATTGATGGGAGCATGGTAGGAACGGTATACTGGCAGCAAAATGATTTGAATCGGATTAAAACCTATTGCGAAAAGGATGTTTACACCCTGGTTAGGGTATTTCTAAAAATCACTCAGGCCAATATCCCTTCGGACTTTGAGGTCATTAATAATGATCGATAATACTTCCATCAATCCTTGCCTTTTGTACCTTGGAAGGGTAAAACTTACATATGTCTGAATTTCATCAGTATCCGCACGGTCTTATTGGTAACTGCGCCTACCTGGCATTGATAAATAAAGACACGAACATCGACTGGATGTGTCTGCCTCGATTTGATTCTTCCTTTGTTTTTGGAGCCTTGATTGCTGGTGAGAAGGGGGGAGAGTTTTCCATCAAACCTGCTGAAGGAGAATTTTTGGTTCATCAGCAGTACTTGCACAATACCAACATCCTGGAGACGGTAGTTAATCAAGGTTCTCACGCTTATAAAGTTACAGACATTGCCCCTCGGTTTATGCAAACCGACCGTTACTATCGTCCTTTAATGCTCATTCGAAAAATTGAGCCTTTAAGAGGTTTACCTCGCGTGAGAGTGCGATGCAGACCAACAGGAGATTACGGATTGTTTGATTTAAGGATGGAGCGAGGCAGTAACCACCTCCGGTACTTTGGTCTGGATGAAAGTCTAAGACTAACCACCGATATCCCTCTGAACTATGTAGTTGAGGAGAAGGACTTTGTAGTTGATCGCCCCTTCTATCTTTTTCTTACTTATGGCGCTCCATTAGAGGGGCCTATCGTGAAAACGGCAGAAAACTTCTTAAGTCAAACGGCAAGCTATTGGCAGCGATGGGTAAAATCCACGAGCATTGGGAAACTATATCAAACGGAGGTTATTCGGTCAGCCCTTACCCTCAAGATTTGCCAATACGAGGATACTGGTGCAGTAGTCGCTGCCCCAACAACCTCATTGCCAGAAATTCATGGGGGCGGGCGCAATTGGGACTATCGCTTTTCCTGGATGCGCGACACTTTCTACACTCTAAATGCCTTTAACCATATTGGTCACTTTGAGGAGATGGAAAAGTACTTTTCCTTTTTGGCCAATATTCCAATGCACGAAAAAGAGAAGATTCAACCCCTTTATGGCATTGTTGGCCAAAGTGAATTAACCGAAAAAATTCTGGATCATCTCCCGGGTTATCTTGGAGCAAACAAGCCGGTAAGAATTGGAAATCAAGCCTATACCCATATTCAAAATGATGTTTATGGTCAAATCCTCTTAGCCATATTACCCCTCTATATAGATAGACGTTTCAAGACCTTTTCAAGGAACGGTACGGCTGAACTCGTTAAATCTGTTTTGGAGAAAATAGAGCGCACCATAAATGATCCTGATGCCGGTTTATGGGAGTTTAGAGGAATGGCACTTAAGCATACTTATACCAATCTTTTCCAATGGGCGGGCAGTGCTGCCGCAGCAAAGATTGCCTACGAGTTTCATCATCCTGATGTTGCAAGGATGGCTTTAACCCTACAAAAGCGCGCGGCCGCTAATATTGAGCGCACTTATTCGGCAAAGCATAAAGCATATACCCATGCTATAGATTCACCTCATTTAGATGCAAGTACTTTGCAGTTAATCTTAATGAACTACTTGCCTCATAATTCTCAAAAGGCGAAGGATCATCTCAAAGCCCTAGAAAAAGAGTTGAGAGTGAATAAGGGATTATTCTTCCGTTACATACACGAAGATGATTTCGGAAAACCCGAAAACACTTTTATGATTTGTGGTTTTTGGTATGCCGAAGCCCTGGCTTGTGTTGGACGGATTGAAGAAGCCCAGGAAGCATTTGAAGAGCTTTGTAGCTATGGCAATCATCTTGGTTTATTTGCGGAGGATATTGAACCTAAAACGGGAAGCCAGTGGGGCAACTTCCCTCAAGCCTATAGTCATGTTGGCCTGGTAAACGCAGCCTACCGAATTAATAATAAGATTAACGAGCCTATTTTTATTTAATCGAGCTTAGAGAGCTCCAGGAGTAGATTTCTGATATCCTGAGGATCGTTGACGTTCATGCGTGCATGGGTCATGTCATTACCCACTTTGACGGTATAGCACTTTGGGCCTAGTGCTTCAAAAATGTATTCATCGGTGCGATCATCTCCTGCTGCCAGCAAGAAGTCCGGTTTTACTTTCTTTTTTATTCGAAGGGCGGCCTTTCCCTTATTAGAGGCAATTGGTTTTACTTCGATAATTGCATTTCCGGCCATCACTTCAATTTCCTTCTCTGCCATTTTATGTTTCAAATGGCTTTGTAACTCACTGCTCCTAAAAGCGGCTAAGCCGGTTTCTACCTTGCGGTAGTGCCACACCAATGAGTTTTCCTTTTCTTCTATAAAAGATCCCGGTGTGCGAGAAACGTAAAAGTTGATCACATTCCTGGCTTCATCTTTCCATGAATCATCTTCAGGAAGATCGGGATTTACGATCCACTCCTTACCTTTTTCTTTGAACCACAGACCGTGTTCTGCGGCCATTGAGATGGGATATTCGCCAAGAGTGCGATCCAGGAATTTAGCTGGACGACCGCTAATTATCGCCACTTCTGTTTTTGGGTTGGCGATTAGTTTTTCCAGAATTTTCCGCAATTCCTGATCGGGTACACTTTTTTCAGGGTCGGTATGGAATGGTACCAGGGTACCATCATAATCTAGAATTATGAGTCGGTTTTGAGCCGCTTTGTAATCATCAATAATCTTTGATCGCTCAGCATCTCCAAGGGCCTTGAAGTTCATGTTCGCTTGTTCTTCTTTAACCCGGTCGAGATTTTGGGTGAAGAAGCTTACCCAATGGAAGATATTATAGTTTTGAAGCGTTTCCTGCATGATGGCCATGCGACGACCTTTTTCCAGGTGGTCCATTTCTAGGGCTTCCTTGATACTACTGGCCAAGGCATTCTTATCATTAGGGTTTACCAGGATAGCTTCTGAAAGTTCTTTGGCGGATCCGGCCATTTCACTTAAAATCAATACTCCGTCTCTTTGAGTGCGAGAGGCTATATATTCCTTGCAAACGAGATTCATGCCATCGCGTATGGGTGTGATCATGGCGATATCACTCATCACATAAAAGGCGGAAAGCTCGGGTAGGCTAAAGCTCCGATAGAAATAGTGAATCGGTCGCCAACTCATATCTGAGAAATAGCCGTTTATCTTTCCTACCAATTCATCTACATCATCCTTCAATCGGCCATAGGAGGGTACCCGGTGTCTACTAGGCACTACAATTAGAATTAAGGAGACTTTACCACGATATTCCGGATTGTTTTCAAGGAAGTTTCGGAATGCGATAAGACGATCAGGAATTCCTTTAGAATAATCCAGTCTATCAACACTTAAAATCACCTTTACTTCACCAATGGCCTTGCGGTATTGGTTCACAAAATCCAGGGTCTCCGGTTCGCGCGCTTGTTCCGCATACTTCTTGTAATCAATCCCCATGGGAAGGGCGTCGGCCTCTACAATTCTGCCATCGACGGTAACGGTGTTATTACGGTAGTCATATTCAGTAAGGCGATGCACAGAACTCAGAAAGTGCCGCATATCATCATAGGTGTGAAAACCCAGGAAATCGCTGCCCAAAGCACCTTCTAGTAGTTCCTTTCTCCACGGAATCATCCTAAAAATCTCGTAGGATGGAAAGGGGATATGCTGGAAAAAACCGATGCTGGCATCAGGTAATATGTCTCTGATCATTTTTGGAACCAGCAGCAATTGATAATCATGAATCCAGATTCGGGTTCCCGCCTCAGCAAGCTCCAGAATAGCCTGAGCAAATTTCTCATTTACCTTTACATAGGCTTGCCACTGCTCCTCATCATAATTTATGTATTGCACAAAATAGTGGAAGGCGGGCCAAAGAGTTTGATTGCTGAATCCGAGGTAATACAAATCCAGATCCTTCTCATTGAGAAAAACAGGAGCCATGTTTTCGGAGAGTAACTCCTTTTTAACCTTCAATTGCTCCTCGGTAGAGTTAAAGACCTTACCTGGCCAACCTAGCCAAACATTATCTCCTTCTTTATAGATGGAACCTAAGCCAGTAGCAAGCCCACCTTCGGAGGCTTTAAAGCGATAGCCTTCTTCGTGTTTCTCTGCCCGTACAGGTAATCGATTGGATACGATGATGGTTTTAGGCATGCGGCTTAGATTTAAAACTCAATTTCGGAATAAAATAGACATGGCCTGATAGATTCACATTAATTTGCTTCTCTAATTGCAGCTTTTGTTTGCTAATTTCATTTTATGGAAGAGAGCCCTTTATTAAGTCTTAAAGGATTGAGCATCGTTAAAGGAGACCAGGTTCTGGTGGAACCTTTGAGTTTCGACTTAACAAAGGGAAAAACATTGGCTTTGGTTGGGGAGTCAGGTTCGGGAAAAACTTTAAGCAGCCTTGCGATCATGGGATTGTTAGCGCCGGGATTAGAGGTTCGGGGTTCAATCCATTTCAAAGGACAAAGCATTTTGGAATACTCCGCATCGGATTGGCAAAAGCTAAGAGGTAAAGAAGTAGCTATGGTATTTCAGGAGCCGATGTCTGCGCTCAATCCATCCATGAAATGCGGAAAACAGGTTGCAGAGATACTCAGGAATCACGGTGTAAAAAAGAATCTTAAACCAAGAGTTTTAGAGCTTTTTGAAAAGGTAGAGCTTCCTAGAATTGAGCAGATGTACCACAGCTATCCGCATCAATTAAGCGGAGGGCAGAAGCAAAGGGTAGTGATTGCCATGGCTATCGCCAATAATCCATCCCTATTAATTGCGGATGAGCCTACCACAGCTTTAGATGTTAGCGTACAGGCAAGTATTTTGGAACTGCTTAAGAAGCTACAGGTTGAGTTTGGTATGTCCATGGTATTCATTTCTCATGATCTGGGCTTAGTACGTAAGATTGCCGATGAGGTTCTCGTGATGTATCAGGGGGAAATGAAAGAACACAATGAAACTGAAGTCATTTTTCAAAATCCCAAAGACCCTTATACAAAAGGCCTAATTGCTTGTCGACCTCAAGCAGATACGCATTATCGCCGATTACCCTTGGTGCAGGATTTTTTATTGGGTCATGTTCAGGATCTAGAGCTACTTAGCCCTGAAGAGAAGGACAAGCAAGCCCGGGCAAAGCAGAAACAGAGTCCGATTTTGGAAGTTAGCGCCCTGCGAAAAACCTATCAGAGTAAAAACGGCTTGCTAGGAAAAACCGAAATGGTAGATGCAGTTCAAGAGGTTAGCTTAAATATCCGCAAGGGTGAAAGTGTAGGATTGGTTGGCGAATCGGGCTCAGGTAAGAGTACCATTGGGCGAATATTAGTGGGTCTTGAACAGGCAACTGAAGGAGATATGCATTTTAAGGATCAGGACTTGAACAATCGGAATCGTCCAGCCTGGCGCAAATTAAATCGTGATCTGCAGATTATTTTTCAGGATCCTTTTGCCAGCCTAAACCCCAGGATTAGCGTTGGGGAAAGCATCGCTGAGGTACTTAGAGTAAATCGCCATCAGGCAAAGGACGAAGCCTGGGAGAATGCCCTGCAACTGCTAGAGAAAGTGGGTTTGTTGCGTGATTATGCAAAGCGCTATCCGCATGAGTTTAGTGGGGGACAAAGGCAAAGAATCGGGATCGCTCGAGCTTTGGCAATGGAGCCGGAAATCCTGGTTTGTGATGAATCGGTGAGTGCGCTTGATGTAAGTGTCCAGGCTCAAATATTGAACCTACTGAACGACCTCAAGGAGGAATACAATCTTACCTATCTATTTATTTCTCACGATCTACAAGTAGTCCGTTACTTCTGTGATCGGGTTTTGGTCCTGCAGAAGGGCAAATTAGTGGAAGAGGGTTTTTCAGAGGCGCTTTTTCAAAATCCGCAACAGGAATACACGGCTAAATTGATTTCTAATCAGCACTAGCGCTTGTTACTGGTTCTAAACCAATCTCCATGCCTTCCTCATTGTATTGCAGGCGGTAAATATTACGGCCATTCGCACTTAATGTTTCTAACCAGTTTTTTTCCATGCTCTGGTTTAGTACCCAATGATCGCAATAGAACATGGCTTCGATATAATGAAGATCCCTCGCCCCAAGAATGATGCTATTCTCGGCGATTGATTTATCTAATTCCGTATAAAAGTGCTTGCGGTAACTGTCTTTAGGAAAGCGTTTTTCGTAGTCGATAAAGGGTAAATAGGCCATCTGCGCCATAGCTGGTACCAAGAAACTCAGGGAGGCAATCTGCCTTAGTTTGATGGAGGTCTTCAAAGTGCCTATGATGTATGTTACTAAGGGTAAGCCTACAAAGGTGAAGGCAGGAAGTTTCGTTCGGGCAAAACTAAAGAATAGTAATAGAAAGAGGAGGCTAATAGCAGAGGCAATGCGACTATGGGAACTCGCGGGCTCTCCCTTTTTACGGAAGAATAAGAATAGAATTAGAATGCCAATTAAAAGGAAGAAGTGCGTAAACCATTGTTCAAAGTGATAGTACCAGGGATGTTGATGATTTTCTACAACCTGCCAAAAATGCTCGCCGTTAAATCGCAATGCCGCCGCAGCTTTTTCAGGGTATTGACCATGGATGAACCAATGCCAGGGTGCAACAAGCAAAGCAGTTATAGAGATGGAGAGCAACATTTGCTTCCAGGGGAGTTTTTTGTAGTCTAGTAAAAGCCATAGTAGAAACGGCAGTAATCCGACCAACCATTTTGTAAGTACTGATGCCGCAACAAAAGCGGAAAAAAGCAAAAGCAAGCCTGCTTTTTGATGCTTTCGTAAGGCTAGCAGACTCCAAATAGCAAGGCTCATTGTAGTGATAAATGCCAGGTCATTATGATCCATTCCCTGACTGCCAATCATCAGTTTAAGTAAAAATGGGTTAAGGCAGATCGCGGCGGCAATAAGGGCCGAACTGAGTTTATGAGCACCGGCGAAAAGCTGAATCTTTAAAAAAGCATAATAAAGTAAGAGGAGGCTAATTGAACTGGCCAGGCGGAACTGAAATACACCTACTCCAAAAATCTTCATTAAAAGTGCTTCGGTATAGCTGAAGAAGGGAGGTTTATGCAGCCAAATCGGGTCTTGCCCCCATGGCAGTACCATCGTACTTACCTCATCTATTTCAAATGGGAGAAGTCGGGTAATACCAAAGCTTTCAGTCAGGTTTTTAGCAACTAATGCGTGAAAGCGTTCATCCCACCAAAACAGGAAATCCGGTCCCTGAATGAGGTACAAATTAAGTCCTAAAAGCAAAATCGGAATTAGGGCGAAAGCCACATAGTTTATTCGCTGCTTCATTCCTCCTCTCCTTTTAATGCGGCATCATAATCCGGAGGGTCGAGATAAGAGCCATGATCCTTAATGTAGTGGTCTTTGAAGAACTGCTTCCAGAAAAGTTCCTTAGTCATGCTATCCCAATGAATAATCGTGCTCTTGTACTGTTTATTCATGAAGATGGACCAGACAGCCAGGAAACTGATCACCAGCAAGCCTGGGATTTTAAAGACCAGTCTATGTTGAAAGAGAAATTCGAGAAATAGGGCTAAGGCGAGAGCCATAAAAGGGAGAAACTCAATTAAAGCTCTTGCACCAAAACTACCGCCGTACCACCAGCACCACCAACTAAAGGTTACCCAGAGGCCTATAAACAAGGTGATTAGCGCTGCGATCCCCTCCTTTTTGTATTTGCGCATTAGTAATATAAATCCAGGTAAACTGAGAAAGAGAATCGGGCTATACACCAACCATCCCTTTCGATAGCTGAATAAGCCTTTCCAGATTTGTGGATTTAAGAAAAAGAAGCCCTCCTCGGTATAAGAGTAGATGATCCAATTTCCAGTCATATATCGCCAGTAAAACAGCTGTGGAGAGATGGCAATTAGGATCAGTAAGGCAGCCAATGCTCCATGTTGGAACCACTGTTTTCCTTTTAAGCTACTATTCCATACCAGAAGAATTATGGGGAAGAGTAGGATAATCACATTGGTTGGCCGATTGAGAATCATGAAGCCTGCGGCGAGACCCATTATTATTACTTCTTTCAGCTTTTGAGTTTGGCGATATTCCTGGAAACGCCATAAAATGAGGCAGACCAAAGCAAAACTGAAAACATGACTCATGGGCTCTACAAAACTGTAGTGAGGCAAATTGCTGCCGGCAAAAATGAGAACAGCCGTTAAGGAGGCCAGTCCAGGATTTACATAGTATTGAAGGAAGCGCTTTAGAAAGTATAATCCTGCAAGGGCATAAGCTAAGGCAGCCGCCAAAAGGGCCAGGCGGTAAGGAGGGCTAAACCCGTCGGCCTCGAAATCTGTAATGCTTGCATAGAGGTGTGCCACAAAAAAGAAGGGGCTGTAAAGAATGGCCGGACCAGCAGTCATCTTTACGAATTTGTTTCCTTCTTGATCGGTCTTCATGTAGAAGTGCCGCTTACCCCATTCAGCTACAGGCTCCTCAAACTTTAGATCATCGTAGATGAAAATAGCAGGGAGATAGTGGTAGTAGAGGGTGATGTCCCAGTCAATCACGGGCTTTTTATCCCAAAAGCGGGAAAACACAAAAACCAAAGCGCAGACCAGGATTAGTAATTGATAAATGCGCTCCAGCCGAAAAAGCCTTGACCTCAATTTAATTCAGTTTCATGGTGGGAATATCTCCTTCCACAACCAGTTTGCCAGCGGTAGCATTGCGCACTTCATCTACGCTGATGCCAGGTGCTAACTCTCGCAGGTGGAAGGCGCCGTTCTTAATATCCATAACAGCTAGATTGCTCACTACCTTTTTTACGCAATTAACCCCGGTAAGGGGCAGGCTGCATTCTGGTAGTAGCTTCGACTCTCCCTTTTTATTGGTGTGCATCATTGCGACGATGATATTATCGGCAGAAGCCACCAAATCCATCGCTCCACCCATTCCTTTAACCATCTTGCCCGGAATTTTCCAATTGGCGATATCACCATTTTGAGATACTTCCATAGCTCCTAAGACGGTCATTTGAACGTGCTGACCCCGAATCATCCCAAAGCTCATGGCTGAATCGAAGAAGGTCGCTCCAGGAAGCGCGGTGATGGTTTGTTTACCAGCATTGATAAGATCTGAGTCCACTTCCTCCTCGGTAGGGAAAGGTCCCATGCCTAATATTCCGTTTTCGCTTTGAAATTCCACTGAAATCCCTTGAGGGATATAATTGGCTACCAAAGTTGGAATACCTATGCCAAGATTGACATAGTAGCCGTCTTGCATTTCCTGGGCTATCCTTTGGGCAATTCCGTTTTTATCTAGCATCTGTCTGGATTCTTTGGGTTTGGGAAATTAGGAGCGAACCGTTCTTTGTTCAATGCGCTTTTCATAGTTCTCACCCTGGAAAATGCGCTGCACAAAGATTCCCGGAGTGTGAATTTGATTGGGGTCTAAAGATCCTGCGGGTACGAGTTCCTCCACTTCTGCAACAGTGATTTTCCCCGCCATTGCCATCAGTGGATTGAAGTTTCGAGCAGTTCCTTTAAAGATTAGATTACCGGCTTCATCGCCCTTCCAGGCCTTAACAAAGGCAAAATCGGCATTAAAAGCATGCTCGAGAATATGGGGTTTCCCATTAAAATCGCGGACTTCTTTTCCTTCGGCAACCTCTGTTCCATAACCAGCAGGAGTGAAAAATGCAGGGATCCCCGCTCCAGCAGCCCGACATCTTTCTGCCAGGGTTCCTTGAGGAATGAGTTCCACTTCCAGCTCACCACTTAACATCTGTCTTTCAAAAGTGTCATTTTCCCCAACGTAGGAGCTAATCATCTTTTTGACTTGACGTGTTTGCAGGAGGAAGCCCAGACCAAAATCGTCTACCCCTGCATTATTACTGATACAGGTTAGGCCTTTTACCCCACTTTGGCGAATGGCTTCGATAGATTTTTCCGGGATGCCACAAAGGCCAAAGCCTCCTAGCATTAAGGTCATATCATCTTTTAATCCTTGCGCTGCTTCTTCGGCATTGCTGACTACTTTACGAATCATCGTTTAAAGCTTAGTAGTTAAATGAATCGTCCCCAATGAATTCTGAGGTATCCTGCGGGGAGCCGCTTGATGCGGCATTATAACGTTCACAATTAAGTTCGATATTGATTGGATCAATGGGTTTTTCAAAATCCCCCTTGCTGATTTTCAGATTTGGATCGCCATAGCATTTTTGCATGTAGAGGGCCCAAACGGGAAGAGAAACTGTTGCGCCCTGACCATAGTAGGTCGCACCAAAATGGGCTGAGCGATCTTCACATCCTCCCCAAACGCAAGTAATCAGATTGGGCACAAGACCCATAAACCACCCATCGGCATTATTCTGAGTAGTACCAGTTTTTCCGGCAATAGGATTATCAAATTTCCAGGGGAAGCCTGTAACCACGTTGTTGGAATAAGAGCCCCAGGCCGATCGCAGTCGAGCGCCGGTTCCGTAATTACTAACCCCTTTTAATAAATCGAGAACGACGTAGGCATCCTGCTCGCTCATTACCTCATTGGTCTTGGGGCTCACCTCATCCAGGACTACTCCATTTCGATCTTCTATTCGAGTTAAGAATATAGGCTCGGTATATACTCCCTTATTAGCGAAGGTCGTGTAGGCACCAACCATATCATATACCGAAAGATCTACTGTTCCAAGGGCAATTGAAGGCTGCTCGGGAATTTCATCGTCAATGCCCATTTCTCTTAATAATCGAATCACGGGGACCGGCCCTACCTGTTTCATAAGGTAAGTTGTTACTGTATTTACTGATCCGGCGAGAGCCGCTTTTAGGCTAAACACCCCTCCATATTCTCCATCCGAGTTTTTAGGGCACCAATCTTTTAGCAGATTAAACTTCCCTTTCTCAATACAGGTGCGCACATTCGGCACTTCAAAACAAGGGGAGTAGCCTTTCTGACGTATTGCGGTGGTATAAACGAAAGGTTTAAATAGTGATCCTACCTGCCTTTTCCCCTGGATTACATGGTCATACTGGAAATGGCGATAATCAATTCCTCCTACCCAGGCTTTAATAAAGCCGGTTCCAGGTTCCACCGACATCATCCCACTTTGATAAAAGTGTTTGTAATATCGGATGGAGTCCCAGGGGCTTATAAGGGTGTCAATATCTCCGCCCCAAGCAAAGACACTCATTTCTCGGGGAGTGCGAAAGACTTTTAGGATGCTATCCATAGAAACGTCATTGGCCCGCATCCTTCTAAAGCGTTGAGTTTTACGCATGGCGGCTCCAATGATATCTTCAATCCGGCCATCCGTTATTCCATGAAAAGGAGCTTGTCTGCGCCGTTCTTCCATTTTGAAAAACACTCTTTGCAGATTGCTCATGTGTTCATTAACCGCTTCTTCCGCATACTGTTGCATGCGCGAGTCTATGGTAGTGTAAATTCTTAGTCCATCCGTATAGAGGTTGTATTCGCTACCATCTGGTTTAGGGTTTTCCGCAATCCATTCGGCCATGAATTTTCGGAGATACTCCCGAAAATAGGGAGCGGCACCATCCTTATGAGTTTGTTGTTGGTAATCCAGTACGATGGGCCTTAGCTTAAGCGTGTCATAAGCCTCCTGATTCAGCATCTCGTTGCGAATCATCTGTCGATACACGACATTGCGGCGGGTAAGCATGGATTTTTTAGCGGCCTCCCGTTTGGGATTATAGAGGTAAGGGTTTTTAAGCATTCCCACAAAGACAGCGGATTCTTCCAAACTTAAACTGTCCGTTGTTTTTCCAAAATAGATTCCTGCCGCTGAGTGGATGCCATCAGCATTAAAGAGAAAGTCCACCTGATTGAGATACATGGCAATGATTTCTTCCTTGGTATATTGGCGTTCCAGTTGAACAGAAATCACCCATTCCTTGAACTTTTGTTTAATCCGTTCTGGTAGAGGCACCCGTCTGCCCGGGTCGTGGAAAAGCTGTTTGGCCAGCTGCTGCGTAACGGTACTTCCTCCGCCATCTCGGCCGAGTTTAGCAACCGCTCGAATCAAAGCTTCAATGTCTATTCCGCTGTGCATATAATAGCGCTCATCTTCAGTGGCAACCAAAGCATTTACCAAATGGGGGCTCAGGTCATCAAACTCAACATGCGTGCGGTTATCGCGATAAAACTTTCCTAAGATCTTTCCGTCGGAGGAAATGATTTGGGTGGCTACATTGCTTTTTGGGTTTTCGATTTGCTCGAAAGTAGGGAGAGCCCCAAATGCTCCGAAGGTGGTTAGCGTAACAATTAAGGCGATGCCCAGGATACCAAGAAAATAGAGAAGCCAGAGGTTCCTTACCATTCTTCGGTAATCATTCCTTTTGGCATTTTTCTTTGCCGGCTTTCGTTTAGTCTTCTTTTTCGCCATCTGCCACTTTATAAATACTTATGCCAATATCTTCTAGGCCTATGAGTGGTTCATCCCGCATGGCCTGCTTTAATTCGAAGGTGTAAATCCCTGTTTTATTAAATCGCAAGGGCCGGCGTCGGTACATACGTTCAAAGCTTTTCAGTTCCCCTAAGCCCTCGCCAAGCCATCTTCCATAAGGATCGGCCAGGATAAAATTAGCCGTGTCACTATACTCTAAACCAAGGTCAGATTGGATACTGCGGAAAAGGTAAAGATTTGAATAGGGATAATCGTTATTCCCCCTGAAATTTAGGATTACTTTATAGGCACTGAGAGTGTCATCTATCTCAACGGTAAAACGGGCCAGGCTATCCGCATACCATCCCTTCTGGTCCAGTTTGATGTATTCCTCGTGATAGGGTTTTTCTCCGCAACTGGTCAGGAGAAGTAGAAAGGCAGCCAGACCCAAATAGGTCTTAAGATTTAGGGGCATCCTTATCATTCTTATTGCGCCGATTTCGGTTACGGTTTCTATTCCGGTTATTGTTATTGTTGGTTTTGCCAGATGCTTCGGCCTTAACCTGGTTCTCTTTTTTTGAATCGCTTCTTTGTTTGTTGTTTCCACTTCGCTTGCGATTCTTGTTCCTTCTGCGGCTTTTTTGATCAAAACGAGTGAGCTCATCCTGACCCACCACATTTTCATAGGCAACGCTTTCTTCGGAAGGTTTATTGGCATTGAAATCAATGAGACTTTCAGGCTTTTCCCCTTTTTCATTCATCTCCAAAATACGATTCACATCATCTAATTTCACCGCTACCCATTCGTTGCCCGCGTCGGGAAGGGCATACCAGAGCAATTCCTTGAAGATGTCCATCTTTTGAAAATAGGCCTTCCCAGACTTGGTTTCCAGATTCTTATTGGTATCCGGGAATTTTTTCAGCGCATCGAGATAGGTATCCAGTTCGTAGTTTAAGCAACACTTCAACTTTCCACATTGACCGGCTAGTTTGGTAGGGTTTAAGGAAAGTTGCTGGTAGCGCGCCGCAGAGGTATTTACTGAGCGAAAGTCTGTGAGCCAGGTACTGCAGCATAATTCTCGACCGCAAGAGCCAATCCCGCCAATTTTGCCCGCCTCCTGACGGGTCCCGATTTGACGCATTTCCACGCGGATACGAAACTCAGAAGCTAAAACTTTGATAAGCTCGCGAAAGTCAACGCGCTCATCCGCGATGTAATAGAATGTAGCTTTCGCATTGTCTCCTTGAAACTCCACATCACTGAGTTTCATGTTTAGGTTTAATTGCTTCACAATTTCCCTTCCGCGCACCATTGTATGATGCTCTCGCTCTTGCGCTTTTCGCCAAAGGTCAATATCGCGTTGATTGGCTTTGCGATAAAGCTTACGTACGTCTGGAGATTCTGGCTTTAGTCGACGCTTGTTCATTTGCAGTCGTACCAGCTCTCCGGTAAGCGATACAGCTCCGATATCATGTCCGGGACTGCCTTCAACCGCTACCACGTCCCCCATATAGAGGCGTATTTGATTGACGTTTTTATAATATTCTTTGCGCCCATTTTTAAAGCGCACTTCTATAAAGTCGAAAGGGGCTACATGCCCGGCCTGCTCCATATCGCTCAACCAGTCGAAAACAGTGTGTTTCTCACAACCGTTAACACCGCAGGAGCCATTATTGCGACAGCCTTTGGGAATCCCATTACTGCTACAACTTCCACATCCCATGTATAGGTCAATTTAATTTACCCCGCCCAAGGCGGATCAAGGCAAAGATACCATTTCACATCTTTGGCATTTTCACAAGGCGGCTATCATTTTTGGCTACTTTTAGCGTTTCATAGCCTAAATGAATTTCCCGCATGAGGTCAACCATACTGATCTTCCTGTTCTTATTGGTTTTAAAGGTTAATGCACAGGTCTCAAGTAACCTGGGCGTTTGGGTAGATCATCTTTCTTATGCCAGCTCGGTGGATATCGCTGAGAATGATGGTATTGCTTATGTGGCTACGGCCCAAGGATTATATCGCTATGAGTTAAGCGATCGAAGTATTCAACGCATTTCTAAAGTGAACGGCCTGAGTGATGTTGGCCTGAGTTGTTTGGCCTACAGTGATCAATATGATCTCTATTTTGTCGGTTATGAGAATGGAAATCTAGACATTGTTGACGACTCGGAAGTCACAAGTTTCCCGGATTTAAGGTTGTCTGGAAATTTTAGTGGCTTAAAGCGGATAAATCATATCCACGTTTTAGATTCTGTTGCTTTTATCGCTACTGACTTTGGCATTGTCGCCTATGACATTGAAGCTGGTTTAGTTCGAGAGGCACCATATGTTATAGGTCCGGGAGGCGATATACTAAAGGTCTTTCAAGTAGAAGATGACGGTGATAGATTGTACGCCGCCACACCCGATGGATTGTACAGCGCGGATTTGGAGTCGGCAAAGTTCTTCTTTGGAAACTGGAGTCTGGATTCAACCATGGCCCGTGAGATTGATCATCTCGCCTATTTTGATGATAAGCTTTTTGTAAATCGGAACGTAAGCCCAAATAGTGATACCATTCTATATCGTGAAAATGGACAGTGGAATTTCTTTAATGCTACCGAAGTTGGGGATAACCGCGATTTAAGGGAATCCCGCAATACGCTTATCGTGGTTAACACTTTCAGTGCCCGCGCTTACGATAGTGATTTTCAGTTTGTGAAGAACTGGAATAGCACCACGGTTGAAGATACCGCCTTTGCTCCGGTGGCCGCTGTAATGGGAAGTAACGATCAGAATTTTTGGATAGCTGATGCCTCAAATGGCATTTATAATGTTTTCCAAATCTTTCCTTTCTCGGTTGTTCCCAATAGCCCGCGCACTAAAAACACTTTCCAATTACAACAGGATAATGGACGAATTTGGGTTGCGCCAGGTGGTTATGATGCAGTAGGAACAGCAATCTTCAATAATGATGGTCTGTTTACTGTGGAAGGCTTGAACTGGATCAATTTCCCTAATGCCGATTTCGGGGCATACAAGGATATAGTAAAGATTCTTCCTCATCCCACCATCGATGGGCGCTACTATGCCTCCACTTACGGGAATGGGATTTTAGAACTGGAGTTTCAAAATGGCCTAATCTCTTTGGTTCGCTTCATTAATGAGACCACTACTAACGGCGCTTTCCCTTCCATCGGCGGAAGTGGTGAGCATCGGGTCGCGGATATGATGGCTGATACCGAAGGCAACGTGTGGTTTTGCAATGCTTTAACTGATCGACCTTTAGCGGTAATTCGACCTGATGGAAGTATAGAAAGCTATTCTCTGGGTGCCTCAGGATCAGGAGCTAATGTTTTAAAAATTATGGTCACCTCAGCCGGTCAGGTTTGGCAGCAGGTACGTAATAATGGGATTTTGGTCACTCGACTGGAAGGGGGTATTCCTCAAGAAACGGTACGCCTAAGTGCTACGGAGGGAAGCGGGAATCTGCCCTCGGAATCCGTTTTGTCTTTTGCTGAAGATCAGGATGGAGAGGTGTGGATCGGCACAAACGAAGGGCTGGCGGTACTATTTAGTCCTGAAAACATTTTTGAGCCTAATCGCAGTTTTGACGCTTCCATTATTGTGATTGATGAAGATGGGGATAATAATGGCGAGCGCGTATTGGGATCAGAATCGATTAATGATATTGAGGTAGATGGCGCCAACAAAAAGTGGTTTGGGACAGCCAATAATGGGGTCTTTTACACCAATAGCAATGGTAGGGTACAATTGCAGCGCTTTAGTCAAAGCAATAGCCCGCTCCCCAGCGATGTTATTCTGGATATGGAGATTGATGATCTTACAGGAATGGTCTATTTTGGAACTGATCAGGGGATCGTCTCTTTCCAGGGTCAGGCTACCGCTGGTGAAGAGCGTATGACGGATGTTTTTGCGTATCCCAATCCAGTAGAACCCGGCTACAATGGCCCGATTTTAATTCGAGGATTAGTAACCAATGCTCAGGTTAAAATCACCGATATGGAGGGCAATATTGTTTTTGAAACTGTTGCAGAAGGTGGACAAGCTATTTGGGATGGACGAAATTTTGATGGTCTTAGGGTAGCTACCGGAATCTACCTTGCCTATATCTCGGATGACCTGGGCGTAAATACAGAGGTGACCAAGATTATGATTCTTAAATAATGTCGGCATCCAAGGAAGGTATCGTATTGCGAAGTACTTCCTATGGTGAGAATCGTCTGGTAGTGAATCTTTATACCGCCGATAAAGGAACACTAGGCTTTATTGCGACAATTAGCAGAAAGGGGAAAGGCGGATTAAAGAAGGCTCATTTCCAGAATTTACAAATTCTGGATATAGATTATACTGAGCACAGCAAGGGGGAGTTAAAGCCATTGAAACAAGCCCGAATCCTACACCCCTATCAGAGTCTCTATTTTGATCCTATTAGGTCTTGCCTTAGCTTGTTTTTAGCTGAATTCCTATATAAGGTTTTGAAAGAAGAGGAGCCACATCCGGACTTGTATGTTTTTATAAAGCGTAGCCTGATAATTCTGGATACAGCGGAAGGTAGCATCGCTAATTTTCACCTGGCTTTTTTAATGGAACTTACCAGCTATTTGGGTTTTAGTCCTCAGCTTGACGCAGCAAGCGAATCCAGGTTCTTCGATTTGTTAGAGGGGGAGTGTCGAGATAAAGCACCCGATCATCCGCATTTTATTGAATCCGCCGAATTACAGATTTGGAGTAAAATTCAATCTCTAGGGATGGCTCAATGGCAAGAAATCCAAATAGCTAATTCAAACTGGAGAAGGCAAATACTGCAGAGCTTAATCGACTATTATCGTTTACACCTGCATGATTTTGGAAAGCTTAACTCCCTCCAGATACTTAGAGAAGTATTGGCCTAGTTTATTTCGAGACCGCGAATGATACTTTCTAGTTCAAACAGACTGCGGCGTTTTTTCTTTTGAGGGGCGAACATGAAGGTTTCTATATAGATCAGGCGATCATTATCTTCATCGTAAATCGTGTAGCTTACAAAAGGTCCACCCATAATATCTCCCACTGTTCGCCATAATCCGCGGGCCTCAATGCTAAAATGATCTTTAAAATCCATCGGATTAAACTGAGGTTTGATCAGATCTTCCGTAATCATATAGCTCTCTTCTTTTTCACCTGGGACATACAGCTTTACAAGACTATCGCGAAGAGGTACAATTTCATTACCAATGATGCCGGCGTCGGCAGGAAGGTCTCCGACATAAATCAAGATACCATTGTCAGCTCGTGAAGTGGACTTCCAATAGACTACCACGTCCTCCTCTGCTACGGATATGGCAAAATCTTTAGGGATGGCCAGCTTAAGCCCATGTTTCTCGAAGAATTTGGGGTATTCACTTAAAGTAAGGGGTTTAATCTTTTTTGTTAATCGGATGCTTTCCAGATCCTCAATCTTTTGACCCATCGCCTTACGATTGCGTTTAATCAAAGCGGTCAGTTCTTCTTCGTTATTGCTGGTCACATTAACCACCAATTGTCCTTTAGCCCAACGATTATTTTGATAGTCGATTTTAGACTCCTCTCCGTCTATACCAATTAAGAAGACATAACGCGCTCTTTGCAAAAGCTTGCCAAATTCTGATGGGTCAATCTGTCTAACGATGAAGCGGGGTTCAGCTTGAGGTAAGCCGTAAGCCATACTTATGAAGTGCTCTTCAAATGCACTACCCACGTCCCCTTGCCAAAGGGCGTCCTCACATACTACAATGATATCCAGAATGCCTCCATTAGCCCGGGGTAGCGTGTCAGAACTAAGTAGGCGATCAATGGTAGATTCCTTCTCATCCGGCCCATTGCAGGCGAACATTGTGAGAAGTGCAAGCAAAAGGAAGCCGGATTTGAATTTCATCTGCGTTTAGCTTTTAGTATAGATTTTTAAGCTCATGCCTGGTTTTAACCTACGGGCATTTCGGATGCCGTTCCAGGACATTATGTTTTCAGCACTTACCCCTGGGTATTTGCGTGCAATGGAATAGAAGGTCTCTCCGCTTCGTACCCTGTAAGTTTCGTAGCTGCCGTCTTTAGAACGGGTGCTGGTACTTACGGTAGTGGTGCTGGTCTTGGGCATCCGACGTGGATAAATAGTGAGTCGCTGACCAACCCGAATGGTACTTCCTCGTAAACCGTTCCAGCGGCGGATGCTGCTTACGCTTACCCCATATTTTTCGGCTATTGTTCCCAATACTTCGCCTCTTCTTACTCGGTGGCGCACCTTATCATTCATTTCTACCAATACAGGTGCTTTGGCCTTGTTTTGATCGAAATGTTGCGCAGCAATGGTGTAGATGGAATCTTCGTTGGCAATGAACAGACCTAGTTTATCGGCTGGTAAAACGATGCTGTAGGGCTTCGATTTAATCTTGGGAATGATTTTATAGCGATAGGCCGGGTTGAGAAACTCTAATTCCTCTTCACTCACCGCGATTAGCTTAGATAACTGTTCAAAGCTTACCTGTTCGCGAATCACTACTGTATCGGTGCTGAAAAAGGAGGGCTTTAAAGCCATTGGGAATAAGAGGTGCTCCTCGTGAAAATTCATAATGTAGTTCACAGCAATAAATGCGGGTACATAGCCGGCGGTCTCCCTGGGTAGAAAGGGTCGAATTTCCCAGTAATTGGTTTTACCTCCCGAACGACGAATTGCCTTGTTGACATTTCCTGGGCCGGAATTATAGGCAGCCAGAGCAAGATTCCAATCTCCAAAAATATTGTAGAGAGTTGTCAGGTATTTGCAAGCTGCTTCGGTGGCTTTTAAGGGGTCATGACGCTCGTCTACGTAACTATTAACCGTTAGCCCATTGAGTTTTCCCGTAGAGTACATAAACTGCCATAATCCTGCGGCTCCCGCTCTGGAGCGTGCGGTGGGATTGAGTGCCGATTCTACTACTGCCAGATATTTTAGTTCGAGAGGCATATCGTATTTATCCAGGGCCTGTTCGAACATAGGGAAGTAGTAATTGGCCAAGCCCAGCATTCGGCTCACCTGCTCACGGCGGCGCTTACTGTAAAGATCAATGAAGGAGCGCACTACAGGATTGTAATCCAAATCCATGGGGCTCAGAGCGTCTAATTCTTTGAGGCGACTTTCATAAACCGAGTCATGCCAATCGGGTACTTCTACTTCATCGGTAAAACTCGTGTCAATCTTTTGCAACTCCGCTTCGCTTAATTGGAAGAAGTTGAGGTAGAGTAAAGAGTCCAGGCGGGCTGCGACGGGGTGATCCTTTAGGTTAATAGATTCCAGATCTAATACGCTTGGCTTGACAATGGTATCCGTATCTCCTTTAGGCTGGTCGCTGCTTCTCGCGGAAAGCAACAGGGGGCTAAAGGCCAGACTGAGTACAATGAACTTGAGTTTCATGATGAGGTGAAAATATGCAAGGGAAAAAGATAATCTAATGCTTTTCTCCCTCTTGCTGCTAATAACGAGTTTATTAACCGCTAATTGTGAACTAAGGTTTGCACGAATTGCAGTAATTCGGCCTCCTGATATTTTGCGGCAGAGAACTGCATGCCCAGGGGTAATCCGTTACTGTGTTTCGCAAGAGGAACGCTAATAGAGGGGATTCCTGTTATATTGGCATGAACGGTAAAAATGTCCTCCAAATAGGCTTGGGTAGGATCATCATTTACCTGATCAATTGGAAAGGCGGTATGCGGGGTAGTAGGTGAAAAGATCAAGTCATAATCCTGAAACAATTCATCGGTTTTCTCACTTACTAACCTTCTTGTTTTCTGGGCTTTACCATAGTAGGCATCATAGTAACCGCTACTTAGTACAAAGGTGCCCAGGAGGATTCTACGCTTTACTTCTGGTCCGAAACCTTCGGTGCGAGAGAGTTTATAAGTGCTTTCTAAATTGCTAGCATTGTCGCTTCGATAGCCATAATGGATTCCATCATAACGAGCCAGGTTGGAACTGGCTTCTGCAGTGGTAAGAATGTAGTATACCGGAACCATGTAATCGAGAAAGGGGAAATCTACTGGCTCAATCGTGTGTCCATCCGCTCGAAGTTTCTCAATTAGCGCTTCACTTTCCTTTTTCACTTCCGGATCAAGATGGGATGATTCCATCACATCACGGAAATAGGCGATCCGCTTTTTATTACCGGCGGGTAAGTCAGTGGTCTTTTCTACCTCACGATGACTTACGGTATTATCATAATTATCCGGTCCGGCTAAAGTCTCATAAAGCAGAGTGATGTCTTCTGCCGAGCGTGCAAAGGGGCCAATTTGATCAAAGCTTGAAGCAAAGGCGATTAAGCCATAACGAGAAATTCGACCATAACTGGGTTTGAAGCCGTAAATACCTGTGAAGCTTGCCGGTTGGCGGATTGAACCTCCCGTATCGCTTCCTAAAGAGGCTAGGCATAATCCGGCAGCCACTGCCGCCGCTGATCCACCGGAGGAGCCACCAGGAACCCGACTGGTATCTAAAGGATTTTTTACCGGACCATAAGCACTGAAACGGTTTGATGATCCCATGGCAAATTCATCACAGTTTAATCTTCCGATGATGATGGCATCTTCTTCCAGGAGGCGCTCTACAACCGTGGCCGAGAAGAGGGATTGAAATCCATCCAGGATTTTAGAAGAGGCTGAAACCCGATGATCCTTGTAGACGATATTGTCTTTAATACCGATCACCATTCCAGCAAGTTTGCCTGCTGTACCGTGCTTCATTTTAGCATCAACTACGGTAGCACGGGAACGAGCATCGTGGGCATAAACCTCCAGAAAGGCATTCAAGTCTTGGTTTTGCTCTATTTTTTGCAAATAGTGTTCGACCAATTGCACACAGGTAATGCTTCCTTCGCTGAGATCAGATTGTACCTCGGCCAGCTTCTGATAATCCCTCAAGATGTTTGCTTTATGATTTCTTTTCGTTTTCGCCTTCTTGTTCGTCTTCTTTTACGGCATCTTTAAATTCCTTGATACCGCCACCTAAGCCGCGCATTAATTCTGGAATTTTTCTACCGCCAAAAAGTAAGAGTACCACAGCAACTATTAGGAAGATTGACCACCCACCGGGGATTGCCATAAATATGGATGCTAGAGTCATTTAAGCATTTTATTAGGCTGCAAAGGTACGAATTAAAAGAGCCCGTATAATCACTTAAAGTGAGCCTAAATTGGTCCGACTTTAATTTGGTAAGTACAGCTTTTAGCGGGCCTTAAGATGCGCACTCATTGTCGTATCTTCCCCACCAGAATCTAAAACATGGCAGAAATCATAAAACTTCGCGGAATA
This sequence comes from Croceimicrobium sp., assembly GCA_965279135.1. Lineage (GTDB taxonomy): Bacteria > Bacteroidota > Bacteroidia > Flavobacteriales > Schleiferiaceae > Croceimicrobium. Next base: position 2,872,873 of record OZ257133.1, on the reverse strand, counting down.
AAACGTGATTTTCAATTGGGCAATCAGGTGGTCAAAGTGCTTAAAGGCATTGACCTCGAGGTTCAACCTAATGAATATGTGGCGCTCATGGGCCCGTCAGGATCTGGCAAGTCTACCCTGATGAATTTACTAGGCTGTTTGGATACCCCTACCAGTGGGGAATATTGGCTGAACGGGCAGGATGTAAGCCGCATGACCGATAATGATTTAGCAGATGTGCGAAATTCTGAGATAGGATTCGTATTTCAGACCTTTAACCTCTTGCCGCGTAGTACAGCTTTAGAAAATGTGGCCCTTCCTCTGGTATATGCCGGAAAGGCCAATACTGATCGGCAGCGTAGGGCGGAAGAAGTGCTTAAATCTGTTGGCCTGGGAGACCGCATGGATCACCGGCCAAATCAGTTGTCGGGAGGTCAGCGACAGCGTGTTGCTGTGGCAAGGGCCTTAGTAAATAGTCCCTCCATTATTTTGGCGGATGAGCCCACCGGTAACCTAGATTCCAAAACCTCTGTAGAAATCATGAAGTTATTCGGTGAAATTCAGGCCAGTGGAAATACAGTTATCCTGGTTACTCATGAAGAGGATATCGCCCAACATGCTCATCGTATTATCCGATTGCGCGATGGTCAAATAGAGTCAGACGAAAGAAAATAGCATGAATCTTAATTTAGCGGGGAAACGCGCTTTAGTCGCGGGAAGTAGCGATGGTATTGGCAAAGCTGCAGCCATTGAAATTGCAGCCCTCGGTGCCTCTGTCACCCTTTTAGCAAGAAATAGAGAGAAGCTTCAGCAGGTGCAAGCCCTTTTGAGTACTGATCAGGGTCAGGATCATCAAATTCTGGTGGCCGACTTCGATCAACCCTCTCAATTAGCTGCGGCAATCAAAGATCATTTACAAGAGATAAATGATTACAACATTCTAGTAAACAACAGCGGCGGGCCACCGGCTGGTCCAGCTCACAAGGCAGAGCTTGAAGAATATGTGCAAGCCTTTCGGCGCCACCTATTAGCTAATCAAATTTTGGCACAGGCCTTAATTGAAGGAATGCGTAAAAGTGGCTATGGAAGGATTATCAATGTAATTTCAACTTCGGTAAAAGCACCATTACCCAATTTAGGAGTGAGTAATACCATTAGAGGGGCCGTTGCCAATTGGTCTAAGACCCTAAGTCGCGAATTGGGACCAGATGGAATTACCGTTAACAATGTTTTACCGGGAGCCACAAATACGGGAAGGCTTAGTTCGATAATTAGCAATAAGGCTGAAAAAACAGGCCTTTCAAAAGCTAAGGTTAGTGCTGAAATGACTGCAGAGGTTCCATTGGCTCGTTTTGCAGAGCCAGAGGAGGTAGCTAATGCAATTGCTTTTTTGGCTTCTCCAGCCGCTTCATACATCAGCGGGATTAATATTCCGGTTGATGGTGGAAGAACGCCAAATCTATAAGCATGGAGAAGTTAGCTAACTATATTGGTGGAGCCTTACAGGCCCCTATTGATGGAGCGTATTTAGATAATTATGCTCCAGCTACCGGAGAGGTCTATTCTTTAATACCAAGATCAGGTAAGGAGGATGTAGCGGCCGCGGTTTCAGCCGCACAGAAAGCTTTTCCGGCCTGGTCAGCTTTGAGCAATTCGGAGCGCAGTAAACATCTGATGGCCTTGAGCCAGCGCATTGCGGAGCGGCTGGATGAATTAGCGATGGCCGAGAGTAAGGATAATGGGAAACCTTTTAAACTGGCGCAAAGTGTGGATATCCCCAGAGCCAGAGACAACTTTGCCTTCTATGCCACCGCCATTCTGCATCAGGAGGATGAGTTTCACAATATGGGAGCGAAGGGTTTTAACTATACCCTTAGGCAACCGCTCGGTGCAGTAGCTTGTATTTCACCATGGAATTTACCGCTCTATCTTTTTAGCTGGAAGATCGCTCCGGCCTTAGCCAGTGGAAATTGCGTCGTAGCCAAACCTTCAGAGGTTACTCCCTATACGGCCTACTTATTATCTCAAATCTGTATCGAGGTTGGTTTTCCGGCGGGTGTACTAAACATTGTACATGGTTTAGGAGCGGAAGCCGGACAGTCTATGGTTGAGCATAATGATGTCAAGGCGATTTCCTTTACGGGTGGAACTGCAACGGGCGCCCGAATTGCTAGTATTGCTGCTCCTCGATTTAAGAAGATGTCCCTTGAATTAGGAGGGAAGAATCCGAATATCATTTTTGATGATTGTGATCTGGATCGAGCGGTTAAAATAAGCACTAGGGCAGCTTTTGCGAATCAAGGTCAGATTTGTCTTTGTGGAAGCCGGATTTTTATTCAAAAAGGAATTTATGAGGCTTTTAAGGAAGCCTTTCTGGATCGAGTTAAAGGTTTAAAAGTAGGACCACCTCAAGAGGAAAGATCCAGAATGGGGGCCCTGGTCTCAAAAGATCACCTCGAAAAAGTGATGTCCTATATTCAACTGGCGCAAGAAGAGGGAGGCACCATATTGGCCGGAGGACAGCGCGTTCAATTACCGGCACCTTACGATAAAGGATACTATTTAGAGCCAACGGTAATTGAGGGTTTAGCTTATGATTGCCGCACCAATCAGGAAGAAATTTTTGGACCGGTTGTTACCCTTACACCATTTGAAGACGAAGCCGAAGCATTAATGATGGCCAATAGCACCGAGTATGGTTTGGCCGCTACTATATTTACCCAGGACCTTAATCGCGCTCATCGTGTTGCACGAGACCTGCATAGTGGGATTGTTTGGATTAACGATTGGTTGGTACGTGATTTGCGTACTCCCTTCGGTGGAGTAAAAAATAGTGGTGTGGGAAGAGAAGGCGGTTTCGAAGCGCTTAAATTTTTCACGGAGGCCAAAAATGTTTGCTTCAATTATTGATTTTCAGTGCTCGCCAAAAATGTCTTTTATGCTTCGGTTTGTATGCAAATAGCCAAAAATTGAGGATAAAAGCGTAAAATGCTCGGCACGGAAAGCCATTTTACTAATTTTGAACTACCAAATTTCTTAGCATGCAACTTCAAGAGGTAGATGTTGTCGATGATATAAGCCCCGAAGAGTTTTACCAGAAGTATGTAAAAACCCGCACCCCTGTTAAGCTGCTCAATTATTCTAAAACCTGGGCGGCTACAGAGAAATGGACCTATCCCTTTTTAAAGGAGGTCGCCGGAAGACACAAGGTTAAACTTCATGGAGCGTGGCAGGACAATGAGCCAACCAAAATTGAAATGCCTCCAGTTAAAGAAACCTCCTTTGGCGAGTATCTGGAGATGTTGGAGCAGGACACCCCTTCGGATTTAAGAATATTCCTTTTCAATTTATTCAAGCTTGAACCTTCACTGTTGAAAGACTTTAACTATCCTCCTATTATGGATGGATATTTGGAGGATTACCCTTACATGTTCTTTGGTTGTGCGGGCAGTGATGTACGATTGCATTATGACATTGATTTGTCCAATGTATTTATCACCCAATTTGGAGGAACCAAACGCATTACGCTCTTTGATCAAAGCCAAACAAAGTATCTCTATAAAATGCCGTTTACCACTCACAGTGCAGCAGATTTATCAGAGATCAATTATGAAAAATACCCTGCATTAAAGCTGGCTAAAGGTTGGCAAACGGATCTTCTTCCCGGGGAAACGCTTTTTATGCCAAGCGCAATTTGGCATTATATCCAGTACATAGATGGTTCCTTTTCACTAAGCTTGAGAACCATCAATCCGAGTCGGATGGGTAAATTACAGGGAGCCTACAATGTATTCGTGATCCGTAAGCTGGATGAGTATTTTAACAAGTTCTATAAGAACAGTTGGAGCGATTACAAACTGAAAAAAGCCATCGCAAGAACCAACGAGATTTTGGATAAGCGCTCTGCAGAAGTAGACTAGTTAGCGCTTATAAGGTTTTATAGAAGTTTAAAATCCTTGGTCTTTTAAACTAAGAGGTAAAAGGTTTTATTGGATCTTTTTCAATTTCAGGTGCACATATTTTCCAAGAAGATTAGGATATAATTGTATCCAGGAGCAGCCAGTCCATCTGGGATTACAATTCCTTAAAACTCTGAAAATCAATTATACACTTTTCTAGATTTACAGAAAGTGGTTTTAAGGATTAAACCTTTACCTTAGAATTGATCCAAGAAACAAAAAATTGAAAAAGCCCTTCTTTCTTTTCCTTTTACTTGGAAACTGTCTTTCCGCCCAACTGTATTTTCCCCCGAGCCCCGGTAATAGCTGGGATACAACCGCTAAGTCTAGTTTAAACTGGTGCCCAGCCAAGGTCGCTGCATTGGATAGCTTCTTGATCGCCTCAAACTCTAAATCCTGCATTATTCTTAAGGATGGCAAGATTGCCCATGAAGCCTATTATGGAACTTTTACCCAAGATTCACTTTGGTATTGGGCATCTGCAGGAAAGACTCTTACGGCCTTTCTAATTGGGAAAGCGCAGGAGCAAGGTCTCTTGAATATCAATGACAGCACTTCTAAGTATTTAGGAGCAGGCTGGACCAGCGCCACACCAAATAAGGAGGGTCTGATTACCATAAAGGATCAGATGCAGATGACAACCGGCCTCGACTATAATGTCCCAGATCTGGATTGCACCGCCGATAGCTGCTTGCTTTACCGCAGGGATGCAGGAAGCCAGTGGTACTATCACAATGCTCCCTACATGTTGCTAAAGGATGTGATAGAATCAGCAGCGGGAATTGGAATTAACCGGTATACCCAAAACACTCTTGCTGGGAGCATTGGTTTTAGAGGCATATGGTTGGATAATCTCTATATATCTAATGCGCGACAAATGGCCCGCTTTGGATTGTTATTGCTGGCAAAAGGTAAATGGAATGGACAAACAGTCTTGGCAGATACAGCTTATTTGCATGCCATGACCCAAAGCAGCCAGACTTTGAATCCTGCTTATGGTTATCTCACCTGGTTGAATGGGAAGAACAGTTTTATTCAGCCTGGTTGGCCCCTACCTTTTAATGGCCCTATCATTAGCAGTGCTCCGTCAGATTTATATATGGCAGCTGGTAAAAATGATCAACGAATCTATGTTGTGCCTTCAGAGGGTTTAGTGGTTGTAAGGCAGGGGAATGCAGCCGATTCAGTAAGCCTTGCCTTGTCTGGTTTTGATGATAAGCTATGGCAGCATATCAACGGTTTGAACTGTAATGGGATTGATCTTATCGAAGAGTCTAAGGAGCAAGTGCTTATTTATCCGAATCCCGGTGGGAAGACAATCAGATTAGATAAGCAGAAGAGATTGCTAGCGGTGTGGGCAGCAGATGGTCGAGCGGTATCATTTAGTCAAAATGATGGGGAGATTAAGTTGCATACAAAGGGATCAGCTCTAGTCTTACTGCAATTTGAGGACGGAACAAGTCAGTCTTATATGATTGAATGAGACTAATCCTTAAGATTCAGTATCCTCACTAGAATCTAAGAGGCGATTGTCGAGTTTCTTCTGAGAATTTCCTGCCCCCAGTTCCTGAAGCTTTTGGGCCCTTCCGATAAGATTGCCTTTACCTTCTTTAAGTTTATTCATCGCTGCCGACCAGGTTTTTCTGCTCGTTTCCATCTGATCTCCAAGCTTGAGCAGGTCCTTGGTGAAATTGTCGAACTTATCGAACATTAAACCAGCTTGACGCGCGATTTCCTCTGCATTTCGATTTTGGTCATCTTGACGCCAAATGTAAGAGATGGTGCGCAGGGTCGCTAAAAGGGTAGATGTGCTAACCAGGACAATGTTTTTGCGCAAAGCTTTATCAAAGATTTCCTGATCCTCAGCCATAGCCAGATGCAGGGCAGGTTCATTAGCGACAAATAGCATTACATAATCCGGTTGATTAGTACCGGGAAGATTCTGATAGCTCTTTTTACTTAAGCTATCTATATGGCTATGTATGCTAAGCAAGTGTTCTTTTAAGGCGGTGCCTTTTTCAATTTCGTCTTCGCTTTCGGTATAGCGCAGGTAAGCCGTAAGGGAAACCTTGGAGTCGAGAATTAGGTGTTTCCCGTCAGGAAGTTTAAGGAAAAAGTCAGGCCTTTGATTTTGATCCTGATCGTTCTTAAAGTTTTCTTCTCTTAAGTAGTGAATGCCCTCCTTTAAACCAGCGGCATTAAGAATACGCTCTAACTGGTATTCACCCCAGTTTCCCTGAGTTTTGCTTTCACCACGTAGCGCTTTGGTTAAGAGGTGTGCCTCACTTTGTAAGTTGTGATTCAGTTCTTTAAGATGCTTAATCTGTTCAATAAGGGCGGAGTTTCGCTCGGCACCTTCCGTGTTGGTTTTCTGCACCTTCTCTTGAAAATCCTTGATCTTTTCGTTTAGAGGCTTAAGTAAACCTTCAATATTCTCCTTGTTGGTTTGGGTGAACTTTGCACTTTTTTCCTCTAGTATTTTCTGCGCTAGATTCTGGAATTGAGCGCTGAACTGTTTTTGTAAATCGCTGAGTTCCTCTTTTTGCTCTTGCAGCCGTTTTTGATGGTGATCCAGGTCTTGCTCCAGTCGGGCAAGTTTTTGTCCGTCGATTAGCTTTTGCTCCCGCAGGCTTTGAAGTTCCTGGTTTTGTCTGTCCTCACTATCCTGGGCCTTTTCCAGCTGAGCTTTTTGCGATAAGTTTTCTGATTTTAGGAGATTAAGTTCCTGGCTAAAGCGTGCGGGCGGGCGTTTCTGAGAAATAAACCAGGCCAGGGCAAAACCAAGAAAAAAGGCGAGAGTAATTAGAAGAATCGTACTTGTCATGCCAGGTAAGTGTTATAGAGGCCAAAGAATCCTTCCAGAAATATCTGGGCTGCCAGCGAGCCAACCACCAAACCCATCACCCGATTAAACACTTTTAAACCGTTTACGCCTAAGCCTTTCTTTATTATTGGCATTCTTTGAAGAATCAATAAACCTGAGATGGAGCAGATGATAATCGCAATTACTCCGCTTAGGTAATCTTGCCATCCTTCTGCTTCAATGCTCATATTAATCAGGGTGGTTAACAATCCTGCTCCTACCATAACCGGAATAGCAAGAGGGACCACAGAAATATCTTCTCGGTCCATTGCCGCCATTTGATCTTTGGCGGTGTGATTTACCTTTTTACCATGTCCCTGTACCATGTTTAGGCCCATAATGAAGAGAATGGTTCCACCAAATATCCGCAGGCCATGCGGAGAAATTCCAAAAAACTGGAAGATATAATTCCCCAGTAGGAAGGCGATAACCATTGCGATAAAGGCCGCTCGCATGGTCCTTGAAGATACCCTTCTGATCTCTTCCTGGGGGGTCTCCTCATCCAGCAATCCCAACATAATTACTCCTACGGATAGGGGGTTCATGATGGTGAAGATAGATATGGTGTCAGCTAAAATATTTCGCAGCAGCTCGAGGAACATGCCAATACTTTTTTCAAAGGTAGCACCCTAATTTTGAATTAAGGATTCCTTAAGAGACAAGGATTAGCGTCAATTCCTATTTTTGAAACATGGATTTTCAATTTCCAAATCTGATAATCAGTGCAATCCCCTTTTTTGTGGGTTTTGTCTTGTTGGAGATTGTTCTTACTTCATATCAGCGCATTCGCACTTATGAGCCTAAGGATGCTTTAAGTAGCATTGCTATGGGCCTTGGAAATGTGGGAGTTGGGATTCTAAGCAAAGCATTGATTTTTGGGGTTTATACTTTGGTTTATGAATATCGATTCTTAACCCTGGAGAATACCTGGTGGATGTGGGTCTTGCTCTTTTTAGGTGATGATTTCAGCTATTACTGGTTTCACCGCACTTCTCATAATGTTCGCTATTTCTGGGCAAGCCATGTAGTCCATCACAGTTCTCGCAAGTACAATTTGGCCACAGCCCTCAGACAAACCTGGACGGGTGGAATAACCGGAAGTTTCGTCTTCTATCTCTGGATGCCGCTTTTGGGTTTTCATCCATTGGCAATTGTATTTATGCACAGCGTAAGCCTCTTGTATCAGTTTTGGATTCATACCGAGCTAATTAATCGTTTACCATGCTGGTTCGAATTCATTTTCAATACTCCTTCGCATCACCGCGTGCACCATTCCAGCGATGTTAAATACCTTGATCGCAATCACGCAGGGATTTTAATTATTTGGGATCGAATGTTTGGGACCTTCCAGAAGGAAGAGGAGCATCCGAATTATGGTCTCACCCGAAATATTGATAGCTTTAATCCGCTTTACATTGCTACTCACGAATGGATTGATATCTTTAAGGACCTGTGGAAAAATCCTCGTTATGCCCTTCAGTACCTGTTTGGGCCTCCAGGTTGGAGTCACGATGGATCCCGAAAAACCAGTGCTCAATTACGCGCAGAAAACAAGCTAAGAGAATGAGGTTGTATTATGCTAGTTTAGTATTACTTCTGAGTTTTTGCCTTTCGGCAGAAACCCCGCCCTCATTGGATCTTGTTACCGGATATAACCGCCGTCTTATTGCACAGAGACCGGTTCCTAAAGGAGATTTTAAAAAGCTTATTATACCGGTTAAAAGGGTGGGTAACCTCATTATTGTTGAGGCAACGGTTGATGGGATTAGAGGTAATTTCATTTTCGATACGGGTGCGCCCTACCTGGTGTTAAACGCCACCTACTTTCGTGATTATGAAGTGGACAATGAGCATTTAGCTACGGATGTTACCGGTAATGTGGTACCGCAACGCATTACGGAAGTTGGTAAACTCAAGGTCTTGGGAATGCACTATGAAAACCTCGAGGCAGATGTAACGGATCTTTCAGCCATTGAGAACCGGCGCGGAATTCAAATTTTAGGTCTTCTAGGTGTAAACCTCTTCATGCGCATGGAGATCGAGCTCGATATGAAGAATGAGCAGTTGATCGTGTATCGAGTAGACCGTGATGGCCGCAGGTTGGATCAGCCTTATGAACCTAGGGTCGGGGAATATCGTAAATCGTTCGAGCTTCAGAATAATGCTATAATATCCAAAGGCAGTATCGTTGATCACGAACTGGATTTGTGCTTTGATACAGGAGCAGAAGCTTTATTGTTGGATAATGAGTTACCAGCAGAGGTTTATGAGCAAATGCGAATAACTCGCACGAGCAGTTTAACAGGAGCTGGAGGGCAAAGCGCGGAAGTGTTACTTGGTGCTTTACGAGAATTAAAGTTCGGGCCTCCATTAAAGAATTGTCAAATAATGATTGCCGACCTGGAAGAGATTGGAAGGGCTTATGGTCATCCGGTTGATGGCTTCGTGGGTTTTGACCTGCTTCGCCAGGGTTCGGTTTGCATCAACTTTAAAACAAAGGAATTAATTATCAATGTCTATAATTAAACATATCACTCTCATGCTGTTGTGCTTCATTGGCTCAACAATTTGGGCCCAGGAGATGGAGGGGGTGAAGTACAAGATTAAGGATACCGACTTGTACTGTGTGATCGATCGTAAGCTACCGCAAGAGCGCCTGGATAGTGTGCTTGGTACTTGTGGAATCGACCAGGATCAATTGTTGGAACTTAAAGAAAGTGGCGAACTCACCGAGCAATCCTGGCAGGTTTATAAAGTGGCTGCCGATGAGATAGTGCTAAAGAAATCATTGCATAGCCTTAAGGGAAAGGCCGGCAGCCAAAAAGACTTAATTGTACTACTGAGCCCGGAAGAACAAAGCACCACTCACCACTTCACTTTTGGATATAATATCTATCGCAAACCAGCGGTAAGGGAATTGTCCAATGGTTTAACAAGATTCTTTTTGAAGGTCAAAGGCAAACCACGTTCTGTGTTTATTAGCGGAACCTTCAATAACTGGAGCACTAGTGCCAATCCAATGCAGCCCTGTGATAGTGGCTACTGTATAGATTTGGCTCTAGGTGAAGGAGCCCATTATTACAAGTATATCGTAAATGGTTACTGGCTTCTTGACCCCCGCAATAAACTCAAGGAAACAGATTGGGAAGGCAATGAGAACTCCGTGTATTTTAAGCCAAACCATAATTTCAGATTAAAAGGTTACACTGAGGCTGAGCAAGTGAATTTAGCAGGGTCTTTCAACCATTGGAATGAAGATGATTTTACCCTAGAGTCAAGAGATTGGGGCTGGGAGCGAGAGTGTTATGTAAAAGAAGGAACTCATGCCTATAAGTACATAGTAGATGGAGAATGGATGCTGGATCCGGCCAATCCGGTAGTTCGCGAAGATGGAATGGGCAATGAAAACTCCTTTATGTCGGTTGGTGATACTTTTTACTTCTATTATCCCCGTCATTTAGATGCTGAGCAAGTTATCGTTTCTGGAAATTTCAATGTTTGGAATGCCGATGAGTTAAAGATGGGACGCACCGATAGTGGTTGGGTTTTACCCTATGTACTCGCCCCGGGTAACTACGAATACAAATTTAGAGTGGTTGGTGTGGAGCAGTGGCAGTTAGATCCATTAAATCCGATTACTACTGGACTGGCAGAGATGGAGAATTCGGTTTTAAGCATCGGGGAAATGCGTCATTTCTTTTACCCTCATAAGCGTAACTTGGAGGAGGTAATCCTAACGGGCGACTTTAATGGTTGGCAAGAATGGGGTTATCGGATGGAGCGAAAAGCTGATGGTTGGCATGCGGATATTTACCTACCCAAAGGTAAAACCCGCTATAAGTTTATTATTAATGGTGATTGGATTCGCGATCCTTCCAATCCCCTATTTGAGCCCAATGAATATGACGGATTTAACTCAGTCGTTTGGGTCAAATAAAATCTACTTTCAAGCGAAGACATAAAAAAAAGCGCCGATATCGGCGCTTTCTTTTTTAGTACAATTCAACTTGCATTTCGTAACCATTGAGCAGGATATTGTAGCCCCCACCTTCTTTTCGGGCTTTACTTTGGATGCGACCGATGGTTTTATTTCCTTCTTCCCGAATCTCCGCTGTAGCAGGGGAATTTCGGTAATCAATACTCCCATACTGCAGACTAGCCGTTAAATCATAAACGGCCTCTTCAGTATTAATTTTCACTTTTAGGTATTTACCATTAATGGTAATATCTCCTTTCGGACCGCTTAATTGATCAATCCGTAGCAGGCATTCGTAACCATCCATTTTATAGGCTTTATCCAAAGAGCGAATCTCATGACTGCAATACTTGCTATTACCGGCATCCATAGTTCGAACTTCCCTCAATTCCATACGATCTTCATAGGCCTGCCCAACTTTCACATTATTCACATTGCCAAACTCGTAGCGACTGTATTTGCTATTGTCTAAGATGGCATCAACTACTTCCATTGCCTTAAAGCGACTTTCATAGCTTGTAACCTTTAGGGCTTCAATTTTTGCTGATTGAAAACGTGAGTATTTAAAGTTTCCTTCTACATCCTTAACACCTTCAAGCTCCAGTTCACTTTCATAAGCGACAACTTTCATCTTAGCTGCTGCTCTGCACCGGAACTGACTGTATTTAATGTTAAGGTCAAGTTCGCCAAGGTTTTCTACACTCAGATCATTTTCATAAAGCTGCACTTTTCCGATCTTAAGCTCACGTACCGAGGCTTCTCCATATTTCAATACCAATACAGCATTATCAATTCGGTCCAGCGACAATCGACCGCTGTACTGCGATAGATTTAGGTCCTTTACGTCGCCATTGATGCGCAGGTCGCGGTAGGAATGCTTTACATTTACTTTACCTTGAGCCGGCATTTTGATGCGATACTCAATCTGTACCTCATCTTTCGAGAAGGTGGTTTGAAAGATGATAAAGTCCTTAAACCCAATCTTCATCTTTTCCGGCGTAGAACGGTAGGTCTCTATTCTTACCGAGTTGCCTGATTTGCTAATTCCGGCTTCGACAAGTTCCTGAAACTCCTCTGCGAACTTGCCCAACTTTTCCAGATGCTTTTCCCCCCGGTAGCGAAATACGGCTTCCACTTCAATTCGAGGCTCATCCCAGATATCAATGAGCAGATCTGTATTGTTGGCATCAATTTCAATATTGGCATCTATAGGCGCCTCTAGTTTTACCTGTGCCTTTTTTTCAATTCCACTGGGGCTTTCTGTGGCAAGTAAGGACAGACTTAAGAGGCAGAGCGATATGCTATAAGCTAATGTTTTCATTTTCAATAAGTTTTTCATTTCGTTTGAGTTCCATTTTTAATCGGTGTAAAAGCCTTAGACGCTTTTCATAGTAGTCGATCAAAACTGAAAGTAGTTCCTCCTGAGGGACGGGGGCATCAAGGTCAGAGCGATACTGACTATTGATTTTCTCTAATTCCGCCAATTCTTCAAAGACCCAATTGTAATCAGGATTGTCTGCGATAGAATCCAGGTTTATCTGAGATTCGATCATTTGCAAATCCTTGCGATACATTTCTTCTTGAGCTAAGAATTGCGAGGGTAACTCTGATTTTGGTGTGGCTGGACTTCCTTCATTGCCGTTGATAAACCAGAGACCAGCAGATATAAGAATGATTGCTGCAGCCGACCATTGCCAATATCTTTTAGTAGACTTATCCGATGGCACCGCTTCCTTTATCTCATTCCAAAGACCTTCCGGTGGATCAGAATGATCGAAATCCTCGCGATGTCGTTTCATCCATTCATCTAGTTTCATAAGCTGTTCTTAGTTTTTCCTGAAGCAATTGTTTGGCGTAGCGCAACTGGCTCTTAGAATTAGAAATACTGATGTCTAATTCGATTGCTATCTCCGAGTGTTGATACTCCTCGAGGTAGTACAACTGAAAGATTAAGCGACATCCGGCAGGCAATTCGTTGATGGCCGATTGAATTTCGCCGAAAGAAAGTTCCGGGAGTTCCTGATCCTCCTCCTCCACTCCCAGGTGGGGGTTTTCATCCAGAGACAGGAGCGTAGAACCTTGCTTTCTATGGAAACTCAAGGCATTATTTATGGCAATGCGTTTTATCCATCCGCCAAAAGCCTGTTCGTCTTTGAGTTCATCAATCTTATTAAAAGCCTGAATGAAGCTTTCCTGCAATAGATCCCGAGCCTGATCTTCCTGGGGCACTATGCGTAGGATGCTATTGTAACAGGCCTTATTGAAGGACTGATACAATTGGAATCCGGCAAGTTGGTTTCCCTTACGAAGGGCTTTGATCGTTGATTTAAGGTTGATGCTCAAATTGGGGCATTTACACTCCTAGGATGCAAGTTGAATTCAAAGGTTGTAAAAATGGCCAGAGAATTTTTCTAAAGACGTATCAAAAGGCTAATGTGAGACGTCTCAACTTGATATAAGTCGCGGTTTTAAAGGAGTTAGGCCACTTTCGCCATCAAATTAAACATCATGAAAAAAATCTTGAATTCCTTTTTAAAGCCCCTTCCTTATCCAAATTGGATTGCAGAAATTCTCCTTGCCTTACCGAGAGTTTTAGGTGGAATAGTATTAACTCTGGAATATGGATCAAGTAAGTTCGGTGTGCCCTGGTCTAATAGCGAAGAACCCTTGGGCCTTTTTCAGGTAGCATCCTGGTTTCCTGAAGACGTAGCCAATTTTGGTGCACCTTATTCCTGGGCTCCCCATTTTTTAGCCTGGTTGGCGGCTTTTACCGAAACTATTGGCGCATTGTTTCTAAGCCTGGGCCTCTTTACGCGTTTTTGGTCTATGATGCTCGTAGGAACGATGCTAACGGCTATGTTCTTGCAAAAATGGGCGAACGTGATTGAGTGGGGTTCTTCCTGGCCGTTATTGCCGGCAGCCGGGTTTTTATGGATCGCCTTTAACGGAATGGTATTCGGTTCGGGCAGAACCGGTCTCGATTACTTGTTCTTCGGTCGGAAGTAATTGTAAAGGGGATAATTTGGCTAATTTCCCCTTATGAGTTTATACAGCACGCCGCTTCAGTTCGCTTACATCTTTTGCCTGTTGTTAGTCATAGTTTTTCTGTATCGCGGTTGGCGAGAAGAACAATTGAACTTACGTTTGCTAGCTTTCTTAATGCTCATTTTCGCCTTGGAATTGCAGGATTATACCTTTGGCTTTTCAGGCATAAATGTCCTTTGGAATGAGCTGAAGGGATTTCCAAGGGGAGTGCATTTGCTATTTGGACCGGCAATGCTCTTTTACCTTCGGGCCCAGGTGAATCGAGAGTTTCAGCTTAAACCCATTCACCTGTGGCATTTATTACCCTGGTTTGTGTTTTTCTTGCCGCAGTTGATTGTATTCTTCATGGGGCCAGAAACCGTAGATCGAGTTATGGAATCTACTTTCTTCACCTGGGGGTCGAGAAGCGAGTTGGTCTTAAGGCTAATATCCTATGGCTACTATTTTTACCATTCCTGGAAGTTGCTCGCAGCCTATAGGGAATGGTTAAAAGACCGATTCTCCCAAATAGAATCGGTTAGTCTCTCCTGGTTTAGAAATTTCTTAATGCTGATGATTTTTTGGATCATTTTTCGAGAAATCATGAACATCATAGATGCCTATTTTGATTTACCCTTTTATCAGGATTGGTGGTGGAACCTTGCTCTCGGTTTGGCGGCCATATACGTGGGTATTAGCGGATTAGGACAGAAACAAGCCGCGGATATGCTATTTAGTGAAGAGCAGGAGAAAGAAGAGGAGAGCCAGGCTGTTGACGAACAGCAAATCCTCTTGCAGCAGCTGGATTCGAAAATGCAGAATGAACGGTTTTTTCTACAACCTGAATTGACGGTGAGAGAATTGGCCTCTCAGATGAAGGTTAGCTCTTCAGAATTATCGGCGGCGATCAATAGTCAGAAGGGGGTTAATTTCAACGATTATATCAATGCCTTGCGAGTGCAGGAGTTTATTCGTGTTTACCCTCTACCGGAAAACCGGAACTATACTATTCTATCTATTGCTTATGATTGTGGATTTAACTCTAAAGCGACATTCAACCGTGCCTTTAAAAAAGAGACGGGTAAGTCTCCAAAGGAGTTTTTTCTCCAAAGAGATGCTGCATAAAGCTTATTTCCAATAATCAAATTTGCCCATTTCAGAGACCAGAGGTTTGGCAAGTTCTTTAATCTTGAGATGATCGGGATGCTCCTGATAAACAGCTAGGGCCTTTTCGTCCTTAAACCTCATGATCACCAAATTATTATAACCTTCGGAAGAGCGGATTAAACTGTAAAACTTAACCCCCTCAAAGCCTTCGATCTTATCAGGAAGAGCACGGAATAGATTTAAAATTTCCTCTTTGGCCTCAATATGTGGTTCATCGATCCATTTAAACTGCAATACGTGATAAAGGGTCTTTTCTTCAATAATTTCATCCTGAGCCCAAAGACCTGAATTAAGTCCTAAGCAAAGGAAAAGGAGAAGCAATAGTTTCTGATTTTTCATTTACAATCGCTTAAAGGTTCTAGAGTCAACAAGATAAAAAAACCCCGTCTAGGCTTAGCCGAGACGGGGTACCAAATGTAACCTACTAATGAACTATTTGGTGATGATCAGTTTACGGCTTACCGAGTTATACTCGTTCCCTACCGTAATAAGGTAAATACCATTGTTCAAATCATTAAGGTACAGTTCCCCTTGGTTTAGTTCCTTGCTTTCAGTATCGAGGATTAGGCGACCATTAAGGTCACTTACCTGAATTTTATAGTTGTCGCCATTAAGACCTTCCAAGCGTACTAATCCTGAGCTTGGGTTTGGAGCGATAGTCCAATTGGCCAGGGTATTGCTTTCATTCAAGCCAACTGCTCCGGCAAATTCAATATCATCTACATAATAGGTCTTCGCACCCGCGGTAGAACCTGCAGTACCGAAATTCGGGAATACCACTACTACGTCGTACGTGGCTGCAGGATCAAAGGCCGGGGTTCCTGTTGGGGTATTAGATAAATCGAAAGTTAGTGTTTCCCATGCTCCGGCCATAGTCGTAGTTGCGCTAGACTCTGCAGAAATGCTCGAGTTAGTAGCGTCTTCTACTTTCAATAGGAATACGGTGTTAGCGTCTGGAGACCAAACACGCATTCTCATGCCTGTTTCACTGGCAGTGAATGGGATTTTATTTTTCATTCCGCCGGCGGTTACGGTTATCCCTCCCCATGTTTCTGCACTTCCAGATTTTTCTATGCGCATAACATTATTGCTGGAATTGGTTGGATCGGCCATGATAGTGTCGGAGCAACCTCCAAAGGCAGCTGTGGCGGTATAATTTACATTAGGATCATCAAAGGTGATTGGTAGATCCACGGTGTCTAGCGGTGCTGGTGGAGGCATGATCGTCCCGAAGTAAACATCGTCCACGAAATAAGTTTTGTCTCCCGCAGTGTTGCCATCAACACCAAAATTTGGGAACACAATAACTTTATCATAAGTGCTTGCAAAATTGATAGCGGCGGTACCGGCGGCTTGGGTACTCATGTCGAAAGTAAGGGTGTCCCATCCTCCGGCAACTGCTGTAGTATCAACGGTTTCCACTGAAATTGTTGGGTCAGTGGCATCTTCAACTTTTAATCGTACTTCAATTCCTGCATCAGGAGACCAGAAGCGAATGGTTAGGGTAGTTGCTCCGCTTGCAAAAGGAATAGGATTGGCTAAGCCAGCATCTGCTAAATCAACTCCCGCCCAGGTTTGTGAACCTACTGGCTTATCAATTCGAACTACATTGTTGTTCGGATCAGTTGGATCTACTCTTACTGAATCTACACAGCCACCAAATGAACGAGTGATGTAAGCTACGTTAGGATCATCAAAGGTTAGAGGTAAATCCGCTTGATTAAGCATTGGACCTCCGGCACCTACAAACATTACGTCATCTACATAATAGGTCTTGTTACCAGCAGTGGCTCCATCTACACCGAAGTTAGGGAATACGATCACCTTGTCGTAAGTGTTGGCAAAGCTGATCGCCGCCGTTCCACTTGCCTGATTGCTAAAGTCAAAGGTAAGAGTGTCCCAGCCAGCTACAACGGTAGTAGTATCCACGGTTTCAACCGAAATGGTGGGGGCACCAACCTGCTCTACTTTCAAGCGAACTTCGATTCCAGCGTCTGGAGACCAGAAACGGATTTTCATTTCAGTGGAGCCTGATGCAAATGGAATAGGATTAGCCAAACCAGCAGAACTTAAATCAACTCCCGCCCAGGTTTGGGAGCCTACGGGCTTTTCAATGCGAATTACATTATTGGTTGGATCGGTAGGATCAGCCATTAAAGAATCTAAGCAACCACCAAATCCAACGGTCGCATAGTTCACATTCGGATCGTCAAAAGTTAGAGGTAAGTCAGCTTGGGTTAAAACAGCACCACCACAAGGACCACAAGCTTCCCAGCAAACAGTTGCCATAGTGGTATCGCCTGTTTTAATTAAAGAACGATTGGTAAAACCACTATTAGTTACGGTACATGGACTACCTGGAGTTAGACTTTCCTGGAATGTCCAGCCATCCAGGGTGAACTTATACTCTAAGGTGTCACTGGAAATAGGAAGACTCACATCCCAAACGCCGTCTTGATCTGGATCGGCCATAGGATTACAAGTGCCGCACCAGGCATTCCAGGTGCCATTAATATGCACCGTGGTGAAGGTTCCTGTATAGCTGTTCATGTCCACACTGAAAGTTACAGTGTCGGTTTGCGCCTGCAATCCGAAGACAGCTAACAAGAAAAACAATAAAGTAATTTTTTTCATCAGAGATTAATTTGCGACTAATGTAATACTTTTGGTAAAAATGACATTAAGTATGCGAAATTAAATTCTTGTTGCTTGTAAAATAAGGGCTAAGAACTAATGTATGTTTTACACTTATGGTAGCTTATACTAAATGAAATTTACTATTTTTGGATTCTGACTAATTCTATAGCATGGCCGAAAAGACACTTACCAAATCCCCGGAAGCTCAAGGATCGCAGTTTGCGGTGCCCTATTACGAGATTTCTTACGACAAGTTTTTTCAGTTTGGGGTTTCAGTGGATTGTGTGGTGTTTGGTTATCATGATAACCGACTGAAGGTCTTGCTCATTAAAAGGGGCGCCGCTCCATATAAAGGTATGTGGGCCTTGCCCGGAGATTTAGTTTATCCCAACGAAAATATTGATGTTGCTGCGCAACGCATTTTGCGTGATCTTACCGGCATTGAAGATCTGTTTATGGAACAGACTCAAGTTTATGGTAAGGTGGATCGACATCCGGCAGGCCGAGTTATTACTACCGGATATTATTCTCTTATAGATATTGCCAAGCATGATCCTCACGCCTCTGCCTGGGCCGACGGTGTTTACTGGGTAGATCTGGAGGCTATTCCTGATTTAGCTTTTGATCACAGTGAGATTTTAAATGATGCCCTGCAGGTATTGCAGCAGAGGGTGCGCCATCAGCCGGTAGGATTTGAGCTTTTACCGGAGAAATTTGCTCTGGCTGATTTGCAGGCGCTTTATGAGGCCTTATTAAATGAGAAATACGATAAGGCTAATTTCCGGAAGCGTATTTTAAGTATGAATCTGTTGATTTCACTTAAGGAGAACCAGAAGGATGTACCGCATCGCCCCGCTCGGCTCTACAAATTCGATAAGCAACGCTACGATGAGCTTATAGCCAAAGGCTTTTCCTTCGAGCTCTGATTTTTTGTAACCATCCAAACAAGCTTTATGAAACAAGGCAACTCCAATGTTATTTTTCTAATTGCCCTCATTGTAGCCCTTGGAGGCTTGCTAATGGGTTTTGATGCTTCGGTTATCTCCGGAGTAGTTGGATTCATAGAAGTAGAATTTGAACTCACAAAACTGCAATTAGGCTGGTCTGTCGCCTCCTTAACTTTTACTGCTACTCTAGCCATGCTGCTAGCAGGCCCCATTAGTGATCGGGTCGGACGGCGTGCGGTTTTAAGGGTAGCCGCCATTCTTTATGCAATTTCAGCTATTGCCTCAGCGCTGGCGCCCGACTTCTTAACCTTAGTGATTGCTCGCATGATCGGGGGCTTCGGGGTTGGTGCTTCTTTGATTTTAGCTCCGCTTTATATAGCAGAAATTGCTCCCGCTGAACTACGCGGTAGACTGGTAAGCTTTAATCAGTTAAATATCGTAATTGGTATTTCCCTTGCTTTCTTTAGTAACTATTGGATTTTACAATTGGGAAAAAGCGATTCCTCTTGGGTTGCTGATCTTGGGATTGCCGAGCATAACTGGCGTTGGATGTTAGGACTGGAAACACTTCCAGCTGTCCTTTATTTCTTTGGATTGTTTCTGGTTCCTCGTAGCCCTAGATGGTTAATGATGCGCGGTAAGGAGCAAGAGGCTCAAAAAGTGATGACCCGCGTAGCAGGTTATGAAAAGGCTCTGGAAGAACTTGATCGCATTAAGCAAAACATAGAGAACGAAAGCAAGAAAGATGAAGGTGGTTTGTTTGAACTTTTTAGCCCCGCTCTTCGGCTGGTATTGAGTATCGGAGTTGTGGTGGCCATTTTGCAACAGATCACCGGAATCAATTCTGTATTCTTCTACGCACCAATGATTTTCGAGCAAAGTGGCTTAGGTACAGATGCCTCTTTTATGCAAGCAATCCTGGTTGGTTTAGTCAACTTAGTCTTCACCATTCTGGCTATACTTTTTATTGATAAACTGGGTCGTAGACCGCTCTTAATCTTCGGGGTGGCGGGAATCGTGGTCTCTATGTTTGTGCTTTCCTATGGATTCAGCTCTGCTACCTATAAACTGCAGTCGGAAGACATTGAGACTTTAGCTCTGGAAGCAGACCTTAGTAGTCTTGACGGTAAGGCTTTCGATTCTGAAAATGACTTTAGTGCTGCAGCACAGGCCTTGATTGGCCCGGAAGTTTGGGAAGAGAAAAAGGGAGACGTGATCAAGGCAGCAACCGAACTTAATACCATTTTGATCTTAAGCGCGATTTTGGCTTTCGTGGCCTCTTTTGCCATTTCCGTAGGACCGGTAATGTGGGTGCTCTTTTCTGAGCTTTTCCCCAATCGGGTACGAGGAATTGCTATCTCTTTTGTTGGATTGATCAACTCGGCAGTAAGCCTCATTGTGCAGTGGGTATTCCCTTATGAATTGGAGGTTCTAGGAAGCTCCATGACCTTTTTAATCTATGGTGTTTTTGCCTTATTAGGTCTGATATTTATTATCCGCGTGGTACCTGAAACCAAGGGTCGATCTCTGGAGGAATTGGAAAAAATCCTGGTAAAAGAAAAAGCGACGATATGAAAAAATGCTCCTTATTAGCCTTGGCAATTCTCCTTTATGCCTGTCAAGGTCCGGCTCAAGAAGTTAGTAATACTAGTGAAGAGAATGATCCGCTTCAATTAAGCGCTACCGATTTGGGTGGAGATACTATTCTAAGTTTGGAATCTGGTGCTCAGATTGATTTCGAATTGCCAATATCAGAAGCAGGACGTTACAAGGTGGAGCTACTGGCTCAAAGTGACGATAGCGCTGAATTATGGATTGAGGATTACATCAATAATAAGGACGATCGCACTTATAACATCACCGGAATGCTGCGTCCCGGAGGCGAATTTGAAATGAGTAGCATTGATGGAAGTCCGCTTGATACAGGTGTACATCAAATGCGCCTGCACCTGGCAAAAGGGTCAGCCAAAGTTAAATCCCTAAGGTTTAGTTTGCTGAAGAGCCATCAGAGCACTCCTAACTTTCACAAACAGAATATGGAGGGTGAGAATTGGGAATTGGTTTGGAGTGATGAATTTGATGGCACGGGCTTACCGGATACCAGTAAGTGGAGCTACAATATTGGCAATTGGGGTTGGGGCAATAATGAGCCGCAATACTACACAGAGAATAGAATAGAAAACGCCCGACAAGAGGACGGTGTGCTTATAATTGAAGCCCACAAAAATGATCTGGGTCAAGACTGGACTTCAGCTCGTCTTACTACCCAGGGGAAGCATGCTTTTACTTACGGGAAAATCGAGTTTAGAGCAAAAGTTCCAGCAGGACGCGGGACTTGGGCAGCTGGTTGGCTATTAGGGGATGCTTATCGCGATGAGATTTCCTGGCCTTACTGTGGAGAGATTGATGTTTTGGAAACAGTAGGTTACGAGATTAATGATAGCACTGGTTCTGGTTTAAATCATGGCACCTGCCATACCCGTGCTTACTACTTCAAACAGGGAAACCAGATTGGTGCTGAAATTTCGGTGGATAGCATGAATACTAAGTTTCATACTTATGGAATTGAATGGTATCCGGATCGTATTGAGGCCTTTTTAGATGGTGAGCACTATTTCACCTACGATAAGAATGCCGACGAATTGGAATGGCCTTTTCACAATCCACAAAACATTATTGTTAACCTCGCAGTAGGCGGGGGCTGGGGCGGAGCCAAGGGGATAGATCCCAACTATGAAAGTCATCAGTATATCCTGGATTATGTGAGGGTTTATCAAGCAAGCACGGAATAATGAAAAAAGCCTTATTACTAAGCTTCGCCGCATTAGTTTTAACTTCAGCCTGCAATCGAAAGCCTGCGGCAGATTGGGCTATCTATCAATCCTCAGCCAGCGGTGACCGTTTGCAGAAACTCACCATTCCACAAGATTTTACGGCGGATCTAAAGTTGCTTGTTGATACAACAAATAGCTTTCAGGAAATCGATGGATTTGGTGGAGCAATTACTGAGTCTAGCGCTCATCTCTTGCAAAAGTTGCCCGAAGCACAAAGACAAAGAGTACTAGAGGCCTATTTTAATGATAGCGCTTCTGCTTATAACATCGTTCGCTTGCATATCAATTCCTGTGATTTTTCCTTATCCAATTACGACTATGTGGACTCAGGGGATGCCGATTTATTGAGCTTTGACATTGAGCCAGATCGGGATGATATAATTCCTATCGCTAAAATGGCGAAAAGCATTGCAGGGGATGATCTTCGTTTTTTTGCCTCACCCTGGACCGCCCCACCTTGGATGAAAGACAATAACGACTGGAATGGCGGTAAACTCCTGCATGTATACTATGCTAGCTGGGCCGCTTATTTTGTGAATTACGCCAAAGCATATGAGGCAGAAGGATTGCCGATTTGGGGCTTTACTGTCGAAAATGAGCCTTTGGGTAATGATGCCAATTGGGAGAGTATGCATTTTGAACCAGTGGAGATGGCGATTTTCACCAAGAAATTCCTGGCTCCTACGCTTAAAATGCATGAGATGGATCAGGAAATCCTGGTCTACGATCAAAATCGAGGAGAAGAATTAGTAGAGTGGTCCGAGCATCTTTTAGGGGATCAACAGGTGCGAGATGTTATTTATGGCACTGCCGTACACTGGTACACCAGCACCTTTAAGTGGTTTCCCGAATCTCTGCAACGAACGCATGAACTAGCACCAGAACTAAAGATCTGGAATACCGAAGCATGTGTTGATGCAGAGGTGCCCCACTGGAAAGATGATGCCTGGTATTGGAAGAAGGAAGCTACAGATTGGGGTTATACCTGGGCTCCAGATGAAGATAAGCCCGACCATCCAAAGTATGTGCCCGTGTATCGATACGCTCGGGATATTATCGGTTGTTTAAACAATCAGGTCAGTGCCTGGGTCGATTGGAATATTGTTCTCGATCGTCAAGGCGGACCAAATCATGCTTCAAACTGGTGCGTGGCGCCGGTAATTGCAGATACGACTACCGGTGAAGTATATTTCACTCCACTGTATGATGCTTTAAGGCATTTTAGTCATTACATTGATCGGGGAGCGAAAGTGGTTGATTTGCAGGGCGAATTGCCTAGTGGGCTGCATTCAACAGCACTAGTAAATCCCAATGGTGAGATTGTGATACCGATTTTAAACACCACCACCGATTCCTTGAGACTGGAATATCAGTATGCTGAGGGAAAATCTACTTTTAGCACTATCCCTCCGGCAGCCCTTCAAACTATTGTGATCCCTCCAAAAGAATAGCATTCTATGAGCCGCATTAAGATTGGTAACCAAACTTTAAAGCGAAATACTGAAAAGCCGAAAGGTGAATTTGTTGAGTTTGAGGGACAGGAGTTCTATCGTATTCAAAGGGTAGATAACATGTCGCCCTTTTTTATGACGCTGGTAAGTCCTTATGACCATTGGATGTTTATTGCCAGTAATGGCGGGCTAACTGCAGGAAGATGTGATGCTGATCACGCCCTTTTCCCCTATTATACTGATGATAAGCTGGTTGATAATGCTCAATTCACTGGACCTAAAACCATTATTCGGGTAAAGGAGCAAAAAGAGGAAAGCCTCAGTATTTGGGAGCCCTTTTCCAACCGCGACTTTGGCTTGTATTCCACCGAAAGAAATTTGTACAAGAGCTTAAGCGCAGATGAACTGATTTTTGAGGAAATCAATCACGATTTACAATTGCGCTTTGCTTATCACTGGGCTTTTTCTTTTCGCTATGGTTTCGTGCGAAGGGTTCGATTGGAGAATCTGGGCTCAGAAACCATAGAGCTCGATTGTTTGGATGGCTTGGAAAATCTTATGCCTTCCGGTGTTGATGGGTTAATGCAAGATCGCCGGAGCACTCTGGTAGATGCTTACAAGAAGAATGAGCAAGAGCCCGAAACGGGAATGGGCATTTTCAGTTTAAGCTCCAATATTGTCGATAAGGCAGAACCGAGTGAATCCTTGAGTGCTAATGTAGTCTGGAGCTCTGATATGCCCGATAAAGTGCTTCTATCCAGTCGGCAGTTGGAAGACTTCCGCTTTGGTGTTTCACCTGAAGATGAAAGCTTTTCGAAAGCAGTGAAATCAGCTTGGTTGGCCTATCGCAAACTCTGTTTATCTGGTGGAGAAAAGCAGGAGTGGAATGTGGTGGCTGAGGTAGATTTATCCAGCTCTCAGGTACATGATTTACGCGTGGAACTGCTTAAGGGAATTGATGCGGAGACTTTGAAAGAGGAAACTCGTCAAAGTCGGCTCGAACTGGAATCTTTAGTAGCTCGGGCCGATGGACTGCAAGTCTCCGCCGAGAAACTGGTACAGACCAGACATTATGGTAATGTGCTTTACAACATCATGCGAGGGGGGCTTTTTGAGGATGCCTATGCCTTGGATATCGATGATTTCAAGACCTACCTGGAGTTAAGCAACAGTCCTTTAGCAGAGCGCTTTACATCAGATTTGGATGGCTTACAAGGTCCAATCCGATATGGTGAGTTACAAGATTGGTTATCAGCTAAGGGCGACGCGGATTTACGGCGTCTTGGTGCAGAATACTTACCTCTTACCTTTAGTCGCAGGCACGGTGATCCTTCACGCCCTTGGAACCGCTTCAGCATAACCCGCCTCGATGAACAGGGGAATAAGATTCTCAATTATGAGGGTAATTGGCGGGATATTTTTCAGAATTGGGAGGCTTTGGCATATTCCTATCCACGCTTTATTGAAGGGATGATTTTCAAGTTCCTCAATGCGAGTACGGTGGATGGCTATAATCCTTACCGTATTGCTAAAAACGGCATTGACTGGGAGCTTATCGAGCCACATGATCCCTGGTCCTTCATTGGATATTGGGGCGACCATCAAATCATCTATTTGTTGCGCCTTCTGGAACATAGCGAAAGACACTATCCGGGATTACTTCAAAAACTGACTAAGGAATTTAGTTTCGTCTACGCAGATGTACCCTACCGTTTAAAATCACATCAGGATATCCTGAATGATCCTCAGGATACGATCTATTTTGATGATGAGTTAAACCGCGATGCAGAAAAGCGTTTTGAAGAATTGGGTACAGATGGGAAACTTATTTGGAATAATGGCTCTCCTCTTAGAGCTAATCTGGCCGAAAAGCTACTGCTAACTGCTCTAACCAAACTCTACAATTTGGTACCGGATGGGGGTATTTGGATGAATACTCAGAGACCGGAATGGAATGATGCGAATAATGCGCTCGTTGGGAATGGTTTGAGTATGGTAACGCTCTATTACCTCCGCCGTTATTTGAAGTTTATGGAATCCTGGCTGGCTACTCAAAAAGAAGATCTGCATGTAAATGCGGCCTTGCTGGATCTATTTCTAGCTATTTCTGAAGTGGTTAATGATTTTAAAGGGCAAGATGAGATTTCCGGTGAACGTAGAATGGAATTCGTCAATCGTATGGGAGAAGCTGGTGAGCGTTATCGCGAGCGGGCGTACAAGCTGGATCTAGGTGCAAGTCAGGCAATTGGGGTCATAGAGCTGCGTGAATTTTGCGCCCGCACGATTCGCTTGCTGGATCGCAGTATTCGGAATAATGCCCTTGAAAATGGTACCTATCATGCCTACAACCTCTTGAAGCAGGATGGTCGCGAAGCGCAGCTAGAATACCTATATGAAATGCTGGAAGGTCAGGTTGCAGTTTTAACTTCAGAAACGCTTACTCCAAATAAAGCCCTTGCTGTATTAGATGGCCTTAAAGCCTCTTCCATGTTTCGGGATGACCAGTATTCCTACATGCTTTACCCGGACAGGGAACTCGCCGCCTTTTTAGAAAAGAACTGCATTAAAGCAGAGCGGGTACAGGATAAACAACTCACCCAGTATTTGATGGAACAAGATGGGCAAGGTGTTTTTCATTTTAAATCGCATCTCTTTAATGCTAAAGACCTTAAGGCAGAACTGGATCAATTAGCAGCCAATTCTCAGTTAAGCGCAGTAGAGTCGGAAAAAGACTTTTGGTTCGATCTTTATGAGGAGAACTTTGTGCACCGTGCCTTTACGGGTCGTTCCGGTACATTCTATGGTTATGAAGGTTTAGGAAGCATTTACTGGCATATGGTGTCAAAACTGCTTCTGGCGGTTCAGGAAAATCTGGTTCGAGCCAAACGACTGGGAGCAGATTCTGAAGTTATCGGCAAGCTGACAGACCATTATTATGAAATACGCGCGGGTATAGGCGTGCACAAGGCACCGGACCTTTATGGCGCTTTCCCCTTCGATGCTTATTCACATACTCCTTCAACGGCGGGAGCTCAGCAACCGGGAATGACCGGGCAGGTGAAGGAAGATATTCTCAATCGCTGGTCAGAACTGGGTTTGATAGTGGAGAATGGTCAATTGAAAATAGACCCATTTTTTCTCTCAGAGCAAGAGTTCCTGAATGAGCCAGTTCCTTTTAAATACTTTGATGCTGAAGGTAGCTGGCAGGAGATAGAGCTTTCTCCCGGGGAGCTCGCTTTTACCTACTGTTCAGTTCCAGTAATCTATCGCAAGAGTGATGAGGCTGGATTGAAGATTCACTTCAGAGATGGCGACTCCTTAGATCATGATGAATTGATTTTGAGTGAAGAGTATAGCCAATCGCTTTTTAAGCGGGATTTAAGTATTCGGCTTATTGAAGTAGAGATTTCAAGTTAAAAATGAATTAATCAGAAAGAATGACTAAGACTTCCACAATAAAAACGGTTTTACTTGGCTGTTTACTACTATTGGGAGGTCTTCTGCAGGCCCAGGTAGTGCAAAAGGGTCAGGGTTCTTATACTACTGTATTTCCCGGTACCGACGCAGCCGGCAGGAATAGTTTTCCTTCAGGAACGCCTTTCGTAACAGGTAATGCCGCCTTAAAACCAGTGCCAACCAATGAGTGGTGGTCACACAAGGTTAAGAACGCACATTCCTCTAATCTTTTCAATTATCCTTTCACTTTAAAGACGGTTAATTCAGGTCTGGTGGCCACCTATATACCCTGGGGACCAATAGATAATATCGAACCCGTAACCGTAGGGGTGGTTGGCTTAAATGCTTCCTCCGCCATGGTTGCGGACCATGATGATTGGACCATTGATTTAAATTGGCAAAACTCCACTCATAGCTTCAATGCCCGTACTGGTATAGGGATGCCATTTTTATATTTCACGAAGGACAGTAGTAGTATTGCCCAAGTTGTAATAAATCAGGGGGCCGTAACAGACTCCGGCTCCTACTTAATCGTAAAGGGCGTTCGCAATGGAGCTGATTTCGCGATTTATGGTCCAAGTGGATCTAGCTGGACCAAGAATGGAAATACTTACACCTCTACACTTAATGGCAAAAACTATTGGTCTCTGTTATTTATACCGCCTGGCGGTAACCCAGACCAGAAAGCCTATGACCTGAGAAAATACGCCTTTGTTTTTCCTAAAGAATGCAAAGCAAACTGGAGTTTTAATGAATCCACCTCCATTGTAAGAACGGATTTCATAATTGAGACCGAGCTAATGGAGGGATCTGATTCTCTCTTTCTGCAAGGTTTGTTACCACATCAATGGGCAAATCTGGCCGCGGGCTCCAGTATAAATACAAACCATATAATGGGAACGGTAAGAGGGGATTTAAAGCTCAGAGAGGGCAATCAGTTCTCGGTAGAGAACACTTTTTACGGCATTCTTCCAACTCTTCCCAATGTGGCTTGCAAAAGCGGTACATATGACCCAGGCGACTTACAATCTAAAATTGATCCTCTAAAAAATGAGGGTTTAGCTACTTGGACCGACTCCTATAATGAAGGTCAATCCATGAATCGCCTCATCCAAACAGCAAGAATTGCGGATCAGATTGGCGATACCCTGGCTCTAGAGGCTATCGTTAAAACCATTAAGGAGCGTCTGGAAGACTGGCTTTCCTATCAATCTGGGGAGGTAGCTTTTCTATTCTATTACAATAATACCTGGGATGCGCTTATTGGTTATCCTGCTGGCCATGGACAGGACGTAAATATTAATGACCATCATTTTCATTGGGGTTACTTCATTCATGCAGCTTCATTCATGGAGCAATATGAACCGGGTTGGGCTTCTCAATGGGGCCCCATGATAAATATGTTGGTTCGTGATGCGGCAAGCTCGAATCGAAATGATAACCTTTTTCCCTACCTGCGCAACTTCAGTCCTTTTGCCGGGCATTGTTGGGCTAATGGCTTCGCCAGTTTTCCTCAGGGAAATGATCTGGAATCGACTTCCGAAAGTATGCAGTTTAACTCCTCGCTTATCCATTGGGGTTCGGTTACGGGAAATGACTCCATACGAGATTTGGGTATTTACCTCTATACCACCGAGCAATCTGCGGTAGAAGAATATTGGTTCGATATGTATAACCGAAACTTTAAGGCAAGTCAACCCTACGGCTTGGTTTCGAGAGTTTGGGGAAACAGTTATGATAATGGAACTTTTTGGACCTCAGATATCGCCGCTTCCTATGGTATTGAGTTGTATCCCATTCACGGCGGATCACTTTATCTCGGACATAATCTAAGCTATGCCAGTATGATCTGGAGTGAGATTGAGCAGCATACTGGAATTCTTAGCAATGCCCCCAATGTAAACCTTTGGCATGATGTCATGTACCAGTACCTGGCCTTCACTGATCCGGATAAAGCGCTCTCGCTCTACAACAGGTACCCCAGTCGAGCCTTGAAGTTTGGTGTATCGGATGCGCAAACCTATCATTGGCTGCATAATTTAAAGGTACTGGGACCGCCTGATCTGGGAGTAACTGCTGACCATCCTTTGGCCACGGCCTTTCAAGGTGATGGAAATCGGATCTACGTAGCCCAGAATTACAGCAACAGTGCCATTAACGTTCAGTATTCAGATGGCTATCAGCTATCGGTTCCCCCTGGAGAATTAGTTTCATCGATTGACGCTGACCTGGAAGGAGAACTGACTGTGCTCTTTGATAGGGCCTATACCGGAGGTACAGCGCAACTAAGTTTTAACCTGCAGCAAGGTTCACCTGATTATGTTATTCTATACCAGAATGAAGATAGTATAGCTAGCTTGCAACAAGCCCCTTATCACTTTTCTGTGGATAGCCTTGATGCCGGTATACATAGTTTTTATGTGCGGTTGCTGAAAGGGGGCGATTGCGCAATCTCTAACATCGTTCAGGTAACAGTGGGAGAACAAGTGCCCTTTAATGGTAATCCAAAAGTAATTCCCGGGACGGTTTTTTCCGGGGAATACGATCTTTTCGAGGGGGGATTCGCCAATGGGATTAGCTACCAGGATTTGAGTTCCGGAAACAACGGGGATTTTAGATTACAGGAGTGGGCTGATGCGAGCCTGCATGGCACTGAAGGACCTGTTTTGGGATGGTTACAGAACGGCGAATGGATGGAATATACCGTAGATGTGCAGACGGCAGGATTATACAAGGTGGATATTAGATATGCCTCTGATAACAATTCTGGTGGGGGACCATTGAGACTGGAATCAGATGGGGACACTCTGAAATCGAATATCAGTTTCGGATATACTGGCGGATGGAATACCTGGGCAACAAAGACGGTGTTAGATGTGCCGCTTAAATCAGGTGTGCAGATTTTACGAATCTATATTGAAGGCGGGGAGTTTAATTTAGGGAAATTGGACTTCAGCTTTAGCGGTCCTTTGCCCTATAATCAACCCGTAGCTGATGCAGGTCCCGTGCAGGTACTGGTGCTACCACAAAACTTCGGAGCTTTAGATGGGAGTGCAAGCACTAACCCTGGTTCCGGAACCTTGAGCTACCAGTGGACGCAGTTGTACGGTCCAAGCCTGGCTCAGCCGCAAAACCCAACTGGGGTAAATACTGCCATTAACAATCTTCAGCGAGGGGTTTATAAATACCGATTAGAGGTGGACAACGGTTCTTATCAAGATCAAGATGATGTTTATGTGGTAGTTGGAAACAGTGCAAATGTGCCCCCGACCGCCTCTTTTTTGAGTCCGGTGAATGGCAGTGTCTTTGTGGAAGGTGAGAATCTTGATATTCTGGCTACCGCCAATGACTTAAATGATAGTGTTCAAAAGCTCGACTTCTATTTAAATGGGCAGCTTTATCAGAGCTTAAATACGAGACCATATTCAGTGAACTGGACGGCTCAGGTTGGCCCTGCTGTTTGGACTCTGCTGGCTCATGATCATTTAGGTGACTCTGCCTGGTCAGCTGCACTTAGTCTTCAGGTTGATACAGCCCCGTCTTGTGAGGGCACCAGTTTTAATGGTGACTTTCATTGGAAGTTTTCTTCGGATGATAACAACCCTACTTTAACCTTTATTCCTTCCCAGGCCGGGGTAGGGGTGCCTACTTGCATCTTGTATTACGGAACCGATCCCAATGCGCTGCCGGGATATCCGGTTACTCCAAACCAACCCTATCGCTTGAATGCCAGCAAAGGAGATTTCATTTACTTCTATTACACCTATTCGTTTCCGGGCTTCGGGGAGAGGAATAATGCTGCGAACAAGGACACCTATGTAATTGGGACTTGCAGTGATATCAGCCTGAATTCCTTTGGGATAGGCGAGATCAGTTTGTATCCCAATCCAAATAAGGGCTCCTTTAGGATATCACTTCCGGATCCAGGAGCCCAGATAAGCCTTATGGATATGCAAGGTCGAACATTGGAAAGCTTTCAGGTAGACCAAACGGAATACGATTTCCACCGACCATTTCTTGCGGAAGGAGTATATATCTTAAATGTGCGTTATGAGAACAAATTACAGAGCTTCAAAGTCATTATTCGTCCTTAAGGCTTTGTTCTTGGCGATTGTGTTTAACGCTTTTATCGCCTGCCAGAATGATAATGGTCCGAGTGCGGCTGATATTTTGGGAAGCCCGGATTACCCGGCGATAGCTTATGGTGGTTATCGCTATCCGGATCGTTCAAAAGGCCCATCAGTGGAGGATATTAAGGAGGATCTTAAGATTCTGGATGCCATGGGGATCAAAATTTTGCGAACCTATCATGCCCGACTCTACGATCATACCCCAAATCTGTTACAGGCCATAAGGGAAATGAAAGAGGAAGACCCTTCCTTTGAAATGTATGTCATGCTCGGGGCCTGGATGCAATGCGAAAATGCCTGGACCGATAATCCGAATCATAATCTTCCAGACGCGGCGGAGAATGAAGCGGAAATTAAGCAGGCGATTAAGCTCAGTCAGGAGTACCCAGATATCGTTAAAGTAATAGCAGTAGGCAATGAATCGATGGTGCATTGGGCGTCAGGTTATTATGTCCACCCCAGAATAATTCTCAAGGAAGTTATCCGTCTTCAGTTATTAAAAAAGGAGGGTAAGCTGCCTGCGGACTTATGGATAACCAGTTCCGACAATTTCGCTTCCTGGGGAGGTGCTGAAGAAAGCTATCATTTACCTGCCTTAGATTCTTTAATGGCCGCAGTGGATTATCTCTCAGTGCACTCTTATCCATTTCATGATACTCATTATCACCCCGATTGGTGGTGGGTGCCCGCCGGAGACGATTCTCTGGAGGACTTTATACAGATTAAACAAGCTGTAGCCAGAGGATTGGAAAGAGTGGAAGCTCAGATAGAGGCGGTAAAGGCTTTTATGGAGTCGTCTCTAGGTTATACAAAGCCTATACACATTGGAGAAACCGGCTGGGCTAGTCTGGATAATAACCTTTATGGTGCAGAAGGTTCCAGAGCTGCTGATGAATACAAGCAGATGTTATACTACCGTTGGATTAAGCAGTATTGCAATCGGGAGTCCATGGCTTGCTTCTATTTTGAAGCCTTTGATGAGCCATGGAAAGATGGAAAGAATCCAGATGGATCAGAGAATCATTTTGGGCTGTTCACAGTGGATGGTCAGGTCAAGGCCCCTTTATGGGATCTCTATGATCAAGGAACATTTGAAGGCTTAAAGCGATTTGGAAAGTCGATTCGTAAGACTTTAAACGGAGACAAGGATGCTTTGCTTAAACAGTCTAAGCTGCCTCCTCTACAATCTGATTTGCCTCATCTTAGATCATTTGGGGGACTAACGATGGATACCTTAATGGGCTATATAGTTTGGCCTGGTTTGGATCGTGATGTAGATGAGAGGTTTAGTCCTATTGTTGCTCCGATTAAGTTGGTGGATTGGGAAGGAAGCTGCCAATTTGAAATGGATGCAGAGGGCAAACTTCGGATCCAAACCGGGACCGGTACCTGGTGGGGTGGTGCATTGGATGTATCCGAGGATATTGACTTGTCCGATTTCTGGACCAGCGGTGGCTTAATGATTCGCATGAAAGGAAATACCAGAGCACGATTTGAACTTGGTTTGCAATCCGGTACATTCTCGGCCGGGGACTTACAAAGTGCATTTGTGCCTATTGGAGCAGGAAGTGAGTATATCCTTAAATCTGACTTTCAGGATTATTACATTCCCTATTCCAGCCTAGGAGGGGAGATCGACCCTTCGAGGATTCGCAGTTTGCTTTACCTTAAAGGACTAGACAGATTTGACGGTAAACATATAACCATCGACCGAATGGTTCATTATTATGATTTACCTGAACCATGGGTGTCCCAAAATGAAACGAGGCTGCGAAAGCTGGAAGGAAGAGAATAAAAAAAGGCCATCACTTTCGTGATGGCCTTTTTGATAAGGGTCTTTTTCTTGAGAGTTTATTGGAATACTCTGACATAGTCCACCACCATTTGTTGGGGGAAAACTGTGCTTGCATCCGGACTTCCAGGCCAGATTCCACCTACCGCTACATTGAAAATGAAGAAGAAGGGTTCACGGAACTCATGTAAAGAGGAAGGCGTAATATCGATTTGATGATACTGTTGGTCATCAAAGTACCAGGTAATTGCGTTTTCGTCCCAAATGATGGAGTACACGTGGAAGTTACGAGAAAGCTTGCCGGTAGTGGAGCGGATATAGGAACCAAAGTCAGCTTTAGTGCCATTGTTATCCCAGTGAGCGGTACCGTGGCAAACCTCGTCTCCC
Source organism: Croceimicrobium sp. (assembly GCA_965279135.1). Taxonomy (GTDB): domain Bacteria; phylum Bacteroidota; class Bacteroidia; order Flavobacteriales; family Schleiferiaceae; genus Croceimicrobium. Next base: position 2,840,271 of record OZ257133.1, on the reverse strand, counting down.
CGGTTAGTGCCAGTTCCTCCAACCATTTCCATTATGTCAATTTCTCCACATTCTGGCCAGCCGATGGTATTGAAATCATCGCCTAGCATCCATAGAGCAGGCCATAATCCTTGACCTTCGGGCATGGCTGCACGAATATCAATACGTCCATATTTAAAGCTTTGGGCTCCATTGGTAACAATTCTGGATGAGGTGAAATTACGTCCGCCAAAGGCTTCGTCATCCGCAGTAATGATCAGATAACCGTCGCGTACTTCGGTGTTTTCGGGACGATAGTATTGTAATTCATTGTTTCCCCAACCATTATTTCCGGTACCAATTTCATGGGTCCAGTCACTGCTTAGGCTGGTACCATCAAATTCATCAGCCCAGGTTAGGGTGTAGCCGGGATAACTAGTTGGTGTGGTATATCCCGTAGTAGGAATGCCTCCACTATTGGCTGGAGTTACAGTTACTGTTACGGAATCAAGTTGTTCGATATAGTATTCAAAGCTGGCATAGGCGCGTGAACGAACAGCATAGGTTCCACTTTCTCTAAAGAGATAAGATGCGCTGCCATCATTGGATTGAATGGTAACTTCCTCGTCCTTGTCGTAAAAAGTTACACGATAGTAATTGGTGAAGTTAGCATTCAAGTCAACGTCTACTTGACCTTCAATGTCCTGTGACACATCAATGCTAACCTGTAGGTTAGTAGGGCGAATAATTTCAACCGAGCTTTCTTCCTCGCCACAGCTCACTAAGCCGAAGCTTGCTAGAAACAAGAGGGAGTATAAGCGATACTTCATAGTAGGTGTTTTTATTTAATAAAAAAGCAGGATTGGCTTTGCCAATCCTGCTATTGTTGGAATGTTATTCCTGACGGATATCATCAATATAGAAGACATCTGGAGTAGTAATTCCCCATCCTGGGAAAATCACAAGCTTATCAAAATCTGCTGGGGAACCAGAGAAGTCGAAAGTCAGCTCTTGCCAGGTATTAGTCTGAGTAATGGAGGCATCTACTTCAGAGAAGTTGTTGGAGTTGCTGCCATCCTCAAGCTTAACGCGGAAAGTTGCGGTATCCGAAGCCCAAACCTTAATCTTAAGACTGGTTTGAGTGCTGAAGTCTAGTTTGGTGTTTAAGTCAACAAACTGTCCTGAGAAAGTTTGGAAACCATGGGTAACCTCTAGAACGTTGCCACTGGTATTGATACCGCTCGGATCAGGGTTAGAGATGTACTGGTAAGCGTTACCCTCAAAGGTAGTCCAGGCTGGTTGCTCAGATTCGAAATCCAATGGTAGATCTGGTTTGCTAGGAGGGTTAGGGTTACTGTTGTAACCTTCAGGCACTAATCTTACATACCAGGTTAAACCTGGGTTGCTGGCCTTAGTATCCACAAAACTCAGCCACAGTTCATTTTCTGAAAGGGTAAGCACCTTGTAGCTGCGGGTTCCTGCCCAATATCCAATCATGGCATTACCAGATACGGAAAGCATAGTGTCATTACCCTCGGTCAAAGTCCAGATCTCACCAATCTGATCAGGAAGAGAAGCAATGAGATCGTTCACTGGAGAAGAAACTGTATCATCATAGGGAGGATCAGGATGCTCCTGATTCACATATACACCGCCACCGGTAACAAGGTCAAAACCAAATCCATTTAAGTGGAAAGTGTAACGGTCGTTGTACATGTCGGCTCCAGACTTCTCATTTGCTGCCGCTGCATACCATTCTGGATAGTTTCCTGCATTTCCAATTGGATCAGGACCTACTCCAAAGTGCACTGCTGAAGCAGAATCTACTGCCCAGGTTTTGCTGGATCCTCCGGTAAGGAGCGTGTACAAAGGATTGTTAACCAAAGTAGGATCATCCTGAGCAATGTTAACCGTTTGAGAGCTGCTGGCGGTTCCACCAGAGTTCTGAACAGTTAGGGTAACCGTGTAATCTCCTGCAAATGGATAGCTGGTGCTCACATTGGTTCCGGTTGCGGTCATCCCGTTACCGAAATCCCAACTTGCCGCTAAACTTGCGTTAGCTGCAGTAAATTCAATTACGTTATCACTTGTTGCAGAAGCTTGATAGGTGAATGCTGCATCAGCAGCGGTAGGTGGCTGTCCCAAGGAAGGGTTGTCATCATCGTCTCTACACGAAGTAGCCACTACTAACAGACCCATGCTGAGCCAAAGACCTGTTTTCTTGAAAATTGATTGAATGTTCATTATCTGAGGTTTAATAAAAAATTATGCTAATAAATATTTCGGTTTAGATCAAATACTTTTTCTCTATTGAATTAATAGCCAGGGTTTTGACTCCACAATCCACCGGATAGATCAATTTCTACTTGAGGAATTGGGAATAATTCGTGTTTACCGGCCTGGAAGTCGGTGATTTCTAATGCTGCCTGACCGGTACGCACAAGGTCAAAAAAGCGATGACCTTCACCGGATAGTTCTAGATTGCGTTCGTCCCAAATGTTTTGGGTTAAGGCGTTTCCACTTGAGGCTAAGGGCCCTAGTCCTACTCGAGCTCTTACCTGATTTACATAAGTTAGAGCTACTGGATCATTACCATTGCGGTTATGTGCCTCTGCAGCCATTAGTAATACGTCTGCATAGCGGATCACTTTGTAGTTCAATGGACTGGTTAGGTCATCATCGGGTAATCCAAGTTCAGCCTGACGTTTGATGTACTTGTTATTGTAATAACCGGTGTGTCCTCCACCACCTACAGCATAGCTAATTGAGCTTGGGTCGGGTTGTAGGTTAATAAAGGAATCTAGGTTTAATACCGAAGCATCACGACGAGGATCGTTGATGTTAAAGGTATTGTATAGCTTGGGCGTGGGAAGGTTGTAAGAGTTGCCATCGCCATAAATAGGACCAGAATATTGGCGAATACCCTGGAAGCCAGCTGCGGCATTTCCTTCTAAACAGATCAGACATTCATAGCTACCTCCTTCAAGGTTCGAGTACTCCACATCAAATACTGTTTCGGAGTTGTTTTCATTAGCAGCCAACCAGAGGTCTTCATAATTGGCAAGCAGGCTATAACCACCTTCATTAATCACACGATCCAGGGTTGCTGCAGCATCTGCGAATTTGTCCTGATAGAGGTAAACCTTTCCTAATAAAGCTAAAGCGGCTCCTTTGTCAGCTCTACCTTTCACTGGCTGATTCCATGGAATATTCTCTACCGCAAAGCGCAAATCACTTTCAATTTGAGCATATACTTCACTAGCCGTAGCACGATCGCGTTCAGTAACCTCTTCGGCTCCAATACGCTCATCAATGATTAAAGGCATTCCTCCGAAATAGCGCACTAATTCAAAGTAATAGTATGCTCTTAAGAATCGAGTTTCGCCAATAATTACCTCACGTCCATCAAAGTCGGTTTTGTCTTTGAATTCCATGATATAATTGCAACGAGCAATTCCGGCATAATTGAAACGCATGATGCTGCGGAGCTCATTATTTACTCCATCATGGGTCATTGCATCAATTTGATGTAACCCTTCGGTATCGGTAAAAGATTCCCCTCCTGCAATAGAATTGTCGGAAGCTATTTCTCCAACCCATTGGGTGAGGTAAGAGGCCTGTAGGAGGTCGTATGCTCCAATTAAGGCAAGTTCATAATCTGCTTCAGAATTGAAGTAGTTTTCTGCTCCTAAAGTAAAAGCAGGGTCTACATCCAGATACTTTTCACAAGAAGAAAAAGAAATCAGGAGTACGAAAAGAATAAGAATTGATTTTTTTGCTTTCATGATACTTTTCCTTTAGAATTTAATATTAAATCCACCCATAATAGTTTGGGCCTGAGGATAGAATCCATAGTCAACCCCAGCAGCTAAAACACCACCGAAGTTTCCAATATCCGGGTCGAAGCCTAGATAGTTTGTTAAAGTAACCAGGTTGTTAGCACTTACGTAGATACGCAAGGACTGAACCTTAGCTGCTTTAAGCCATTTTTCGGGGAAAGTATATCCGAATTGAATGTTTCGCAGACGTACGAAAGAACCGTCCTCCACAAAGAAATCTGAGAACACATTGTTTCGTGTTGCACCGGTTGTTACGCGAGGATAAACATCGGTAGAACCCGGTCCGGTCCAACGGTTAATCACATAGCTCAATTGGTTGGCATAAGGCTGCTGGCGCTCGTAGTTACGGATGATCTCCTGACCCAAGGCGGCATAAATATTACCAGAGAGGTCGAAGTTCTTGTAGCTTACATTGAAGTTAAAACCAATAGTTACATCAGGAATCGGAGAACCGATTCTTACGCGGTCCGAATCATCACTGAAGTTAATTACACCATCACCATTCTGATCTACATAGCGTAAATCTCCTGGCTGAGCTCCGTCCTGAACAACTGCGGCATTATCGATTTCTGCTTGAGACTGGAAGATACCATCAGTCTCGAATCCAATGTAGTATCCGATAGGCTGGCCTACCTCAAAACGGGTAGCGGTAACGCCGCCTACACCAAATGCAGCGCCTGGGATGAAATCTACTCCATCCGGTACTCGCATTACTTCATTTACCAGGGTGGTAACGTTCACATTGGCATTGAATACCCAGTCATTAACCGGATTGCTGTTATAGCCTAATTCGAATTCCATTCCTCGGTTAGAAACATCACCTGCATTAACATAAGGAGGGAATCCGCCTGGTCCGTAAGTCCCTAGTACTGCGGATACATCTGGTTGGAAGAGAAGGTCCTGAGTGTTCTTTACAAAGTAGTTGAAGGTGAAGCTAAAGTCTTTCAAGAAGTTGAAATCTACCCCAAGGTTAAATTGGCGGGTAGTTTCCCATTTCAGATCGGGATTGGCACCGCGACCTAAGGCTACACCATTTACGATTACATCATTCCAAACATAAGCTCCTTCACCATTAAGTAATGCGAGGTAAGCAAAATTTGGAATCTGGTCATTTCCTGATACCCCGTACGAAGCACGCAGTTTTCCAAAATCTACCCAATCAAGGTTCAAACCTTCCCAGAACACTTCATCACTGAATACCCAGGCTCCGGAAAATGCAGGGAAAGTACCCCAGCGGTTGTTTGCACCGAAACGAGATGATCCATCACGACGAACAATCGCAGAGAAGATGTAGCGATTACGGAAAGAATATTCTGCTCTTAAGAAGGCTGATAATAGACGTTCCTGGAATTCCCATGATCCGGCATTATTCAATAGCCCCCCATCAGCCTGGCTGGCGGAAATGTCTGCAAAATCTACCGAGTTATTAGGGATGTTGAAAGCTGTAGCATTAAGGTTATTCCCGCTACGATCAAAAACTGATACCCCGAATGTGCCTTTTACTTTGTGCACATTGTTAAAGGTGCGATCATAATTCAAGAAACCTTCGTAGCTAAGGTCTACATAGGTAGTGCGGCTTTCATAAACGCTCGCTCCTCTTTCCAGGAAAACGCTATCCGCAATTTCCACAACCGGTGCATCAAGATCCGCATTGATGGCGGTGTTTTGCGCTTTTCCAGGTCCATAGTAAGCCAGGGGAGAGAAACTCTTAAAGTCTTCTAAAGCGACGTTATAGTTAAAGCGATTGGTTAAGCTGAAATGCTCGTCAATGGTGAAAACCAATTCCTCTTTACCTACAAATTTGTTGGTGTTCGTGCGATTAAAGGTGTTTTCCATTTGAGCTAGTGGATTGATGATATCATTCACCAAATCCAGGTAGCTGTAACGACCATTATCCTGACGCAATGGCTCGGTAGGATAAGCATTGATGGTATTGTACAATACTGAACCGATGCCGTTTTCGGCTAATGTGCTGCGTCCCTCATTGGTGTAAAGCAATACGCTGTTCAGTCTAAAACGCTCATCCAGGTCGAAAGAAACATTGAAACGGGCATTGTAACGTCGGAAGTTTGCTTTGTCCCCGCCTACAATACCATCCTGGTTAAAGTAGGATCCACCAATGGAGTAACGAGTCTTCGCATTACCGCCATTGATACTGATGTTGTAGGACTCAATGGGCGCATCTTGAAAAACAGCACTTTGCCAATCTGTTCCCTCTCCTAAGGCACTATTGGCAAAGGGCTGTGGCTGCATTCCATTAAAGAAAGCATTGTTTTTTACAACTGCATATTCGTTCGCATTAAGAAGATCGAGACGTCTTGCAGTGCTTTGCATACCATAGAAACCGCTGAATTCAATTTGCGGCTTGGTATTAAAAGACCCCTTTTTGGTTTCGATAATGATTACCCCGTTTGCGGCACGTACCCCGTATATACCAGCGGTACCATCCTTTAACACGTTAACGGATTCAATATCATTGGGGTTAAGGGCATTTAGGCCTTCGGAATCATATACGATACCATCAACCAAAATTAAGGGGTCATTATCTCCAAATGTAGATAGACCCCTTATTCGTATGCTGCTGGAACCACCAGGTGATCCGGAATTGGTATTAATGGTTACCCCCGAAACCTGACCTTGAAGGGCGGCATCTACTCGGGAGATATTGAGCTTTTTAAGCTCCGTACCATCTACCTTGGCTGCGGCTCCGGTAATCTCCTTTTTTGTAGAAGAACCATATCCCACTACCACGATTTCATTTAAAACGGATGACTCTTCATCCATTTTCACATCGAGTGTACGTGATTCGTTTACGGCAATTTCGATGTTTTTAAAACCCACAAAAGAGAAGACCAGGGTTTGTCCCTTTTCCATTTCGATGCTGTAGTTACCATCAAAATCAGTGGTCGTTCCATTCTGAGTTCCCTTTACGCTGATATTCACTCCCGGGATGGTCAATCCGTTGGATGCTTCGGTCACGGTTCCCTGTACGGAGACTGTTTGAGCCGAGGCAACATATGAAAACAGGCAAAGTACCGTCACTGCGAGCCTTCGCAGCGCTTTAAAGTACAATTGTTTCATAGTTCATTAATTGGTTCAAAAACAAATAGTTAGTCTAGTAAGTTGCGCCTTAAATTGTTATTTCAACAATTATAAAGCTCTCAAATGTAGCTCTTTTGGTCTTTTGTACCAAAAGAGTCTTTAAGAAATTCTTGGTTTTAAAGCGAAAAACTTCGTTAAAATCTTTAAAAATGAAGACTAATGGTTGATATGACTATTAGTGTCATTTGGACCATTACTTCCCAGGGCAGAAAAATGGCTTTGCCTCGATTATGGGAGATTTCTCTATTGGAATAGTTTAGAATAAGAAGGAAAGGGATTCACTGATAGAACCCTTGAAGAGTTCCAATGCCTTAATTACAGATTGAGATGTAGCTTTTCGCGAGGGATTGAGATTAATTGGATATATCTTCAATTACCTCCCCTAGGAGCTCAATATCTCCTGCGCGAAGCTTTGTGCTATGCACTTAATAGCCCGAAACAGTTTAACGCTTAAGTAAACTCTTCGCTCGACGCTCTCCCTTTTCAAAACAACCTTGTCCGTTGTTGCAATGCCTGGAAATAAAAAAAGCACCTCGAATAAGGTGCTTTTTTGTGGAGCATATCGGAGTCGAACCGATGACCTCTACACTGCCAGTGTAGCGCTCTAGCCAGCTGAGCTAATGCCCCATTTTTGGGTGGGCAAATATAGAAGAAAAATTGGCCTCTGCCTTAGGAGATGCTGTTTTTGATGTACTCCAAATCGACGTTCTTCTCAATTAAATCAATCGCTCGTTTTATTTTCCAGGGGGTATCGCGATTGATCTTAACCTCGATACGACTTACGCGTAATACAACCCCATAAGTATCTAATTCCGAATGAATTAATGGAGTTTCAAATTTGTCAATAATCTTCTGTGTTTCGCTGCTCATATGTCCGTCGCCACAAACGATGATTCCGCTCAAAGGCCAATCTTCAATATGTGATTCATCACAGATATTGATGATTTTTTTGATGGTCTCGTCAATGCGGTGCGTGCCGACCACTAATAATAGGTTATCTCGTTTTTCCAGCTTAGAGCGATCCAGAAGGGTACCCGCAATTACATCAGCCACTTTGTTCTTGAGCATATGCGAATTGGATCTTACCACCCCTTTGATAGCTCGACACACAGTGGACATTACCGGCCAGGCCAATGTTCGGTCATAAGGCACTATGCCTAGAAGAGGAATACCCTGGCTTTGCAGCCATTTATCGAGATAGGGACGAATCTTGTCAATTTTCTCCTCCCGTACCTTATTGACAATTACTCCTAAAACTTCTACACCTTCCTCACGAAACAGGGACAGGCACATATTGGTCATATCAATAGTAGAACCTACACCACCTTCAGCAATGAAGATCACTTTAGCGTCCAGCATGCGCGCTACCTTGGCATTACTCAGGTTTACCACACTCCCCACACCCGGATGTCCTGTGCCTTCATGAATGGTAAGTTCCTTGCGTTTCTCAAGTTCCACTTTGGCGCTTAGAATGCGCTCCTCATAGTCGAACCCATCTGGGTCGTCAATGAAACTGGTTGTAGCCCCAGAGCCTAGAATAACCGGACTGTGGATGTCAGGGCGCAGGTCGAACTGTATGAGATCAGAGAAAAGGATGGTGTCCTTATCTACTTTTAAATCATTGAGATCTACAAACTGTTGTCCGACTGGCTTACAATAACCAATGTCGATTCCTAATCTCTGTAAACAGTATGCAAGTCCTAAGGTGGAGGTAGTTTTGCCAACATGTTGCTTAGAGGCGGCAACATAGAGGGTTTGATATTTCTTCATTAATCGATGGCTTACTCAAAGCTAAAAAGCATTTCCAAATAAGTAGTATCCCGCTCTAAAAATTTGCCTTTTTAGAATTCCTACCGACCTTTAGCGCATGGAAATGACCTGGAAAAATTGCTATAGCCCAAAGCGCTATGGCGACGAGAGAATGCCGGCCGATGCTCGTTCTGTTTACGAACGTGATTACGACCGAATCATCTTTTCCTCTGCTTTTAGAAGGCTTCAAAACAAGACCCAGGTTTTTCCATTACCGGAAAGGGTTTTTGTCCATAATCGACTTACTCATTCTTTAGAGGTCGTAAGCGTGGGTCGTTCATTGGGGATGATCGTAGGTGAAGCTCTGGCTCAAATTCCGGAATTGAAGGATGATGAAACCAGTCAGGATTTTTATCGCAATCAACTCAAGTCGGTGGTTTCTGCCGCCTCTCTTGCCCATGATCTAGGGAACCCGGCTTTTGGTCATTCCGGTGAAGAAGCTATCTCCAAATACTTTCTCGATCGTCAGCATGACCAGGGCTTTCGGGCTGCTTTTACTGCCGGGGAATGGGAAGACCTTATCAATTTTGAGGGGAATGCCAATGCACTAAGACTTCTGAGTCGGCAGTTTAATGGCCGTTTAGCAGGAGGCTTGCAAATGACCTATACTACCCTGGCAAGTATCCTAAAATATCCATGTGAAAGCCTGGCTAGAGACAAGAGCAAGGGCAAGCATCGCAGTAAGTATGGCTACTTCCAGGATGATGAGGCGGTGTTTAAGGCAATTGTCAATGAATTTCCTTTAAGTCTGGATAGTGCGAGTCCTCTGGCCTATCGTCGCCACCCATTTGTGTACCTGGTAGAGGCAGCGGATGATATCTGCTACAGTATAATCGATTATGAAGATGCCCATCGTCTGGGTATACTAACTTTTGAGGAGGTTAAGGATGACTTCTTACTTATCCTGGAAAAGGACAAGGATACCGACATGGCCCGCTTGCGGAAAAACCTGGAGGCACTGCGTTTAGATAAGAATGAATCGGTGGCCTATCTCCGGGCAAAGGTGATTAGTACTTTGGTGCGCGCTTGCGCCGATGCTTTTCTAGCCAATCGTGAGGAGATCTTAAAAGGGGATTTTAATACTTCTTTGGTGGATAGCCTTGAGGAATATCAGAACGCTTTAAAGATAATTGGCAAGAAATCAGTGGGGCGGATTTACAATTATGAGAGTGTCATGAAGATCGAGCTAGCAGGATTTAAGATCATGAGCGGCCTGATCGAAGATTTCGTAGAAGCAGCGCTTTTGGACGAAGCAGCCAGGCAGAAGCGACATGAGAAGGTTTTGGGGCTTATTCCAAATCAATTCCGATTTGAGGAAACAGCTCGACCTTATCAAAAGGTGATGTGCATACTGGATTTCGTAAGTGGAATGACGGACAATTATGCTCTGGAACTCTACCGCAATTTGCGTGGGATATCTGTGCCGGGGATTTAGTTTATTGCCTCCAGATCAGATTCCGGGAGCCAGCCGATTTTCCCATCAATCAATTTTAGTTTCACCCAGGCATCAAAGAAGTCGATCTTCTCCACTTTGGTACCAGCGTGAAGGATAAACAGATCCTCCGCCTCAGTTCCCGGGCCGCTTTTTACGTAGGCGGAATCTGACATTACGATAAGCTTAGGATGGTCCTGTTGATGTTGCTTGTGGCTAAAGGCCATCACCATAGAGAAGAGGCAGAAAAGTACTCCGCCAATCATCGCTACAAACCCAATTCGACCTCTTGAACTGAAGAGGTAAAAAGCCAGACCGATTAATGCGATAAGCAGAAAGGCCAAGCCCAGGCGCGCCCAATTATCGGGACTGAAAACCTGAAGAATGCTCAAGCGAAATGCCTTGAATAGATTTGGAGGCATCGCTTCGAATCGATCTACGCGTTGTTTCTCAGCAAGCGACAAATTATGGAGTATCTCTTCGTCTCCAGGTTGGAGTAAGAGCGCCTTTTCATAGTTGAGAATAGATAAGGCTAAAGCTCCCGACTGATAATGCGAATTGGCGAGATTGTAATACAAGGCGGCGCTTTCTTTGCCAGCACCTAAAATGCTATCATAGAATTCGATCGCTAGCTGGTAATTGCCTTCCTGATAAGCTTGATTGCCTTTATCGAATAACTCATCCTGTCCTACCATTGAGGAGCTTAATAAGAGCAGAGCGCCTAAAATCATTCTCAACCTCATAGTTGCTTATCGATTTCGGTGAGTAATTCTCCTGCGTGCTCGAAATCCTGGGCAGCCGCATCGATCTTTAACCCTGTGTAACGAGCCATTTCACATTTTTCCAAAAGCTTAATAAGAGCTTCAATGTTCTCTTTGGAAGCAGCTGCGGTATTTAATCTTTCTTCCAGGAACTCCTTATTCATTTGGCTTTTACCTACATTCAGTTTGTCGCTAAAGAAGCCATAAATAGCCACTTCTAGTTCCTGATAGAAACGCTCAGGGTCCTCTCCTTTCAATGCTTTTTTCGCATTCCGAAGTTTCTTACGTGCTGCTTTGGCCGCCCTTTGAATCCTCAGGCTATCGCGATTCTCTAATTCACTGCGGATACGAAGCCACCAAAGAATCAAGCCTACTGCCATGAGAAGAATAGCTGCCAGGATGATCCAAAACAATTGGGAGCCCAGGAAGCTACTGCCATGCTTATTCCACTTGCCAGCTTGCGTCTTGATAAATAAGATGTCCTTATTAATGAAATCAACTGCTTCCCGCTCGGCATTGGCAGCTCGGGGCGCCGATCTTTGAGCCGGCGCAGCACCATTCTCACCATTTACAGTAATTTCAAAAGGCTCACTTTCAAGTCGTATGTACTTCTTCTTGCGAGGATCGAAATAGCTAAACTGAACAGGGTCAATTTTGTAGGTGCCACTGTAGCGCGGAACAAGGAGGTATTCAATTTCCTTATAGCCTTCCATACCAAAGGCCCCAACTTTGCTTCGTTCTTTTATTTCCGGATCAAAGACTTCAAAGGCACTGGGGAATTCTACCTTAGGAAGATCAGCCAATTTGATATTTCCTTTTCCTTCTAAACGAATCTTAAGGCTGATGCTACCATCGGTATTAAGTTCAGTGGTGCTTATTTCGGTATTCAATTTATATTGACCCACCGCTCCACTAAAGTTTTGAGGCCTGCCTTTATCAGGTAAGGGTTTTACCTTAATAGTGGGAAACGATTCACTCAGATCTACCTTTTTAGTATTTCTTATTGGGAAACCAAAATAGTCTCGTTGTCCCGTATTGTACCGAATAGGTGCGCTTAAGGCTACATTCCCGGGACTGTAAGTTCCAGCCTTTTGGGGAATAATGACCAGCTTTCGCAGATCGGCAGCGTAATACTGCTGACCATCCAGATATTCTGATTCGCGTTGAATTTGATTCTGTTCTATTTCCTCTTTATAGAATCCCTGAAAATCGGGTTCTTCGGTAAACTGATGTTGAAATAAATCGACCCGATAAAAAAGCCGGTATTTGGCGAAAATCGGTTCTCCTTCGTAAACTTCATTATCGCTTACAATGGCTTTAAGGAAGATCCGCTCGCGGTTCCGTGATTGAGCCGTGCTCTTCTTTTTCACCACCTTTATCTTTACTGGCTCAGTACGGTAGGTTTTGGATTCTACCCGGATAAAGGCAGGGTCAATGGTGTATTCACCTACCTCTTTAGCTCTTAAGATGTAGCCATAACTCAGCTGGAAGCGGGTACCGCGATTGTCGCGAAAGGTGTTCACTGCATAATTAGGGCCATCAAGGACCTCGAAACCCGGAAAGCTCGGCGGACGAAAACCCCTTCCTTCCTGGTTAACCGTAAACTCAACTTGAAATTTTTGACCAACCCGAACCTCGCGCTGAGACACCTTAGTTCGAAACTCAACCTGAGCGAGCAGGCCTTGAGTGAGCAGGCTAAAAACAACTATGAGCAGGGAACTTCGCATTACCAGTCTTTAACGCTATTACTAGGTTTCGATTTAATCTTTTTACGCATCAATTTTTTCTGAATATCCTCCTCACTGCGATCCAGGGATTCTAAAAGGCGTAAGGCGTTTTTTCGATCAGACTCTTTTTTCTTTTGTTCCTGAGAGTTTTCTCCTTGAGATGGATCCTTCTTTTGGTCTTTTTGATCCTTAGGATTCTGCTTGTTCTTTTCCTGATCTTTTTTATCCTGCTGATCTTTCTTCTGTTGATCCTGGTCTTTCTTTTCCTGATCTTTTTTGTCCTTCTTGTCTTTTTCCTCCTGCTTTTTCTTGTCTTGATCCTTTTGTTCCTGGTTTTGCTTCTTCTGCTCCTCTTGCTTTTTCTTTTGCGCTAAGGCCTTGGCCAGGTTATAACGTGTCTCATCATCGGCAGGATTGTTTTTCAAGGATTGTTTATAAGCTTCGATTGCCTTATCGAGCTTTTCTTCTTTTATCCAAGTATTTCCAAGATTGTGCTGAATCTCTGCTCTAAGCTCCGGATCATCGGTTTCAGCAAGACTTGCCTCTAGCGCTTCTCGTGCTTCCTGCCAGCGCTCCTGTTTGTAGAGGGCATTCCCCAAATTGAACTGGGTGGTGGTTTTTGCATTATCCTTGGAAGCTTCCATTGCCTTGCGATATTTAATTTCCGCTTGATCGAAGGATCCTTCAGCGTAAGCCTTGTTTCCTTCTAGGACTTTTTTTCGCGCTTCCTGGGCCTGCAGACCCAAACAAGTCAAGAGGAAAAAGATGATTTTAATTTTCTTCATGGCGCTCAAATAAGTTTAGGTTCTTAAACCACTGGGTCTTCCTTTCCAGAATAAATACATCCAAAATCAGCAGTAACAATGCTGGGGCTAATAGCCATTGAAACTGGTCCTCATAATCCGCAAATAGGGAGGCCTCAAACTGAGTCTTTTCCATTGTATCCATCTCATCGAAAAGAAACTCTACCGCATTACGACTGGAATTACCGGAGATATATTTTCCATTTCCATCTTCTGCAATTTCTTTCAAAAGATCAGCATTTAAGCGAGTTATCACTACCTCACCATTTTGGTCTTTTTTATAACCGGTGATCACATTACCTCTTTTTATCGGAATAGGCCCACCGCGTTCCGTACCTAAGCCTACTGTTATAATGCGAATATTCTCATTAACTGCTTTGGAAATAGCCGCGTCAATGCCTTCTTCATGATCTTCTCCATCAGAGAGAATAACCAAAAGTCGATTTTTTTGATCCTTATCATCAAAATAGCGGGTTGCTAGTTCTATGGCTTCGCCAATTGCGGTACCCTGAGATGGAATAAGGTCAGTATTCACATTTTTAAGGAAGAGCTTGGCCGCGCTATAATCCGTGGTAATTGGCAATTGTGGATAGGCTCTACCGGCATAGGTGATAATACCGATACGATCGCTAACCAGATCATCGATCGTACGGGAGATCATCAGTTTAGCTCTTTTCAATCTATTGGGCTGAACGTCTTCACTCAACATACTCTTGCTCACATCAATAGCAAAAACCAGGTCGAGGCCTTCTCGTTGAATTTTTTCCATTCGACTGCCAATCTGCGGATTCACCAGAGCCAGGCTTATCAGAGCTATCACAGAGAGGTAAATAAAGAATTTCAAGAGAGGCTTATTCTGACTTTTCTCCGGGCTCAGTTTTTCAAGTAATTCCTTGTCCCCAAAATACTTTTGTACTCGTTTTCTCCAAGCCAGATAGAAGCTGTACACCAATACAAATGCTGGTATAAGCAGGAGTAGGTAGAAGTATGTAGGTTCCTCAAGTCTGTACATTACACAAAGCTCTTAAGCAGGGTAAATCGCAATAGAATCTCTAAACTGAAAAGGGCTAAAGCCCAAAGGGCGAAAAGGTCGAATTCTTCATCATAGGTGTAGAACTTTAATTCCTTGAGCTTGGTTTTTTCCAGCTTATCAATTTCCTGATAAATCGCGGCTAGCTTTTCATTGTCAGTAGCGCGGAAATATTCTCCACCCGTTTCGGCGGCGATTTCTCTCAATAGGTCCTCATCAATATTTACTTCTACACGGCCAAAATTGAATCCCCCTCGTCCATTGTAGCTAATCGGAGTGCGGGCCATTCCTTTCGTTCCAACACCAATTGTATATACTCGAATATTAAACTCTTTAGCAAGTTGAGATGCCGTTAAGGGATCTATTGCACCACGGTTGTTTTCTCCATCAGTAAGGAGGATGGCAACTTTACTTTTAGCCTTGCTATCTTTTAATCTGTTAACTGAGGTCGCCAAACCCATGCCTATCGCCGTTCCTTGTTCAATGAGACCGTGGCGTAATTCATTAAGCGAGTTTTTCAAAATTGCATGGTCGCTGGTCAGGGGAGTTTGAGTATAGCTTTCTCCCGCGTAAACTACCAGGCCGATTCGATCATCTGGTCGACCATTAATGAATTCCGTGGCTACTTCTTTGGTAGCTTCCAGACGATTAGGCCTCAGGTCTTGAGCCAGCATGGATGCAGATACATCTACGGCCATAACGATGTCAATTCCTTCTGAACTGCGGCTGCGGGTTTTTTCCTCACTGCTCCGAGGTCGAGCCAGGGCAATGATTACCAAGGCAATGCTCAGAATTCTTAATACCCAGGGAAGAGCGTAGAGCAGGGCAGCTCGGTTAAACTTACTATTCGCTAACCATGATGCCTCCGGAAAGCGAACTTCGGGATGACTGTCCTTCCGTCGCCAATAATACCAGAATAGCACCACCGGTAATACCAGTAGTAGCCACAGAAACTCCGGATTTTGAAACTCATAATCAAACATCGGATTCTGCTTTTGGGGTCTCCGCACTCTTTATAAAATCGCGCACTGCTTCGATGGCCTGGCGGTTCTCTATTTCCGTACTCTTATGCCTTGCATATTTTACCAGGGCACTGGTTTGCAGACTGGATTTTAAAGCCCGGAAAATGATATCACTTTCCACCAATGGTTTTAGCTTTTGGATCAATTCATCTGCGGTAGATTCCATGGCTTTGATGGCGAACTTTCGTTCTAGGTAAATCCTTAGAATATCGACCAGTTCTGAATAGTAAGCCTTCAACTTACCGGATTGCCAGAGTTGTGCATCTTCGAGTTTTTGCAATTCCTCAAGAGCCCATTCTCCAGGTGGAATATTCTTTTGAGTGAGGACTTCTTTGACCGCTGTAGGTTGTTTGTAAAGACGGATTATGTAGAGTACAACTAAAGCAAGTCCCAAAAGGGCAAGACCGATATATAATAATCTCCAATAATCAAATGGTATTTCCCGAGGTCCTTTAATATCAAAAATGTCCTGATCCTCTTTTACTTCTGGGAAAAAGACCAATAGTGGTACTGAATCTGTGCGCAGTTCAATATCATTCACTTTTAGATTTAAGGCGGGGATATAGCTCGCACCACTATCAAAGGAGGTAAGCCTTAGCTCTTGCTGAAGGTGAATCAGGCCATTTTCAATTTTCAGAGTGTCCAGCTTCTTGGTCTCGATTATTTCAATGCCTCCTTCGCCAGGTAATTCTGGCCAGATAAAAACAGCATCCTCTGCTATTTGTGCCTTAAGCTGTAATAGGATTACTTCTCCAATCTTAATCTGCTGGGTATCTACAACCGCTTCAAAAGAAGGTTGGGCATAGCTGAGGTAGGCCGCAAGACTTAATATGAGTACAAGTAGCTTTTTCACCGGCTACGTTTTTTGAAATAACCCAATAAGGCGGCCGGATAGGATTGATCAATCCGAATGGAAAGTTCACCGGCACCACTCTTAAGAAAGCTGTCTTTAAAATAAGACTTGTACTCCGTAAATCTTCTGCGCATCTGGTTGCGGAGTTTATGGGAAGAAGTGTTGATCCAGTGTACCTTGTCCGTTTCCGGATCGTGCATCGGGACTAAACCTAAATTGGGAAGCTCTTCTTCCCTGGGGTCGAAAATTCGAATGCCTGTCAGGTCGTGTTTTCGACTGGCAATTTTTAAAGCATCCTGATAGCGGCTATCCATAAAATCACTGAGCAGGAAAGCAATAGCCCTTCTTTTCTGAAAGGCACTAAAGAACCGTAAGGCCTCTGCAATATTTGTTTTATTGCTTTCGGGCTTAAATTCAATGAGCTCTCTAATGATTCTGAGAATATGGCTCTTCCCTTTGGCAGGAGGAATGAATTTTTCCACCTTATCGCTGAAGAAGATTACGCCTACTTTATCATTATTCTGGATTGCTGAGAAAGCGAGGGTGGCGCAGATTTCGGTGATCATCTCGCGTTTCATCTGATGACGCGAACCAAAGTTTTCAGACCCACTTAAATCTACCAGTAACATTAGAGTCAGCTCCCTTTCCTCCTCAAAAACTTTGATATAAGGCTCATGTAAGCGGGCGGTAACGTTCCAGTCTATGGCCCGAATATCATCACCATACTCATAACGCCTAACCTCACTAAAGGCCATACCTCTTCCTTTGAAGGAGCTGTGATACTCTCCCGAAAAGAGATGATTACTTAAGCGCCGAGTTTTAATCTCAATGCGCCGAACCTTTTTGAGAAGCTTTTGCGTTTCCATTTGATCCTTGGATCTTTATGGTACCTCAATTTGATCTACAATCTGACTGATCAGATCTTCGCTATTTACGTTTTCTGCCTCGGCCTCATAGGTGATCCCTATACGGTGTCGTAAAACATCCTGTACTACGGCTCTAACATCTTCAGGTATTACATAACCACGATGTTTAATAAAGGCATGAACCTTTGCGGCCGTTGCGAGGGCAATACTTCCTCTTGGAGAAGCACCAAATTCAATGAGGGGCTTTAAAGAAGGCAATCGATAATCTTCCGGATTTCGGGTGGCGAAAATGATGTCGAGGATGTATCGTTCAATTTTTTCATCCATGTAAACCTCACGGATCGTTTCCCTCGATTTAACAATCGTGTCCAGTTTTACCACTGGTTGAATTTGCTCTGGTCCACCATTAAGGTTTTGACGCATGATCATTTGCTCCTCCTCTTTTTTAGGATAGGTGATCACCGTCTTAAGCATGAAACGGTCGCTTTGTGCTTCCGGCAGAGGATAGGTTCCTTCTTGTTCTACCGGGTTTTGAGTAGCTAGTACAAGAAATGGCTCAGGGAGCTTTAGGCTTCGATCTCCAATGGTTACCTGGCGTTCTTGCATCGCCTCTAAAAGGGCGGACTGCACTTTCGCCGGGGCACGGTTAATTTCATCTGCTAAAACGAAGTTGGCGAATACCGGACCTTGTTTAATCGCGAATTCATTCTTCTGGATATTGTAAATCTGGGTACCAATAACATCCGAAGGAAGGAGATCAGGGGTAAATTGTACCCTGCTGTACTGGGCATCAATGGCTTCAGAAAGAGATTTTATCGCCAAGGTTTTCGCTAATCCCGGTACTCCCTCTAAAAGTATATGACCATTCCCTAAGAGGGCAATGAGCAGTCTTTCCAACATCTGTTTTTGACCTATAATGGATTTATTCACCTCCATCATCAGCAGGTCTATGAATGCACTTTCCTGTTCGATCTTTTCGTTCAAGGCCCGAATGTCGGTAGCGCTTTGACTTGTTTCCATTTTAATCTTCCTTGTTTATAGTGGCCGGTTCCTTAATAAGGGTGCACGCGAAAATGCTATATAGACCTTTTTTCCGGCGTTAAAGGCCTGTTAAATTCTATTTTCAAAAGTCTTGCAGTTCAGCCTAGTAGAAGTGGTGTAGCAAGAATCGACAAATGTAAAAAGCAGGTGCTTTAGTGTGGATAGGTAACACTAAGTTAACTTCTCAGTTTAGCATTTCGTTTTGGTTAACAAAAGTTTAGGCTTTGCAAGTGATGAAATCGAGATAAGCCCAAAATTCCAGTTTTAACTCAGCCTAACCCCAGTGTTAAGAGCCACCGAATTTGGTCACTTAAGCTTAAGCTGGGATTCGCATTGAACTAATTCTACACCGTGATTTTTGTGCAACAATCCATTCAAAAATCACAAATGAAAAAATTAGTACTCTTAGCTGCTTTATTTACAGCCTTCGGGACTCAGGCGCAGACCTTTAGTCCTGAAATTAATGTAACCGATTGGGAACCTACTACCATTCAAGTTCCTTCTTCTCCATTAATTACTCAATACCTTTTTATTGGCGGACATCATTATGTTCAAACTACTCCCACTTACGGTAATCCTGCCGATACTGCCCTTGCTAAGCAATGGCATGATTTCATTGGTTTTACTCCTGATAACAGTGGAAACGGAGACCTTGGTTGGGTTTCAGTAAATCACGAAATGATCGTTGCCAATGATGAGATTGGTGATGGTGGAGGGATGACTGTATTTAAAGTACGTCGCGATCCTGCTACCGATTCTTTGATCATTGTAAACCAAACTTTGAACGACGGTCGTACCGGTGATTTCTTTGCGGTAGATTTTGCCAATACGGTTGGTGAAACCGGGATGAACTGCGGTGGAATCGTAGGTCCTGATGGCCGTATCTGGACTGCTGAGGAATGGTGGAGAAGCTCAAACACCAGCATTGCTGACCGCGACACAGGAGACTTCACTATTGGAACCGGAACTGCTAATAATGCCGCTCCTAATGGTTTCCCTGGCTTTGATGGCCAAACTATGGCAAAGTACCAGAACTACAATTACATGGTAGAGATCGATCCTCGTCAGGCAGTAGCCATCCGCAAACAATACAACTGGGGACGTCAGCCTTTTGAAGGAGGAGCTATCATGCCCGACAATAGAACTGTATACCTTGGAGCGGATGCAACTCCTGGGTTTTTCTCAAAATTCGTAGCTAACACGGCTGGAGACTTTACCACAGGTACAACCTATGTTTATAAGCACGATGCTACCGGAAGCAAGTGGGTTGCTATTGATAATACTGACTTCAACAAGATGTTGAACTTCTCTGCAGAAGCGGTTGCTGCCAATGCTACCATGTTCAACCGTATTGAGTGGGTATTAGAGCTTAACGGAAAAATCTATTTTACCGAGACCGGTCGCGATAACCCTGCGGGTCGTTGGAGAGATGAAGCCGCTGCGGGTGCTGTTTATGCTCCTCATCATATGACGCGCGCTGCAGATCAGAGTGCTGAGTTCAATGTAGCAATTACTCCAGATAGCTCTCAATACTGGGATTACTACGGACGTATCATCGAGTACGATCCGGCTACTGAAATGACTTCAGTTTTCATGGAAGGTGGACCTTATTTCACTGTTGATCCTTCTATCGCTTCTTACCCAGACAAGCACCTTTCTAACCCTGATGGATTGAGCAAAATCACCATCAATGGTAAAGACTATATGTTGATTAATGAGGACCTTAACGGAACTTCAAAAGGTCGTACACCTGCAGGAATCGGTAACCGTACTTGCGAATTATTCTTGTTAGACATGAGTATTAGTAATCCTACTTTGAATGACCTTGTTCGTATTGCGGTTGTTCCTGTAGGTGCTGAGGTTACCGGAGCGATTGGAACTCCTGATGGAAAGACTATTCTTTTCAACAGCCAGCATCCTAGTACTTCTAACCCATTCCCATACAACAACTCTATGACCGTTGCTATTACCGGATGGGATCAGGTAACTATTGGTTTACCAGAAGATGCCTTCCAGGGAGATGCTTTCCAAATGTATCCTAACCCTGCTACCCGTACCTTATACTTCAATGAGGCTAGTGATATCGCCATCTACGATGTAAATGGTAAGCGTATGAACGTTTATCGCAATGTGGAGAACATCGATATTTCTCACTTGAGCACCGGAGTATACTATGTGCAAAACGCTGAGGGAACTACTCAGAAGTTAGTTGTACAATAGGTCAAAAAATATTTAGTGTAAGGGGAAGTGAGAGCTTCCCCTTTCTTCATTTATACAGGATTCTGTCATGCGAAAACTACTCTCTATTGCTGCTTTGTTAAGTTTAATCTTAGGCATGCATTGGGCATTTAAACCATCCGAAAGGCCCATTGAAATTGTTAACTCTTTGTACTATACGGATCTGGAGGACTTGTGTAAAAGAGCCGAGACTTTTGATCAGCAGTTGAGGAGTTCTTCGCAGGATTTACAGGACACTTTCTTAGCCTTAAGAAGAGCGTTTAAGAAAGTAGAGTACATTCTTGACTATCTACAGCCTCAGGATGTAAAGGATCATATCAATGGAGCACCTCTTCCTAAAACAGAGCGCAATGCACCGCGGTTAATAGTACTTGAGCCTAAAGGCTTGCAGCGGATGGAGGAGTTGGTTTTTGAAGCGGAGCCGGATTTAGTGGAATTAAAAAAGCTCAGCAAGGAATTCAACTACCAGCTTAATCAGATGCGTCGATTTGCTCAACAAATTCAACTAGATGATCGTCAGCTTTTTGAAGCGGTTCGATTAGGATTGGTTCGAATCATGAGTTTGGGAATAACGGGTTTTGATACACCAGCTAGTGATCAGGCTTTAATTGAATCAGCTATTTCCTGGGAAAGTATGATGCGAGCCATGCAGGCTTATTATGATCAGGCAAGCGATAAGGGTTTAACAGCTAGTATTGAGAAGCACTTTCAATCCGGACTTGAAGCATTAAGAGGGTCGAATTTTGATGATTTTGATCGCGGCACTTTTATTCGAGAACACTTAAGCCCGCTCTATGGTGAAATTTTGAAGCTTCATCTTCATATTGGTTACGAAACAGCCAGGGAAGTATTTCGAGGGGAGTTGCCCTTTAATTATGAGAGTGAGGCTATCTTTTCCAAAGACTTCTTAAATCTTAGCTATTACACGGGCATGGAAATGAATGACGAAAGCATCAAGCATAAAAAGGAGCTGGGGCGATTGTTGTTTTTCGATCCGGTGTTAAGCGGAGCTATGGATCGATCATGCGCATCTTGTCACAAGCCAGAGAAGGCTTATAGTGATGGCCTTGCTAAGAGTACAGCTAAAGGTGGCGGTACCGTAGATCGTAATGCCCCAGGATTATACAACACCCTGTACTCCGAGAAATTCTTCTATGATTTACGCGCAGATAGGATGGAAACCCAGATGGAGCACGTGATTTTTAGCGATAAGGAGTTTGATACGGACTACCGCACTATTTTTCGTCGTTTAAAGTCTAGCTCCGAGTATACCGAGCTTTTCAAAAAAGCATTTCCTGAGCGCGGAGGAAGAATTACACGTTACACCTTGTCTCAGGCAATCGTGGCTTTCCTGAGCGAGCTTCATTCCTTTAACAGTAGAGTGGACCGTTATTTAAGAGGAGAAGAGGTAAAGCTAAGTTCCAGTGAACAAAAGGGCTTAAACCTCTTCATGGGTAAGGCGGCTTGCGCTACCTGCCATTTCGCCCCGACCTTTAGTGGTCTGGTGCCACCCTGGTTTGAGGAGAATGAGTCTGAGGTATTGGGAGTCTTAACCGGACCTGAAGAGAGAAGCCTTGACCTCGATAAAGGAAGGATCGCAAGCGGGGTTGTTGCCGATGAAGCATCCTTTTTTGAGAACTCCTTTAAAACGGTAAGTATCCGAAATGTTGAGTTCACGGCACCCTATTTTCACAACGGCGCCTATGAAACTTTGGATGAGGTTCTCGAATTCTATAATCATGGAGGAGCTCTGGGCTTAGGCTTGGATCTGGCTCATCAAACCCTTCCTGGAGATTCATTGGAGCTTGATGAAAGCGAAATCAGAGCATTAAAGGATTTTATGTTAGCCTTATCAGATACCAGCACTGTTATTCAGGCACCAGAAACCTTACCCTCACAGCGCTAAGTCAGGTCATCGATTTGTTTAATCGAAGAACTTTGATGTCGAATGATTTGTGAGCCCGAATCATATTCCCCAACTTCCCTTCCCATTAAGGGATAAACAGGGCTATATTCCCATTTAGAGAAAAAATCTCTCTTTATTGGAAAAATTGAATTTCTGCTGGATAATCAATATCTTGAGAATCAGTAGGTAGTGTTTTTGGTTTGGGCCTTGCTTATTTGAATCAGTTTATATTGATGACACGATTTCTTCACATCGCAGGATTGCTGCTTTTGCTTTTTGCCACTCCATTGAGGGCAAATTCTGTGTTGAATGGTGAAGTATCTCTCAACGATCGTTTTTTCACGGAAGAAGAAGACATCAACCTTGATGGGAAATGGCGCTTCTATTGGAAGGAGTTGGTTAACCCAGAGGGTCCAACAGATCTGGAACGGCGTCCCGTCTTTGTGGATGTCTTAAAACCCTGGTCAGACTTACCCACCGAGAAAGGAAATTACCACGCACGAGGATATGCTAGTTATGAGTTAACTATTTTCTCGACCAAAGAATCAGATGATTTGGCTATTCGTGTGCCGGAATACTATAGCTCGTATGAGTTATTCCTGAACGGTGAGTCCATATCTCAAAATGGTAAAGTTGCTTCCAATATCTCCGACGCAGAGCCCTATTGGCTGCCTAAGGTGGTTTCCATAAAGCTCAAGAAAGGCCAAAACCGATTGGTTCTTCATGTAGCTAACTTTCATCACCATAAGGGAGGTTCAGTTGCTGCGATGTCCCTTGGTCCGGCATCCCGATTCTTCTTCTTCAAGAATATGGCAGTGAGTGGGTCGCTTTTTATTGCTGGAGCCCTGCTTATTTCAGCAGTGTTTTCTTTGATCGTTTATTACTTCCAAAGGACTGATTTTGCCTTCTTATTCTTTGGCCTTTTTGCATTGAGCTATATCTATCGAATCATTGGCACGGATACCTATATTTTCCATGAGATTTTCCAGGGTCTATCCTGGCATGCTGCAATTCGATTAGAGTATTTAAGTCTCTACATCAGTGTGATATTCTTTACCTATTTCTATAAACACCTTATCGCTCGACGCGCTCCTGAGTGGATTTTTCACACCATTGCCGTCGCTTCGGCGCTCCTTGCTATTTCAGTAATGCTTCCTACTCAGGTGTTCACAGCCTTCGTGGATTATTACTTGATCTTTATAGCGCTTGCTTTAGTGACTACCACCTTTTTCTATTTGCGGGTAATCCGTTGGAGTCATACAATGAGCTGGTTTACCACCGCTGCGATCGGTTCTCTGCTTATGGTTATGGCGCTTAAGATGTTTGCATTCTTTGGTTTTTCCGTTAATCACCTTTGGCTCTCTTTCTTTGGTTACTTTGTTTTTGTTGTTAGTCAGACTATCGCTCTTAGTCAGCGTTTTGGTTATAACATGCGTAATCATATTTCCCAGAGCGAAAATGCGGTAATCTCTCAGCGGAACTTCATGAATACGGTTAGTCATGAGTTACGCACTCCAATGAACGCCATCCTGGGAATGACCGATTTCCTTTCTAAAACCAAATTGGAGGCGGATCAAAAAGCGAAGCTAGAAACTATTCGTAAAAACAGCGAGCAGTTAAATGGTCTCCTACTCGATCTACTCAATTTCTCGGCTATCGACAATGGAGAATTGAAGCTTGAATCACGCAAGTTCGAGTTGAAGGATGTTGTAGATCGTGCTCTAGAACAAGCAGGGGTCAACAACCTGAAAACCGGAATCACTTTCAAATTAGACTACGACGAGAATATCCCTGGTGAATTAGCCGGAGATCCTGAAAGATTGGGTCAGGTAATTTATCATGTAGTAGGTAACGCGGTCAAATTTACCAGTCGCGGTATTATTGGTTTTGCACTGCGCCTTGATAGTGTGGAAGGCAATCGGGTTAAGCTCCACATGAAGGTGAGCGATACCGGAGTAGGTATTAAGCCAGAAGAACTTAATAAGGTTATTCAGGCCTTCAATCAAGGAGATGAAGGCAATACTCGCAAACACGGTGGAACCGGTTTGGGTTTGACCATCGCCGCCAATGTGATTGAGCTGATGGACGGTGAGATGTGGATCGATAGTGATGAAGGAAAAGGAACCACAGTTAGTGCTGATTTCATCTTAAAAACTCCTCGACTCAATTTGAGCAAGCATGCTGATGAGTTGAAAGAGGAGAAAAAGACCAAGAAGATTGAAGGTTTACGGATTCTCTATGCAGAGGATAACCCCATCAATCAGAAGTTATTGGTGATGATTATGAAGACCATGGGATACCAGGTAGACATCGCTAATAATGGTCTTGAGGCCTGGGAAATGGCCATTACCAAGAGCTACCACATCATCTTTATGGATGTGCAGATGCCCAAAATGGATGGCATTGAAGCGACTAAAAGGATAATTAAGGATCAGCCCCAGCGCCCCATTATTATCGCCGTTACCGCCAATGCCGAAGTAGCCGATCAGAAGCGCTGCATTGAGGCAGGGATGAACGACTTTATACCTAAGCCTTTCAATGCTAAGATGCTTAAGGAGGCCCTGAGCAAGTGGCAGGGACTATTAATGTACATGGAGGAAGATGCCCGTGATGGTAAACTCCGTGTCATTTCATAATTACCTACAACAGAAGCTTCATCTTTCAAACCTGAAGAGCTTGAGGAGAGTCTCAGGTGGTGACATCAATGATTCCTTCCTATTAGAGTTTGAAGAAGATTCCCCCATTTTTCTAAAGACAAAATCTGGCGTTCATCTTGAGTTTTATCAGGCTGAAGCCGATGGGCTTAAAGCCTTGTCTAAAAGTGTATCTCTCAAGGTACCTCGAGTCTTAATTGTAGATGAATATCAGGGTGAAGCTTTTCTTGCTTTAGAGTTTCTTGAAGAAGGAGCTAAGAGAGATTCTCAGATTTTAGGCAATGGCCTGGCTAGGCTACATCGGAATCTTAATTCAGATTTTGGTTGGCATCGCAATAATTTTATTGGGGCTTTGGATCAAATCAATGATTGGCATGTGGACTGGCCAGCTTTCTACGCTGAACAGCGAATTATACCGCAAGTAAAAATGGCCTTTGATAGTGGTTATTTGGAATCAAAAGACAGCCTTGCCGTTGAGCGCTTTTTAAAAAGGTATCCGGATTTAGTTCCAAGGGAAAAGGCCTCTCTGCTCCACGGGGATTTATGGTCAGGCAATGTGCTTTATCAAGAAAGTGGTGAGCCGGCCCTAATTGATCCAGCCGTTTATTTTGGGCATCGAGAAATGGATTTGGCGATGATGAAGCTCTTTGGTGGCTTTGGCTCGGAAGTGTTTAACACCTATCAGGAGAACTATCCCTTAGAAGGGGATTGGCAAGGTCGCGTACCCTATCATCAGTTATATCCTCTGTTAGTGCACTTGAACCTATTCGGATTAAGCTACCGTAACTCCTGCCGCGAGATTTGGCGGTCTTTCGCTTAGTTGATACCAATAACGCGATCATCGGTGATCACAAATACTCGATCGGTCTTCCTAACCTTGAGGGTATGAAATCCAGTAAACTCCCCGAAAGCCGGAAGGATTCCTTGTCTGGGGCTGAAATGAAAACAAGCCAATCTCAGGCTTTGCCGTCCCGTTCCTCTTAGGCGCACCCCTGGGTGGATGTGTCCACAGAGATTGTAGCCTTCAAATTCTTCCAGTGGTTCATGACTAAGGTAAAAGGGATCCAGTCTTAAGCCATTTGGATGATATTCTAAACGAGCCCGGTAATAACTTAACTCATCCAGTATATCGTGATTCCCTCCAATCAAATGGAATTGGGTGGCCGGGAACAAGGCAATTACCTGTTTAAATCCTAGCCATTCGCGGTTCAGTTCAGAATGAAACAGATCTCCCAGGAAGTAAACCTCCTTGGCTTGGGTAGAATAGAGTAATTTTTCCAAACGGATAAGATTTTGGCGTGCGGCACCTTCAGGCATTTTAATACCATTCTTTCTAAAATGACTGATCTTTCCGAAGTGGGTATCTGCAATAAAAAGCCTGCGCTCCTCGGGCCAATAAATGGCTTTTTCCGCCAGCAGCCAGAGTTCAACTCCGGCAATTTCAATCCGCTCCTTCATAGGGCAAATTTACTCTGCTTCCAGGCTTAGTATACTATCAGATTCCGAATAGGGGATAAGATGGCGGTAATTATCGTAGCGTAGAAAAATATCACGCACATATTTAAAGGGCTCCTCTCCTCTAACCGGTCCATATCTTACTGCGGGATCGGTGTAAACTTTGTATTGCCCCATTTGCCTGAGCCAAACCGCAGTGGCATTGTCAAACTGAAGTGAGTCCAATCCATTTTTTGCCGCTAAGCGTTGTGCGTCCAGAATGTGTCCATATCCGCAATTATAAGCGGCCATGGTAAATTTTATGCGTTGGATGGAATCGGGAATACCACTAAACTTTCCATAGAGCGATCGGAGGTATTTCGTAGCGGCTTTTAAGTTTTGTTCCGGATCATAAGGTTGACTAACCCCCAGATCGGAAGCAGTACCTGGCATTATCTGCATAAGCCCCGTTGCGCCAGCCCATGATTTGGATTTAGGATCGAATCGAGATTCCTGATATACTTGAGAGGCCAATAAACGCCAGTCCCATTTTAAGCTATCTGCAGCGATTTTAATTAAGGAGTCATACTCGCTGATTTGACCGCTATTCTTGCTGTAGAATTCGCTTTCGATTCTTCTCTTCTGGGTCTTTTTATGGGCGTAGTATTTTTTGTAGATGAAACTGTAGGTTCCATTCTTGCGCATACCTGCTATCCACTGATTCACGGCAGCTTCCAATTCGGGAGAATTACTTCGAATACCCCAGGCAATGCGTTGCGAAAAGCTTACCGGAGTCTCTACATCCAGTATGGGGTAGTAGGTAGCATTTATGGATGCCAGATTATAGTCTGATATGGTGTATTTAATTTTTCCATCGACCACCAGCTTAATCACATCCTCAATATTGTAGTCTCCGGTTATGGTATCAATATGAATGGTTCCTCCTAACTCCTGTTGGAGATTTAATAGCCGCTCATAATAAGAAGATCGGCGATGTACGTGCACCGTATCATCCAGGAGGTCGATTACATTTCGAATCAGCTTTCGATCCGTTTGATCTCGGGTAATGCGCCTCCAATTTTTAGGTTTACGTTGCACTAAGGCCTGATGAGTGGTGTAGAGGTAGTCTGTAAAGTGAATGAGTTCTTTTCTTCCTTCAGTAATGGTTAGGCCGTAGGCGATCAAATCACCATCGCCTCTATTAAGCATATCAAAAACCTCGTCTATATTATGAGCGAGCACAATTTCAAGCTCCAAACCCAGGTCTTCGGCCAGCCGCCTAAGCAGCTCATACTCGTAACCCATCGCTTCTCCCCGATATAAGAAGTAGGTAGTACTGCTATAGATCATGATAGCTTTAAGCTTGCCATACTCCTGGATTTGGGCCAGGTCTCTCTCCACTATGGGGCCATCTAATAGAGCCCGGGGTTTTCGATTTTCAGAAGAGCTCATCCCGCCTTGGTTGCAGGAGTTCAGGAAAAGGAGCAAGCCTATACAGTAGAGTATGCCGCGCATGGCGTTCAAGGTAGTAAAAAGGACCTTATCCTGTCTATGTAATCGCTACCGGCTAAAGCATTTTACAGTTATCTAAAGCTGCTCAATTCTGCACTTGACTCCATAAAAAAAGCCATCTACCGTCAGGCAGATGGCTCTCTTGATTTTATAGGAAAGGGAATTACATTTTCGTGGTTTCCATTTCTGTACTTGGCTCCTCTTCCATCGTCATAGCATTGCTATCACTTACAGGAGTAGTAACGATTTTCATCTCTTCGATGAGGTTGGTGGCGCCTGCATACTTGTCGATGATGAAAAGGGTATAGCGAATATCAACTGAGATAGTACGCTGAATTTCAGATTCGAAATTGATATCTCCACTCATGGCTTCCCAGTTACCGTCGAAAGCAGTTCCAATTAACTCACCACGGGCATTGATTACCGGGCTACCGGAGTTACCACCGGTGATATCCGTATTATGGATGAAGCAAATTGGCAATTCTCCAGCTTCATTGGCATACTGACCATAATCTTTAGAATTGATTAATTCTTCCAATTTTGCCGGTACCACGAATTCCGGATCATCATTATCCTTCTTCTGTAAAATACCATTAGAGGTAGTGTAGTGCTTATAGTGAACTGCATCACGCGCCTCATAGCTTCCTACTGTTCCGTAGGTTAAACGCATAGTGCTGTTTGCATCTGGATAATAGTTTTTATCAGAATTCATCTCACGAAGGCCCGCGGTGAAAAGACGATAAGCTTTGTCTAGTTTATCAGATACTTCTCCGTTATCATTGGCGCCCAGATATGCTGCGTACATGTTTTCACCTAGCGCTACTCCCATATCCTTATCCAATACTTTCTGTTTGGGATTGTCAAGGAATGCCATCATGTTTTCCTTACTAGCCAGAATACTCTTACTGAAAAGCTTTGCAGCGTACTTACCGAAATCTCCTTTGTATTTCTTGGCAATTGCATTTAAACCTTCAGGACGGTTTTCGGCGGGGATATCATTATAGTAAAGGTCCAAAACACGCGCGGTCATTTCACGATCCAGCATTGGGTCGTAATCACCATAGAATTCTTCAGCGTTTGATTTCAAGGAACCAATGATTGCCTTCATTCTATCCATCGCTTGAGCCTTAGACTCCTCAGTAGCATCATCAGCGTCCAAGCCTTCTGCAGCTTTGAAATAGGCACCCATGGTACGTCCAAACCTTAATCCTTGTAAGGCGATTTCCGGACCAGTGATACCAGCCTCACGCGCATAAACTCCGGCAGTAACCGTTTTACTGGTTTCTGAATATGCATCGGCAAACATCTTTAAGACCTCGCCATACTTTGCTTTTCGGCTGGCATCTTTATTTACCCAATCTGCAAATTGCTTTTCAATCTTTTGCTTTTTCGCAAAAACATTGTTGCTCTGTAGCTGCTCAGTCTGTCCGATGTAGTATTTCCAATAGTTGGATACTCGGGCATATTTAGAGGCATACTTGATACGGGTGGCTTTATCGGCGTCCATATACTTTTTCATTACCTCGAGTTTGAGGTCACGAACTCTTACTACCGCAGGACCGTAAAGATCGATTTGCTCCTTTACTCCCCAGCTGGTTAGATAGCGATCTGTAGAGCCAGGATATCCCATAATCATGGTGTAATCACCGTCTTTCACACCGGTAATGTTTACCGGAAGGAAATGCTTAGGCTTTAGAGGAATATTCTCTTCTGAGTAATCAGCAGGCATTCCATCCTTATCCGAATAAACACGGAAAAGAGAGAAGTCTCCGGTATGACGAGGCCACATCCAGTTGTCAGTGTCACCACCGTATTTACCTACAGACTCTGGTGGAGCACCGACCAGACGGATATCATTGAAAGTTTCGTAAACAAAAAGGTAGAATTCGTTTCCGTGGAAGAAGCTCTTTACATCAGCATTGTAATGGTTTCCATCGGTAGCTTCACCGGCTATAGTTTTACCAATTACCGAAATCGCTTTGCGACGCTCATCCTCGGTCATTTCATCGTTTAGCTCATCTAGAACACGATTGGTAACATCTTCCATACGTACCAGGAAACGAACGAACAATCCTTCATTAGGAATTTCCTGGCTTTTCTCATAAGCCCAGAAACCATCTGTTAGGTAATCATTCTCAGTGCTGGAGTGAGATTGAATTTGTCCGTAACCGCAATGATGGTTGGTAAGAATCAAACCCTGATCAGAAATAATCTCGCCGGTACAGAATCCTCCAAAGGAAACGATAGCATCTTTAAGACTACCATTGTTCACATCATAGATCTGCTCTGGAGTTAATTGAAGGCCATGCGCTTTCATGTCTTCATAATTGCGGCCCAAGAGGAGGGGGAGCCACATGCCCTCGTTGGCGAATGCCGGCAAAGCCAAAGCAATGACCAACAGAAAAGACAATAATTTTTTCATAGTTATGTTGCGTTAATTTAATTGTGGCGAATTTAATGATTAGCATGCTAAATTTCCAGTGCTTCAATAATCCCGAGCTATGAACAGGGACGAAGCCCCTTTCGCTTTGTTAACTTTGCGGCAAATTCAACAAGTATATAATGTCGGATAAAAATTTGCGCTTCAATTCGCTTACCATTCACGGAGGACAAAAACATGAAGAGTCCACCGGAGCAGTGATGCCACCAATTTTTCAAACTTCAACCTATGCCCAGGACTATCCTGGCGGGCATAAAGGCTTTGAGTATTCCAGAACTCAGAATCCTACCCGTCAAGCTTTAGAGGATTCCATAGCCAGTATAGAAGGGGCAGCTTGTGGTTTGGCCTTTGGAAGTGGATTAGCGGCAATTGATGCGGTTATTAAGATGTTGGAGCCGGGCGATGAGGTAATTTCTACCAACGATCTATATGGAGGTACCTATCGTTTATTCACTAAAATATTTAGCAAGTATGGTATTGTCTTTCACTTTACCGGAATGTCTTCGGCAGAAGAAGTGAAGCAGAAGGTAAATGCTAAAACCAAGCTTATTTGGGTTGAGACTCCAACCAATCCCATGATGAATATTATTGATATTGAGGCCATGAGCCAGGTAGCAAAGGAGGCAGGAGCTCTACTTGTAGTGGATAATACTTTTGCCACCCCATACTTGCAAAGGCCGATTGAACTGGGGGCAGACATTGTTATGCATAGCGCCACAAAGTATCTGGCTGGGCATAGCGATGTAGTTTTAGGATTATTAGCTGTAAAAGACAAATCCGTTGCCGATCAGCTCTATTTTATCCAAAACTCGAGCGGAGCGGTTTGCGGTCCGATGGACTCTTTTCTTACCCTAAGAGGGATAAAAACCTTGCATGTACGCGTGCAACGTCATTGCGAAAACGGAAAGGCGGTTGCAGAATACCTGAGAGCTCATCCTCGAGTTGATTCCGTCTATTGGCCTGGTTTTGCAGATCATCCCAATCATGATATTGCAAGTCGCCAAATGAAGGATTTTGGAGGTATGGTAAGTTTTAGACTGAAAGGAGACACGCTTGAGGATGCGGTTAAACTGGTTTCATCCTTAAAGGTTTTTACCCTTGCCGAGTCCCTTGGAGGAGTAGAGTCTTTGGCTGGTCATCCGGCATCAATGACTCATGCTGCAATTCCTAAAGACGAAAGGGAAAAAACCGGGGTTACCGATGGACTGATACGTTTAAGCGTAGGTATTGAAGATGCAGATGACCTCATCGCTGATTTAGAGCAAGCATTAAAATAAGATAGGAGCCCTGACATTTTAGTCGGGGCTTTTTAATTTTAGGAGATATGAAGAAGTTTTACATAACCGGCACTAGCTCTGGCATTGGGAAGGCTCTTGCTGAGGAGGCGCTAAAAGCGGGGCATATTGTTACCGGATTGGCGCGACGTAAAAACATCGAACACCCTAATTACCGACATATTAGTGTGGACCTTTCTGATATTGAAAATTATTCGGGAATTGGGTTTGATGGCCTTAGAGAAGGAGTTGATGAGGTGGTTCTGATCAATAATGCTGGTAGTTTGGGTTCAGTAAAACCAGTGGAGCAGATTGATCTGCGTCGATCTGCTGATGCCTATCATCTCAATTTAGTGGCACCTAGTATTTTATCAAAGCTGTTTCTCGAGAACCTAAGTGAAAGTGATCTACCTAAGACCATTATTAATATCAGTAGTGGGGCGGGTTCTTACCCGATTAAGAGTTGGAGTGTGTACTGCGCTTCCAAAGCAGGCTTGGATATGTTTTCCGAAGTATTAAAGCTAGATCATCCCCAGGTGCGATGCCATGCTATATCCCCAGGGATAGTGGATACGGAAATGCAGGGTGAGATCCGACGCAGTCGCTTGGAGGATTTTCCCGATTTACCAAGATTTATTGACTATAAGCAGAATGATGAGCTGAGCTCTGCGGAGGAGGTAGCGCAAAAGATCCACTACATTGTTGACAACCCTCAGTTATTTGAAGAGGTTCGACTCAGTTTAAGGAAGGTGGAGCTACCGAAATCTTAAAATAAACCTAAAGGCTAATGCGCTATTAAACTTTTAGGTGGTCCCGATCTCCAAGTAGAGAATCGTTTAAAAATTAGACCATGAAAAAGTTAGTGTTAGCTCTTATGTTGGGTTGTTTTAGTCTCCCAATTTTCGCCCAGGATGGGATACACCGCAAGGCGGATATCAGTCCTGAAGATCGTGCCGCGAAGATGGTACGTAAAATGGCGGAACAATTAAATCTAAATGATGATCAGATCAAGGATCTCCAGCCGGTTCTTCTCAAGTTTCATCAAGCTGAAGCAGAAGCTCAGGAAGAGCGGAAAGAGCGCCGCAATGCTCTGAAAGCGGACATGGAGAAAATCCTTACTGAAGAGCAAATGGCGAAGATGGATGAGATGATGGAGAAGCATAAAGCTAAGCTGCGTAAGCGTCGTCATCATCACGAAGAGCAATTGGAAGAATAGTGTTTGGATTGTGTTTTTTTCGGCCCCGTTTCAAAACTTAAGAGACGGGGTTTTTTGTTTCCCAAATCCAAAGGAATCTGAGGTTTTAGGCTTATGAACTAAGGCCTGAAAAGCTGTCGAAAATCAGGTTCTTGGAATGCATTCTTTAGTAATTTGCGATGGTTTTAGAACAATCAAAATTATTTCCATGTCAAGCATGCAGGATAAAATTAGAGACCTTGAAGCGCAGATCGAAGAGGCTCAATTAGGTGGCGGTCAGAAGCGTATTGATGCGCAGCACGCCAAAGGAAAACTTACCGCCCGGGAACGTATTCATTTTTTATTAGATGAAGGCAGTTTTGAAGAAACCGGCATGTTGGTAAAGCATCGCTCCAATTTCTTTGGACTTGATAAGCAGGTTATTCTTGGTGATGGTGTGGTTACCGGATATGGTACCATTGATGGTCGTTTGGTCTATGTTTTCGCTCAGGATTTTACGGTTCTCGGTGGATCTTTAGCAGAAGCTCATGCTGAGAAGATCTGCAAGATCATGGATTTAGCCATGAAGAACGGGGCTCCTGTGATCGGGCTAAATGATTCGGGTGGTGCCCGGATTCAGGAAGGGGTGGTTTCCTTAGGTGGATATGCCGACATTTTTTACCGGAATACCCGCGCGAGTGGCGTTATCCCTCAACTCTCTGCGATCATGGGTCCATGTGCAGGAGGTGCAGTTTATTCTCCAGCCCTAACCGATTTTATAGGCATGGTAGAAAACACTTCTTACATGTTTGTTACCGGACCTAATGTGGTGAAAACAGTAACTCATGAAGAGGTAAGCGCTGAGGAATTAGGCGGTGCATCGGCTCATAGCACCAAGTCTGGGGTAACCCATTTTACCTATGCTAATGAGATGGCTTTGATTAAAGGGTTTCGTAAACTCTTGACCTACATTCCTCAAAATTGCGAGGAAGAACCACCTAGATTGGCTTACGAATCAGCGGATGAATTCAGACCTGAGTTGGATGCCATTATTCCTGATAATCCCAATCAACCTTATGATATACGAGAGGTGATAGGTGGCACTGTAGATGAAGACAGTTTCCTGGAGGTGCATAAGGAGTTTGCCCCTAACATTGTGGTTGGCTTTGCGCGTTTGGCCGGACGTTCTATCGGTATAGTAGCCAATCAGCCCGCGTATCTGGCGGGAGTGCTAGACATAGACTCCTCCACGAAGGGCGCTCGCTTCGTCCGCTTCTGTGATAGTTTCAATATTCCTTTACTGGTTTTTGAAGATGTACCCGGATTTTTACCTGGGACGGATCAAGAGTGGAATGCAATCATTACCAATGGAGCCAAATTGCTTTATGCATTCAGTGAAGCTACTGTTCCAAGGATCACGGTAATTACCCGTAAAGCCTATGGTGGAGCTTATGATGTTATGAACTCCAAACATATTGGTGCGGATTTAAATTATGCCTGGCCATCGGCAGAGATCGCAGTAATGGGAGCAAAAGGAGCGGCGGAGATCATTTTCCGCAAGGAAATCGCTGCCGCAGATGATCCCGAGGCTAAGCATAAGGAGAAAGAAGAAGAGTACGCTTCAATATTTGCCAATCCATATCGCGCCGCGGCACGTGGTTATGTAGATCAGGTTATCCCTCCAAATGAAACACGTGATAAGTTAATCAAGGCCTTCCGCATGCTGGAGAACAAGGCTGATTCTCTACCTCGTAAAAAGCATGGAAACATTCCTTTATAGTTAAACACCACTTGTGTGGAGAATATACCCTGAGAGGAATATATTCTCACTGGAATAGGAATAGCTTTTAATGGCATCATTGTTCTTTTGACATTAAAGTCAATGAACAAATGAAGCATCATTTTACACTTCTTTTAATCCTTGTTGTTGGGTTTAACCTCCAGGCTCAGATAGGTATTGGTACCACTAGTCCGGATGCTTCTGCGCTTTTAGAATTGCATTCTACTAGCAAAGGGTTTTTATTGCCCAGATTAACTAAGGCTCAAATGGAGTCTATAGGCAGTCCGGCTGAAGGATTAATGCTTTACTGCAGCGATTGCGATCCAGATGGAATTTACTTTTTCAATTCTTACAATTGGGTTAATCTGAATACGGGTTTGGTTTCAGGATCTGCTGATCTGGAGGATGGAGACGTGGTTTCACTTACCGGCAAAATTTGGCAGGATCGTAATCTAGGAGCTGTCTCTGTTGCCTCAAGTGCAACGGATGCCGATGCATATGGAAATCTTTACCAGTGGGGTCGCTCAGAAGAGGGGCACGAATCCAGGACTGCTTCACTTTACAGTTTAGGATATGCTGGTACTTCGGCACCTAGCCAAGGTAATGGCTGGGATGGGACGTTCATCCTAAGCGATAGCCAGAATTCTTATGATTGGTTGGCAAACAGGGATAATACCCTATGGAACGGAGTGAGTGGGACAAATAATCCATGTCCTTCCGGATATCGTATACCAAGTTTAACCGAGTGGCAAGAGGAGATTAATACCTGGAGCTCTCAAAACGCTCAGGGTGCTTTCAATTCTGTTCTCAAGCTAAGTCTTACAGGTAGTAGGACGGCCGCCGCGGGAAGCGTACAATCTGAAGGGCTTACCGGCGAGTACTGGACTTCCTCGACGGATTTTTTAAGTGGAAGTGGCAGTTTGACCGAGGATGGGTCTTACCGCATAAATGTATCATCTTCAGGGATAAATATTCAATCTGATTATCGTGCTAATGCATTCGCGGTCAGATGCATTAAGGATTATTAGTTAGCGGTTCTTCATAGATAAGTCCTGATTGAAAAAGCTACTCCAATGAAGGAGTGGCTTTTTCTTTTTATCAATTCTGCATTCTAATAAGTTTGAACGGCACATATTCTTCAAAGTGTCATTTTATTCTCTAGAGGGATATATAATTCTAGCGGTAAAGTGTTGAAATAAAGTGTATTAACTTCTTTAGCCTTTATTATTTAACACTTCAACCCCCTGAATTATGAAACGACTTGGTTGTATTATTTCATTCTTATTATTTATTTCTATCAATTTGGAGGCTCAGGTAGGAATAGGAACTACAAGCCCCGATGCCTCAGCAATTCTTGATTTGTCATCAACCACAAGTGGATTCTTACCTCCGAGGTTGACCAGAACACAGATGTATGCCATTTCTAATCCAACTGAAGGCTTACTAGTATACTGTTCCGATTGCAACCCGAAAGGGATATATTTTGCAAATGAGTATCAAAATTGGATAAGTGTTTTTACCAATAGAGTAAGCGGAACAGTAGGTCCTAATGATGTTGTTTCACCAACCGGTAGGATCTGGATGGATCGAAATTTGGGTGCGATAAGTCTTCCAGATAGCAGCAAAGACCCTAATGGTGCAGGTAGCTTTTATCAATGGGGACGTTTAGCAGATGGACATGAGAACCAATCTTCATCCACTTATCATGGTCCTGTTTCGTCCTCTGCAGTCAATCCATCCGACCCCTGGTATGGTGATTTCATAACCGTAACCAACGGTCAACAATACGATTGGCTGCAGGTATCAGATAGCACCTTATGGGATGGTGTTAATGCCGTAAATAATCCTTGTCCTGCTGGTTATCGTCTGCCCACCGATCAGGAGTGGATTAATGAAATTGCTACCTGGTCAAGTCGGGATGAGGCCGGGGCGTTTAATTCAGCTTTAAGATTACCTAGCCCGGGCTTAAGAAGTTTCGCTGATGGCTCCATGTATTATCCGGCTACCGTCTACTGGACCAGCACTTGGGACCCCTATACGCCGGGATACACGAAAATTCTCCATATATCTCTTCCAAATTTTACTGGGGTGTATGGAACTAATAATCGAGCCTATGGATATTGTGTGAGATGCATTAAAGACTAAATCAAAAAAAAAGCCGATCTCAAGGATCGGCTTTTTTGGCTCGTGGCTTAATTTATACTACCTGGTGGATATGGGATTCAGTTTCAGGTTTACCGCTTACCAAGCTTCTTAAATAGTAAACCTCCTCCTTTAAATCGCTGATTATCCGTTCGTAAAGATCATGCTTCAAATCTGAACTAGCGATATTTGAATGGCCTGTTTCAGGTTTTCCTTTAAGAATGATTTGACTGTTGAATTGAAGTAAGAACTCTAAGTCTACTTCCAGGATTTGTGCAACTGATTCTAGCCTGGAAAGCGAAACATCAATTTCATCTCTTTCAATTTTACCATAGCCACTTAAACTTAGTCCCATTTCATCTGCCATATACAGCTGGGTGTAATTTCTAAGCTCTCTTAGCTTGCGAATGTTTTGACCTACCTTCATAGTGCATTTTTAATAGTTAACAGGTTTAAAATTAGACTGATGCGATAGGGGCCTGTGTAGAAAATGATGTTTTTTTGACTCTAATTAATTCTACACTTAAGGCTTCATGTTTCGATATGTTTTCATATTCTGTTTTGAAGTACTAATTCCTCTTTCGGGCTTGATGGCCCAGGTCGGAATTGGAACTAATAGTCCAGATAATTCAGCAATTCTGGATTTAACATCCTCAAGCAGTGGATTTTTGCCACCGCGTTTAACTTATTTGCAGATACAAGCTATTCCTAGCCCGGTTGAAGGTCTAACGGCTTATTGCACAGATTGTAGTCCTAAAGGAATCTACTTTTTAAATTCATTTGGATACTGGGTTAACACTGCAGAAGGTCGGGTAAGTGGGGAGTTAGAACCCGATGATGTTGTCTCTTCTACCGGCCGAATATGGAAAGAAAAAAATCTCGGTGCTCAGCA
Source organism: Croceimicrobium sp. (assembly GCA_965279135.1). GTDB lineage: Bacteria > Bacteroidota > Bacteroidia > Flavobacteriales > Schleiferiaceae > Croceimicrobium. The sequence continues at coordinate 2,802,582 of OZ257133.1, read as the reverse complement.
AGTGGCCACCAGTTCAACTGATGCCAATTCCTATGGCGGTATGTTCCAATGGGGTCGGCTTGCAGATGGTCATGAAGATATATCGTCGCCTAATTATTTAGGTCCTGTTTCTACTTCTGCTTCGAATACCTCAGATCCCTGGTATGGAGATTTTATCACCGTAGTAAATGGTGTACATGAAAACTGGCTCGATCCGGCGGATTATACTTTATGGGTGGGATTGAATTCTGTTAACAATCCCTGCCCAACTGGTTACCGATTACCGACAAGGCAAGAATGGAGTGAGGAAATATCCACCTGGGATTCTCAGGATGAGGCCGGAGCTTTCTCCTCCGCTTTAAAACTTCCATTTCCGGGAATCCGATCATTTATCGACGGATCTATTTATTCGGCGGCTACTATGTATTGGACCTCTTCCTTTGAAAATCCACATAGTCCACAGAGCGTCAAAGTATTGCACCTTACCGCTACGAGCTCTTTGCTCTTAGACGTAGGCAATATTGCATATGGTTTACCAGTGCGTTGTATTCGCGATTGAGATCACCCAAGAATCAGAAAGACTAGAAATGAAAACTCATCTACTCCTTTTTCTATTGCTAATTGCCAATTTCACAATTGCTCAGGTCCATATTGGCTCTAGCTCCAAACCTGATCCGAGCTCAATCTTAGAACTCACATCTAACAATCTAGGGCTACTGCCGCCTCGTTTAACGGAAAGCCAGCTCAACAGTATTAACAATCCAACTGCCGGTTTATTTGTGTATTGCTCAGACTGCAAACCAAAAGGTATATACTATTCCAATGCTTATGGCAACTGGATAAATACAGTCACCAGTGCAGTAAGCATAGAGTTATCGGATGATGATATTGTCAGTCGAACCGGAAGGGTCTGGTACAATCGAAACCTTGGTGCAAGCCAGGTTGCCACTAGCTCTACTGACACTAATGCTTTTGGCGGCCTATTTCAATGGGGCCGACTTTTAGAGGGCCATGAACAAATAGCTTCATCTATTTATGCGGGACCTGTGTCAAGTTCTGCTTCGAATCCTTCCGATCCCTGGTACGGAAGTTTTATTACTATTTCTACCATAAGCGATGTAAACTGGCTGGATGTGCCTGATTACAACCTGTGGAATGGCCTTGGTGCCAGTAATAACCCTTGTCCTGCTGGCTATAGGTTGCCGACGAAAGAGGAGTTCCAAGATGAAATTTCATCATGGAGCACCCTTGACGCTCAAGGCGCTTATGATTCTTCTCTTAAACTTCCTCTACCAGGCATTCGAAATGCGAGCGATGCCGCATTCTTCAGTAATTCGGGAAGATACTGGAGCAGCTCTTTCGATAGCAGCCGAAGCGGATATGCCTATCTTCTTCATGTGGATAGTTTTAGCGCAATTGTAACTACTAACAACGTCTTGGCCAACGGCTACTCCGTGCGTTGCATCAAAGATTAGTAGGCCGCAGAAACCAGAATGTTCAGCAGGGCTATATTCATATTGATCTTAGGAATTGGTTTACACTCCAAAGGTCAATCTATTCTAATAGAATCAAGTTCTTTAAACGATTTCCAAGCATCAGATTTTGAGCTATATCAACTGGCAGGATTTGAAGAAGGCTTGATCAAATTGAAATATGTATCAAGTGAGGAGCGTCAGTATTGGTTTATAGATTCCTTGGCTTCTGAAGCTGGGATGTACCTTTTGAGGTACCGAGGAAATCCCTTAAAACTTCTTTACCTCGGGCAGGAAAATGTCAGATTGCTTATTAATGCAAACGGAAGCCATAATCTTGTCGAAGGGATACAGAATCAGGAGTTGCAAGTATTTTTAAAACATGCCTCTGATTATGTTAAATCCATAAAGGCCCTTGATTTCCTCATCAAGCAATATCAATCTAGGGAAATTGGAAAGACACGCTCCAAGAAAAGCTTAAGGTTCTATCAAAATGAGCGCGCACTTATGATTGAGCGTATTTGCAAGCTTAACCCCTTTGATGAGGGCTCCTTTTTACATGATTATGTAGAATTATACATTCTACCAATACTTGAAGTCGAATTTCAAAGTATAAAGGGAATTTCAGGGGATAACCTTTGGTATAGCGGTTTACTTCCGGGATTGTACGCAAGGCAATTGGGTCGAACGGAGGATTCTTTCAATCAAGATGGCATGTGGCAGTTTAGTTCTGAAGTACTTGAATATTATTCCTATGATTTTGAAAAGCTTTATTCCGTGGCAGTCTATCTCAGAAATTCCTTTGATCAGATTGGGGCTACCACTTTAAAGCACAGACTTGCGGAAAAAATGGAAACTTTCGAATTATGCGCTAATGATATGCTTCAAGTTGCTGAACTCAAGGTTATTATCCCAGGTACCAGAGTACCTGATATTGAGTTCAATAAGCACAGCTATTTTCCTGGGCAACACCGACCTGAAAGCCTGTATAAATTAGAAAGTCCTGTGCTGTTAGTTTTCGCAAGCTCTTCCTGCTTTCAATGCAAGTTGCAACTACCTCAATTAATTGAGTTTTACCCCACCCTGAAGGCCCGAGGATTCAAGGTGGTGCTGGTTTCCTTGGATTCAACGATCGCGGCTTTCACAAATTTAGCAGCCCAGGTGCCATTTTACACAACGACTGATTTAGGGTCATGGGAAGGTTCCATTGCAAGGGATTGGAAAGTGAGGGCAACCCCATCCTATTTCATCATTAATCAAGATGGCACCTTAGAAAAAGAATTATCCAGCTTAAATAAGCTCAAAGCTTTTATGGAACTATGATCATCCTAGTTGAACAAGACCTCTAGTTCTGGGCATCGAGTATTCAGTTTGGTGCTTAAATGCTCTTGTAAGTGTACATGGGATGCCTTATCTGATTTCAATGGTTGCTAAGCACTTCGGTAATTGCAGTTGTTAAAAATGATCAAACTTAAAGTCAGTACCTCCATGAAGAACATTTTGACGAGCGCTATGCTCTACTTCCTCATTTTCAATGGAATGGAAGTTCATGGGCAGCTTTACATAGCCGAACAGACAACGCTTTACATGGGGAACAACTCGGTTTTAGTTAGTTCTTCTCCAGTGGAGATTAGCTCGGATGGATCAGGGGGGCTTTTACATAATGCATCGGGACATCTCATTCTTGAGAATACGGTTTTAAACTCGCAAAACCTGCAACTAGATGTAAATTCAAGTTTTACCTTACAGGAGTCCGCCAGTTTAACCTTAGCTAACCAGAATGTTGAATCCATAGCCAGTCTGGAATTGAAAGATCAGGCTCAGATACTTCTGGATCCAGGCGATGCCCTAGAGATTACTGGCATGCTCACCAATAATTCTTTGAACAATACAGCGGTGTTTCTGCAGGCGGATCAAACAGGTTATAGTCAGCTTAAATTTCTTTCTTTTTCCGGTGCCGGGGTAGTCAAACAGCAACAGTATTTCAGTGGTGATGGTTGGCATAATTTCACCAGCCCTTTTGATAACATTCAGGCTTCTCAGTTTGGTTTGGTAGGATCTGATAAAGACCCCAACGTCCAGAATATGTATTCTTGGGATGCATCCCTTGGGCAATGGACTAACATTCCGAATGGTACTGAGAATTTAGATTTAGGAGAGGGATATGCGGTCTATTACGGAGCTAACGGAGCCTTCGATGTGGGTGTTCAAAGTTCACCGGGACCCTATATTCTTGAATTGTCAGGGGTTCCTTCCAGTACTGCAAGCTTTAACACTAATTATACAGCAAATCCGGTATGGAACCAGTTCACTGACCCTCTCCAACAAGAGGGCTGGAATCTTATTGGAAACCCTTTTAATTGTGCTTTGGATTTTAAGGAATTAATGCTGCAAAGCACTTCCAGCTCCACCATTAATGATGCCTTTTATACTTGGGATTTAAATCAAGGCTCCTATATCGCCTATAGCCCAGCCGGTATTGAGGATCATAATATAGCTCCCTTACAGGGTTTCTGGGTTCAACAGAAATCTGGCCTGGGAAGCGGGCCCCAAACTCATAATTGGGATTTATCCACCAGTGCCTTTGTAAGCAGTTCAGCCCCTACCTTTTATAAAACGCAGCATGGTTTTGAAAGGCTGATTTTAGAAACAAAAGCTATTGCTGATAGCACCAGTTTGGATTACACCTTACTTGCCTTTATAAATGGTGCAACGGATGGTTTTGATCCCAATTGGGATGCACACAAGATTTTTAATCATCCCAATAAACCAAGTATTTTTTCAGAGCATCAGGGACAAGTATTAGCGAACAACGCCATCGATTATGGTCCGGGTTACTTGTATAGAAAAACCATAAACATTGGTTATAAAACAGCTGATCACGGCAATCAGTTTGAGATTTCACTCAACCTCGATTATCTGCAGAACTTTTATGAAGTTCATTTGGAGGACCTTTTAAAGCAAAAAATGCATGACCTTAATTCTGGAGCTTATGTATTTAGTCACGATACTTCAATGGTGCAAAGGTTTCTGCTGCATATAGGACTTGCTGGAATGAGCGATGGCGATCAAATAGTTTCAGAAAGTACAGATGAACTAGAGATTTGGCAGGAAGCAATAGGAAGGAAAGTTTACATCAAAGCCAACCTAGCCGGAAGTTATCAATTCAGACTGCTCGATTTAAGTGGGAAATTGCATTGGCACCATGCACCAGACTTAAATTCTGGACAACAGTCTGAATTGTTGCTTCCTTCTCAGCTTTGCAATTCCTTTTATATCCTCGAGGTAACTTCTTCAGGCTCCGGTTTTCGTTTCAGCCGGCGCGTGTGGGTGAATTAGTCAATAGGCTTGCTTTTCATTTTAATCTTCTAGTGTCAAGGTCAATCCTAAGCCAATTGGCTAGTTCAGGAAGCCAGGTTCTTCGGAACCTGGTTTTTTTCAATTCTCTTTAACCCAAGATGAGCTGGACGAAATAGTTACGAACCATCCGACGCTGATATAAATATTTAGCCCTTTTGTCCCTATTAGCAAGATTTCAAGTCTTTTATTATCAGATGTCTTAGTGCTCAAAGGCTTAAATTTAGATCACAATTACCCTCATGTATCTTATTCCTTCAAAGGCCATTTGTCTAAACATTTTAACCAGGCTGTTTCTTCTTTACCTCTTTACCCTTAACCTTTCCGCTCAGAAATTAGTAATAGATACAATTTCTAATCCCCCCGAATATCACATGAGGTTTCTTAACGGCAAGAATGGCTTACTTCAGAATGATATTTCAGATTTACACCTAAGCCCTGAGGGTTTATTATGGATTGCAACCCAGCAGGGGCTAGTGCGCTATTCTGGTCGAAACATTGTCGTTTTCACCTCGGAAAATGAACCTAAGTTGTTTTTTGATCGAGCCTTAGGCTTTCATAGATTTCCAGGAGGTGAGGTGCTTATTAGAGGTGCTGGTCATACCAATGTATGGAAGGTAAGGTTAAGCGATGATGAAAGGACATTGGATACCTTTGAACCCCTTAAGGACTATACCTGGGGCCATCACGGTATTGTAGTTCCCTATAAGGACTTTGGTTTTCAAGAGATGCCGGTTCCTTTTTTTTACATGCCCAGCCCCGAGGAGCTTTATCACGACTACCTTCAGGACTCATTAGAGTTTAATTCATGTCTTTACTATTACCATGAGGCTGAAGAGCCTAAGAGACTAGCCCTTTCCAGGACACCTTATTCTCTTCACCATACTTTCTCTTTATCAGGCTCGACATTTGTAATTGAACCCAACGGTATAGTTCTAAGCTTGGTGGGTACTAGTATAGATACCCTGGGATATTCAAGCCTGCTTAAAACCGATGAGTCATGGAGGGAACAAAGCAACGAACACTCATTTTTATGGAAGGCTAGTGATACTCTTGCCTACTTATTCAGACACGGGAAACTCTATCAATTAGACGTTGAATTCCCGGGGAGCTTAACCCTTAAGCTAATTGCAAAGGATTTACCTAATTATCAATATTCAGTAATCCAAAAATCCCATTACTCTTCTGAACTTTTTCTAGGTACTCGCAGGAATGGCTTGTTGATTCTAAGCCCCAAGGTCCTAACTCAAGTTTTTAATGAAGGAAGTTGCGCCATTGGATTAAGCAATGAAAATCTAGCGGAAATTGGCAAAGACTCAGTATTAACGAATAAGGGAGCTCTTTTTACCAAAGAGGGATTAGACTGCGGTGATTTGTACAGGAGTTTCAACTCCATTATTTACGCTGAATCCAATCCAAACAAGAAAGTACTGGTTAGGAAACAATACCGACCCGAGTTATACGAACTCGACTTGGAAACCTACCGGACCAATCCTGTTAAGGCTGATTTTTCATGGGATACAGCCTTTCCACGCTGCGGAATACGTGTTGATACTAGTCTATATCTATTTGTTTCAAACAGAGGGTTTTGTAAATGGACCAAGAATGGGTTGAAGTTAGTAACTCCCTTGTCTGATGAAGACTTGAGGGAGGTAAGCTTTCCATCAAGGATATTCAATCTAGGGGATTCTGTTCTATGGATGCCTTATGGCTATAAATCCAGTTATCTGAAATACTATCTCAACTCTGGGAAATATGAGTTGGTAAGGGTTTCCGAAACTGAGGAATTTGAAATTCGAAGCTGTTTTAAACTTAAAGAATATGAGTTGATTACAACCTACGGACATGGTTTGTTTTATCGAAGAGAGAATCAAGCTTGGGAAAAACTAGAATTGAGCGATTACCCGGCTTTCAAGGCTGCACATTCAACCCTGGAATTAGGCGAGCAGTTACTCTGGACTACCAATCAGGGACTATTTCTAAGTGATAAAGAGGCTCTCCTGAGCTTCCTTAGAGGTGAGCTTCCTAGATTTCAGTTTTATGCCTTCGGATCGAGAGAGGGTCTGGACTATCTGGAGTTTAATAATGGTAGGTTTTTAGAAATGGAGTCTGGATCACTCGTGATGCCTAATCTCGCTTGCATAAGTGTTTTGAGACCAGACTTTAAGGAGGATCTAACCAGGCCTCAGCCTTTTATATTTATCGATAACATCACCTATAATGAAAGAGATTCTTTGTTAGACTTCCGAGTGCCATTGGATCCACGGTTTGAGAGAATCAATCTTAGGCTTGAGAATGCATTTTATGGAGATCCTAAAAATGCGATGGTTTTTTATCGAATTCCGGAAATAAGCGAAGAATGGTATCCTGTTGATTTTGAGAAAGGAATAAGCTTTGATCGATTACCAAGCTCGGAGGAATATAGCCTTGAACTATTTAGACCTGGAGCCTCTTCAGAACTGCGATTTCAAACCTTAATAAATTTTTCGGTTGGACCAAGGTTTCATGAAACCAGCCTGTTTTATGTTTTAGTACTGGTCGGCCTAATCATTATGGTTAGTTTGATAGTATGGGTGCAACAGTTGCGAAATAATGCTCAAAAAAAGAAGCTAGGTGAAATTATCCGGGAACGAACTGCGGATTTAGCAAGCAAGAATGTTTCCCTGCTTAATACGGTCGATGAGTTAGAGTATTCGAGGGAGAAACTTGAAAGCGAGATCCTAATGCGTAATCGAATGATTCAAGTCTTCTCCCATGATATAAGAGGACCTCTGCGATTCATGTCAGATATTGCCTCAAGTATCTATAAGAAAGTGCCTCAAATCTCAGAGGCCGAATTGCTAAGTACCAGTTCGAAGTCTGCCTACGATACCGCTAATAGCATACTGGATTGGATTAAGGCCGAAACCTATTCAGATAGGTTACAGAAAAAGTCGATAAGTGAATCTTTGGCAAAGGTTATAAGCCGAAAACAGTCCGAAATGGAAGTTTATAAGATTCGTTTAGAGACCAGCATCCAGCAGGAGTTTTATGTGATGGCTTCATCGAAGATTCTTGAAATCATTTTTGATAATCTTATTCAGAATGCAATCAAGTTTTGTAGCCGTGAGATTCGCATTAAGGTTAAAGAGTTTGCTAAAGGAGTGGTATGCATTTCAGTAGCGGATGATGGAGAAGGAATAAGCAACCCTAAAAAGCTTAAACGACTAAACGAAGGAGTTTCTGTTGCAAGTTCCAAGGGATATCGGGGAGAACAGGGAACAGGTTTAGGATTAATGATGGTGAGGGAACTAGTTCTACAAATGGAAGGCAAGCTCAATTTAAAGAACAGTAATTTTGGTTTTGAAGTGATATTATTACTCAATACTGTTGAATCGGAATAGAGTCTGTGTTTATAGTTCATGGAACAATCCTGACCTCCCACGGTTGCTTTTTCAATTTTAATCTCAAACCAGAATCCTTATTTTGGGATTCGAAATGTAAAACCCTCGATATGAAAAATTGGCCTCTTTTACTCACCGTACTTAGTGTATTTGCTTTGTCTTCCTTTAAAGGGGATCGCCCATTGCTTCCTTTTGGTTCGGATGCTCCTATGGCGGATTACAAAATGGAAGATATAAGCGGAGAATCTTACAGTCTTGATGATTTAAAGCAGGACAATGGACTACTTGTCATTTTTAGTTGTAATACCTGCCCTTTTGTTTTAGGCTGGGAAGATCAGTATCCTGGGTTGAAGAAAATGGCGGATAGGGAGAAAATCGGAATGGTCCTTATAAATAGCAACGAGCGTAAAAGGGAAGGAGATGATAGTATGAAGGAGATGCAGGCACATGCTAAGGAAGCAGGTTATAATATGCCTTACTTAGTAGATGCTAATCACAAACTTGCAGATGCATTTGGAGCCCGCACTACTCCACATGTTTTCCTTTTTGATGGTGATATGAAATTGGTTTATCGCGGAAGTATAAACGACAAGTATGAGAACCGCTCTAAGGAAGCTGAAGAACAGTATTTACAAAAAGCCCTTGAAGCCCTTGGAGGGGGAAAAGAGATTGATCCGAAAGACACTCGGGAACTGGGTTGTTCCATAAAAAGGGTCTCTTAAATGAGTTCGTAGAAAATTTACTTGACTAAATCGCGTTTCCACTTCAAATTCAACTAAATGAGGAACGCGATTTTTTTATTTCTATGGCTGTTATTCTATCTCTTTTTCTGGCGAGAAGGTTTTGGCTTCAACCTGATAGGGTTTGCACTTTTACTTCATTTAAGCTCCAGAATATTTCAAGAACAATTTCGTCTTAGGGAGGGCGAATGGTCTTACGTTCTGGCTTTTCTGCTCAGTGCTTTTGGACTGATTTATCTAAACTCAGCTTTGAGCATTACTAGCTTTATTTTGATAAATGTGGCATACCTCAGTTTTATCTGGGGTCCCAAACTCAGTGTAAGTGAACACTTTGTGCATGGCTTCATTCGCATTTTCAATGTGCGTCAACCTCTTCTACCCGGAATGGCAGTCGGAGCTAAAGGACCGGTAGGTGGTGCTTATTCCGTATTGCGATTGGTGATTCTTCCATTGGTGATTTTTTTAGTGTTTTTCGCACTATTTCGGGCGGGGAATCCAATTTTCAAAGATTGGAGTAATGGTTTCACCACGTTTTTAACCCGACTTTTCAAAGACTTCTCCTGGGAATTGTTTTGGTTCCTTTTGCTTGGGTTGACCTTAGTTCGCTCCGTCCTATTGCGCAACAAATCATGGCCTTTAAGCTTTCGGGCTGGTGATTTTCTGAAACGCGGACGGAAACGGGGTTTTAAAAGAAGCTTTCGTATTGTGGCCTTACGTAGAGAATATCGAATGGCATTAATGGTCTTCAGCTCCTTAAACATCTTGCTCCTAATCGTTAACCTGATTGATATTCGATGGTATTGGTTCGGTTTTGAAATGCCTAAAGGCTTCAGTTTAAAAGAGTTTTTGCATGAAGGGGTGGCGTATCTGATCGCTACCCTCATATTGGCTGCAACAGTTGTCTTCTACTACTTTCGTTACAATCTGAACTTTTATCCTAAGAATCGAGTGCTGAAACTGTTAAGCAGGATTTGGATTATACAAAATGCGATTCTTGCTATTTCTGTTTTACTTCGGACATACTACTATATTGACTTTCATGGTTTAGCAAACGGGCGGATAATCGTAATCACCATCATTAGCATTGTCTTGTTTGGTCTGGTCTTATTATATAAAAAGGTTGGAGAGCAGCGCAGTCATGCTTATGTTTTTCGCAATGTATCCTTGTTTGTCATGCTCCTGCTTGGAGCGATGAGCGTCTGGGACTGGGATGGAAGCATTGCGCGATACAATTTGCAGCATGGAAGGATAAATGAAATTGACGTTGATAATTATCTGCGCTTGCACCCTAGGGTCTATCCTGATCTTTATGCCAATCTTGATCGAATCGAAGCCCAGATAAATGCGCATAACGGAAATGAAGAACGTTGGATTTACTACTCAGATATCGCCGATTTTCAAAAAAGACTCGATGAGCTTAGTGAGAGTTTTTTAAGTAAACAAGGACGGGAAGGTTATGCCTCCTGGAATTATGCGGATTTACAAGCTCAGAAACAATTAAAGGCTTTGATCAATAATCCAGAGTGAAATTATCCTTCGTATTTTTGCAGCTCTAAAATGAGAAGCATGAAAATCGGAGTGGTAATATTTCCAGGTAGTAATTGCGATCAAGACATGATTTATACTCTTCAGAAGATGGGTCATGAGGTGCTAGAATTATGGCATAAAAGTCATGATCTGCAGTCTGTAGAAATGGTGGTGCTCCCTGGTGGCTTTTCATATGGAGATTATTTAAGGAGCGGAGCTATTGCTAGATTTTCTCCCATCATGGAGCAGGTGATAGAGTTTGCTAATAATGGAGGTTTTGTTTTAGGCGTATGTAATGGCTTTCAGGTACTATGCGAAAGCGGATTACTTCCCGGTACATTGCTTCACAATACCAGCCATAACTTCATTTGCAAGAATGTTTATTTGAAAGCTTCTTCTAATTCAGCTGCGATTAGTGCCTCTCTAAGTCCGGATCGCGTGTATAAAATTCCTGTAGCTCATGGAGAGGGTCGTTATCATGCAGACGATCAAACACATCAGGAAATATTGGCTAATGACCAGGTAATTTTTAGATACGCCAATGCGGATGGCAGTATTGATGCCTCTGCGAATGTCAATGGTTCTTTGGACAATATTGCTGGGGTTTGCAATGCCACAAAGAATGTATTTGGAATGATGCCTCATCCTGAGCGAGCTTCAGATGCCAACTTAGGTAATGAAGATGGGCGTTTAATTTTCGAAAGTCTCTTTCAGAATCTTAGTGTAGAAGCTTAGGCGCTACGGGGGTTTATTCCATCTAAAAGCTCAACAAGCTCTTCGTTTTGCTTGGCCACAACATATAAGTGATGGCTGAGGTGTTCTTCCCATTGTGATTTTCGTGGATCCCACTCTTGTTTGTAGGGTTTGAACTTTTTGGATGCAGGTTTCGGGATTTCGCGGAAATAGAAATCGGGGTCTGTATCCAGGTATTTGGCAATTTGTAAAAAGCGATCTAAGGAAAGCTTAGTGGCCCCGTTTTCAATTTTAGCATAAGAGCTTTGGCTTAAACCAAGGTGCTCTGCCATTTCTGATTGCTTGATATGGCGAATTTCCCGAACACTTCGTATCCTTTTGCAGATTTCTTGCGAATTCATCTTCTTCCAGCTTATCCCAAAGGAACAATTTCCTTTTTCGTCTTGCTGTAAACCTGGTTCACATATTCTGTAAAACGATAGCCTACACACAGTCAGAATATGACTAGCAACTATCTGAAAAAGCTCTTTATATCCGGTCTGGGATTACTTCAATAATAATTGCTCCTTGAGGACGGTTGAACCTTTGCGGATGTTCAAAAGATATTGCCCTTTTGCCAAATGCCCAATTTGATAGTTTCGGTCTTTAGCTTCATCCGACCAACGGTCTTGCCACACTAATTTCCCTTGAAGGTCAAATAGTTGTAATTCCCATATTCCTTCCTGGTCAAAGTCCATTTGGAATTGGCTTGCAATAGGATTTGGATAAACGGAAAGTTGAATTTCAGATTTTAAACTCTGGGCTTCTTCTAAATCCAATCCACCCTGAAATTGTGAGGTATAAACACCTCTTCCGTGCGTAGCCGCCATTATGGTGTAGTCGCTCTCTCTTAGCTGGAGCATATCTATCCTTACATTCGCTAAGCCACTGTTAGCTGGATTCCAATTTGGCGTCGCATCCATAAAGTTATGTGTTTCCCATACCCCTAGTTCCGTGGCTAAGATTACATTGTTTTTGTCTCTGGGGTTTCGTAACACCCAACGTACTGGCATATCCGGTAAATCACCTTCTTTGTCTACCCAGCTCTGACCGCCGTCATTGGTGTAGAATACGGATGGTATACCATAATTGGAGAAAGTAGCGATCAATTCATCTTCACTATCACCTACTTCAATACAAGAGATATAACCTGCAGGGAAATTCGATCCGGTAATTTCAGTTAGAATTTCGTTGCCGGCAGCATCGGCGCTGTCAATTCGGAAAATCACACCTGCTCCACTAGCTACCCATATGGTAGTGGTATCATCAACATAAGGACTAACCCGAATATGGCTAGGTTGAGCGCGTAGCCCTACAATTCGAATTACCTCTTCATTCACCTGACTTTTAACTGAGGTGTAGCGATAGATTTGAAAGGAACTCTTGCAGGAATAGAGGATTTCCAAATTTGAGTCGTATGCCGCTGGGTTAATAAAGCGGCCATCACTATTCCGGATGAACGTATTGCCAAAGCTATTGCCAAAGTTGAATGATCGGTAGTAGTTATTGTACACAACACTGGTTATCCAAAAGTTTGGATTGATCTGATCTATGAAACAGTAGCCACCATCGCCGCCAGTAGCTCGATCAGTAAAACCTAATCCACTTTGACTAAATCTTTGAGTGCCATTATCCTGGGACCCGGCTGACATTTGATTTGAGCCTGTTGAGGGAGAGATTGCTCCGGCATAAAACTGCGTTGTATTGTAAGCTGCATTGCGATTGCTGAAATTTGGGGCATTAGCGGTAAGATTCAAGGAAATTGAAACTCCTCCATCATGCCCAAAGAGGGCTTCGGTTGAACTGCCAGGCCTAAAAATTATTTGATGCTGGTCAGCATGAACGTAGGGGTATTGAGTGCCTCCATACCATTGACTCATTTTTTGCCAGCTCGTGCCTGTATCCTGGCTTCGGTGTAAATTAATTCCACCAACGAATAAGGTGCTTTCATCATTGGGGTCGACCTGAACGATGAGATCATACCAAGCCTGGCCACGTGTAAAATCATGTGAGGGTATCCCAGGATCGTCATCATCAGGGAAAGCCATATTTGTCCAGGTGGCTCCAGAATCCACACTGCGAAGCATGCGGAAAATAATACCGTTCTTTTCCACCAAAGCATAAATAAAGGCCGGATTACTAGGGGCAACGGCAAGATCTACTCTTTCTCCGGTAGTATTTCTTACCCTGGTGAAATTAGTTCCATCATCACTGTATAGAATGTCCCCTCCACCTCGAGAGCCATTAGTGTTTATTGAATTTACGGTTCCAAGCCACAAACGATTATCTGCACCAATCTCAATATCACCAATAGCCCAGTGGTAACTGTTACCTGGAACATTATTCATTACCTGAGTAAAGGTTGCGCCACCATCAATAGATCGATACAAACCTTCGTGCGTCCCGGAAGTAGGCTCAAAACCACTGTAGTTGGCATCGCGTACCGCTACATATAGAACACCATTTCCGTTCTCATTCCTAACCGCAATGTCTCGAACTGCATCAAAATCAATTGAATTTGGCAATTGGGACCAGTTCAATCCTCCATCAGTGGTTTTCCATACTCCCTGACCGCGAGTGCTTGAAAGTGAACCTATACCTTCCCCCGTTCCCACATAGAAGATTTGCGGATTAGTAGGGTCAGAAGTGATGCAGCTAACCCCGATCGTTTGCCAGAAATCATCAACCGGCACCCAGGGACTATTTGCATCTCGGATATCATTGTTATACCAAAGTCCGCCACTAACTCCCCCGGCCCAAACTTTACTATAAGTGATATCGTTGGGGTCGTACATTATTGCTCTGGTTCGACCACCTACATCGTAAGGTCCGCGTTCTTCCCAAATTAGATCCGGAAGACTGGAACTATCTGTTGCCATCTTTTGTAGAAACGCATTGTGAGAAGCTTCGATCCGAGCACGTGCATCTCTAAGTTTTTCCGGAGTTGGGTATCCCAATGCGGGATCCATAGTCATAATGAAGTTCTGTTGTCCAGCTAAGTCCGGACGGTCTGACTTAGGCATATTTTGCCAAGCTTCGATATTGGGTTTTTGATTATAGGGGTGATTGGCTAAGAATTCCCCATAAGCAGCATGTTTATCTACTGGTTTCGGTTCGACAGCTTTCCATCCCAGGTAAATAAAGCCTGCAATACCAAAGGTGATTGCGAGACTTACAACAGTCTTTTTCATTGGTGTCATTTTGGGTAAAACCGGTTTTAAAGAATGCGAATATAATCAGCATTCATATTCGCGTTCTTTCAATTAAACGCAGTATGGAGCAAAACGTTTGGTGAAGAAAAGACCGACTCCCTTTAAGAGGTTGATAGTCAATAGGTCGGGAGGATCAAGCGGCTTTAGATGCTAACCAAACTCCATTAGCTTCCGGCGGTACACGGAGAAGAGCTTGCTCTTGCTAACGAAGCCAATGTATTTCCCATCTTCAACTACGGGAAGATTCCAGGCACCCGTAGATTGAAATTTTTTCATCACCTCGTTCATGTTTTCTTCGTGCTGAATCAAAGCGGGAGGGCTACTCATTAATTCGGAAACGAAGGTGTTTTCATAACGTTCTTGCTCGAACATAATCCCACGGAAATCATCCAAAGTCAAGACCCCTACTAAGGAGTCCTCTGCATCTATTACTGGAAAAAGATTTCTTCTTGATTTGCTCACGACTTCAATCAGTTCTCCCAGATTCATTTCAGGAGATACCTTCTTGAAGTCGTTTTCGATCACCTTCTTTAAGTTTAATAGCGTGAGGATTGCCTGGTCTTTATTATGAGTGATTAAATCTCCTCGTTTTGCCAATTGCATATTGTAGATCGAGAAAGGCATCATCTTTCGGGTAACGATGTAGGAGATTGTCGAGACCGTCATTAAGGGTAGGAATAGGTCGTAACCAGAGGTAATTTCTGCAATCATAAAGATTGCGGTTAAAGGTGCATGTAGAACTCCTGCCATTAAGCCGGCCATGCCAACCAATGCGAAATTGGTGGTATTTATATCATCTATTCCAAACTCAATAACGACAAAGGCAAAAACAAAACCTAGGGCGGAGCCAACAAATAGGGAAGGGGCGAAAATACCTCCTACACCTCCCGCACCAATTGTAAATACAGCGGCAAATATTTTAAAAAGCACCAAGCCAATCAGCAGAGAAATGATGATGTGGGGCCCTTCATATTTTTGAAAGATGATACTATCCTTTACCACAGAATGTACATCACCGTTCAGGAGGGCATTAATGGTTTCGTAACCTTCACCGTATAGAGGTGGAATTAGCCAGATACTCAATCCAAGAGCAAGACCACCAAAAAGTAACTTCTTCCATCTGCTTTCTATTTTGGTAAAAAAATCATCAAAAAAGAAATAGACCTTATTGAAGTAAACCGATGTAAGAGCAGTTAGAATTCCAAGTAAAGCGTACCAGGGTAAATCCTCAACCCTAAAGGGGTCTAAAACAGAGTGCTCAAACAATGAACCTCCTCCTTCAATAAAAATGGAAGTTACAGCTCCGGAAAGGGAAGCTAACAAAAGAGGAACTAAGGAGGCAAGGGTAAGATCGAGGCTGAAAATTTCTATAGTGAAAATGATTGCAGCAATGGGAGCATTAAAGATGGAGGCGATAGCACCTGCCGTGGCACAACCGATCATTAGAATCCGCTGACGGAAGTTTAAATGCATCATCCGTCCCAGATTACTCCCGATCGCCGAACCAGTACTTACCGTTGGTCCTTCCAAACCTACTGATCCTCCAAAGCCGACTGTAAATGCGGAGGTGATTACCGAAGCGTACATTTTATAAGGTCGCAAGAAACCGCTCCTCCTAGAAATAGAAAAGAGCGTGGATGGAATTCCTTCTCCTACTGGTTTTTTAATCCAACGTTTTACAAGGAGGGCGACTCCAATACCAATTAGTGGGAATGCGAAATAGTAAAGATTGAAGTACTGATTCAAATATTCCGACCGCACCAGCCCCTGCAGGAAATGGGTGGAGTTTTTCAGTAAAACTGCCACCAAGCCGGCGATTAGACCTACTACAACACTCAGAATAAGTATAAACCTATTCTGAGGGATATTCTTGGCACGCCAGAATAAGAATCTAGCCAGAAGGCTTTGTGGTTTTTTGGCCATTATGCCTTGGGGCTGCTCAAATCAATACCTAGCTCGCTCAGTTGTTCCTGACTGATGTTAGCAGGGCTATCGATCATTAAATCACGTCCGGCATTGTTCTTAGGGAAAGCAATAAAGTCTCGAATGGTTTCCGAGCCACCTAGCAGTGCTACTAATCGATCGAAACCGAAGGCGATACCTCCATGCGGGGGAGCGCCGTATTCGAATGCATCCATCAGGAAGCCAAATTGTGCTTTTGCCTCTTCCTCACTAAACCCAAGCACTTCAAACATTCGACTTTGAACTTCACGATCGTGAATTCGGATTGAACCCCCTCCAATTTCATTTCCGTTAAGTACCATATCATAAGCGTTAGCACGCACTTTTCCCGGATCAGTATCTAATAGATGCAAGTCTTCCGGTTTAGGCGAAGTGAAGGGGTGATGCATCGCGTGGTAACGGCCACTTTCTTCATCCCATTCCAATAGGGGGAAATCTAATACCCAAAGTGGAGCGTATTCATTAGGCTTTCTGAGACCTAGCTCTTCTGCCATATAAAGTCGCAATTCACTCATAGCTTTTCGGCATTGGTTCTCTCTTCCTGCCAAAATCAATAGGAGATCACCGGAATTGCTCCCTGCTAACTGATGCCATTGGCCCTGGGCCTCTGCATCAAAAAACTTATCTACTGATGATTTATAGCTGCCATCCTCATTGTACTTCGAATAAATCAAGCCTTGCATCCCAATCTGAGGTCGTTTCACCCAGTTGGTCAAAGCATCTAATTGCTTGCGGCTATAAGAAGCCGCTCCGGGTACGGATATTCCAACAATCAGTTCAGCATCATCAAATACCTTAAATCCTTTACCTTGAACTAAACCATTAAGCTCATTCAGTTCCATTCCAAAACGAATATCCGGTTTGTCATTTCCGTATCGTCTCATGGCATCTGAATAACTAATGCGTGGTACCTCATTTACTTCGACCCCTTTAATCTCTTTTAGCAAATGACGAATAAGACCTTCAAATTGCTGTAAGACGTCTTCTTGCTCTACGAATGCCAGTTCGCAATCTATCTGAGTAAACTCCGGTTGACGATCTGCGCGTAAATCTTCATCGCGAAAGCAACGTACAATTTGATAGTAGCGATCATAACCTGAAACCATTAGCAATTGCTTAAAGGTCTGTGGTGATTGAGGTAAAGCATAAAACTGACCCTCATTCATCCTTGAAGGAACGACGAAATCACGAGCTCCTTCCGGAGTAGATTTAATTAGATATGGTGTTTCAATTTCAAGAAAATCACAAGAATTAAGATAAGTACGAACAGCCTGCGCCACTTGATGACGTAAGCGAATGTTTTTCTGAACAGGTCCACGTCGGAGGTCCAGATAACGATACTTCATTCGTAATTCCTCACCACCGTCAGTTTCATTTTCGATTGTAAACGGTGGTGTTAGGGAGGCATTAAGAACTCGAAGTTCCATCACCTTTATCTCGATATCTCCCGTGGGCATTTGCGGGTTTTTACTCTCCCTTTCCAGTACCTCGCCCTTAATCTGAATCACATATTCTCGTCCCAGTTTTCTGGCTTTATCCAATAGGTCTTGATCCCAACCTTCATTGAACGCCAATTGCGTGATGCCATATCGATCGCGCAGATCGATAAAGGTCATTCCTCCCAGATTACGCACTCTTTGAACCCAGCCACTTAATGAGACAGATTGACCAAGGTGTTCAGCATTTAGCGCACCGCAATTATGAGATCGATACATTGTCGTGATTTTAGCCGGCAAAATTACAATATCAAAGGGGCATCCCTATTTTTGGAAGCTAAAAGTTGCGGATGATTGAACCGTTTGATGACGAGTACTTTATGCGGAAAGCTCTAGAGCTTGCCCAAGAGGCCTATGAGGAAGATGAGATTCCTGTGGGGGCCGTTGTTGTTAGCAAGGGCAAGATCATAGGAAAGGGGCATAATATGACCGAACGTTTAAACGACGTTACGGCCCATGCCGAGATGTTAGCGATCACTGCGGCTGCAAATTATTTAGGTGGCAAATACCTTAGAGATTGCACCCTATATGTTACTCTTGAGCCATGCAGCATGTGTGCAGGAGCGCTCTTCTGGAGTCAAATTACCAAGGTTGTTTATGGCGCTGAGGATCCTAAAAGAGGTTTTTCGGAGTTTGGCGGAAGCTTGCATCCTAAAACCCAACTGGTTGGAGGGATTTTACGTAATGAAAGTGCAAGTCTATTGCAGGATTTTTTTCAGGCCAAGCGAAAAAAATGAAATTGGCTTGACTTTTGGTTAAACCAAAACCGCAATTTTTACGTATTAGTAGTATAAAGCTTTTAAAACCATGGTAATAACGAATTTACAAATCCGAAAAACCCTTCAACTAGCCCCACTGGGTTTGCTTGTATTAGTGGTGCTGGATTTAATTCTTTATTTCATTCCTGAGTTTCTAGGAGGATTAAAAGTAAATGGCTACTTAACCTCATTTATTCTTTTCTCCCTGATCGCATTCTACGCCTATGTTGGTTATCCGATGTTTGCGATGAACTTAAAGAATGACAAGATTATTTTCCGTTCTCATTTGGCCTTGAGTACTTTGTTTGGTAAAACATTGGCTGTTCCACGCCGCAACATTACCAACCTGAAAATTGACTACAGTGGCTTTCGTGATAAACTGGTAGTAACCTATGTAAACCGACTTGGAAAGGAGGTTAGTAAGGCCTTTTCCATAACCATATTAAGCAATCGCAAAAAGAGGATGTTAAAGCAAGCTGTGGAAGACTTTGACCGAGATCAATCGGCTCAGAATCTACATTTGTTTATCTGATATATAGACAATACTTATCTCCAAGCCCGACTTGATGGTCGGGTTTTTTTTGTTCGTAATTTTGCCCTTCATTAAAACGTGAACTATGTACCCTGAAGATATTATCGCACCCATGCGTGCTGATTTAACCGATGCTGGCATTATGGAAACTCGCAGCTCCGCAGAAGTAGAGCAAAGCATTAAGGCTGACGGTACCACCATGGTGGTTATTAATTCAGTTTGTGGTTGCGCCGCTGCCAATGCTCGTCCGGCGGTTAAAATGGCTACGAAGCATGAAAGAACTCCGGACAGAATGATTACCGCTTTTGCCGGTAATGATGTAGAAGCAGTAAATACAGCACGTGCCCTTATGGCACCGTTTCCTCCTTCATCTCCAAGTATTGCCCTCTTTAAAGATGGTAAGCTGGTTCATATGATTGAGCGTCATCACATTGAAGGACGTCAGGCGGAGATGATTGCGCAGAACCTTACTGCTGCATTCGATGAATTCTGCTAGTTCAAATTGAAGAACATTTTCTAAGCCACCTTTTAGGGTGGCTTTTTTTATGGAATTTGATTCGAATAAAGAGGATGGTCCTGCATTACTTCCAAAATTCGATCGGGAGTGAGATAGTATTTGTCCACGAACTCCTTCCCAAATTCTTCATAAAGAGGCTTGGATGCCGGGGAATTCCGAACGTAAAAAGCATAGTCGTAAATCTGCCAGCCCATTCCTTGGTAGACGGGCATAAGATCGGTGCTTTGCTCGTGCTGGGCTCGAAAATCAGAATCAAGGAAATATTTAACTCCAAAAGCAAGAATTTCCCAAGCGGTCCTTTTGTGATAGTAAGCGATATGTCCTAGCTCATGTGCCAGTATACCCACTTGGGCATTGAAAGGCAGATTATGCATCAAGACGGGATCAAATTCAGTATTCTCTGCCGTATTAATGTGAATTCGGTATATCCGATTGGATTTGGAATTGAAAAAGGTACTCCATTTAAAATTCGATTCAAGGGGAGCGCTGGTCTTAGATTCTACGATTTCGATTTTGGCCTTAGCTAACTGCGGATATTGAAGTATAGCCAGAGCGGCTGCCTTTTCAAATGGCTCCAAAAGGCTCTTATCAGGTCCGATATCCTCAACCAAAACCTCAAGATCAAATTGGGTCGAGACTAGAGTATCCGAATAGGCTTGTATGCTGCTGAGCCGATCATCAACCTGAACCGGGTTTACCGGCCAAAACCATAAGATTCCGATCGTTAAAACCAGTAATACCAATAAATAGAGGAGTCCTTTAAAAACCTTCTTTAGCATAGCTTAATGTTTGGGTATCGGCAGCTTGTGCATTCTCAAGAAACTCAATCGATCCCAATAACCTCTCTGGAAATGGATAAGCTCATTTTTAATTTGAAAAAAGCCACAACCTCTTAATCCTAAAGGGTCCTTCCATTCAAGGATAAGCCATTCTCCATCTTCAAATATATTTTCCACCAGACAAGTCATGTTGGCTTCGGCAAATTCAGATTCAAACATCTGCCTGATGGCATTTTTCCCAACTACCGGATCTTGATTTACTTGATGATTTATCGCTTTCTCAGCGTAGAATTCGCTTAAGGCTTTGGCATCTTGTCGGTTAAAAGCTGAGATCCATCGAAGGATTACATCTTTTGGGTTCATCTATTTTTTTCTTAAAACTACCCATTTTCCGATTTCTGAGAAGACTGAAAGCTTTCAAATTCAAGGGGAAAAGGCTGTAAGGATTTTCAAGTCTATTCGATACTTTTAAGGGCAACCAATTTCATTGTGGTCTTTCTGGTTGAAGCGCACATTCATTGGTTCAAAGGTTCCTATATAAAGTTTACCAAAGCATGGAAGAAACAAAGAAGGTAGTTTGGCATAAGGTCTTAGATCGAAAATCAGATTTACCGGATGGACGGGTTAAAAGTGTGACCGCTGGTCGCAAAGGAATTTGTTTAACCCATTATAAGGGCAGGTTTTCAGCGCTTGATAATCGATGCCCACATCAAGGCGGACCGCTAGGAGAAGGATCTATTGAAAATGGACTGTTACGCTGTCCCTGGCATGGTTGGGATTACGATCCTCAAACCGGTAAGGCCCCTGGTTTTGATGATGGAGTGGAGTCCTTCCCGGTAAAAGAAGAAGGTGATTCCATCTTTGTGGGGATTGAACCTGAACCCGCGCATCAAAGCACTGTTTCAGACCTTATGGTGCAGACCATGGTGAACTGGGGAGTAAACCGCGTTTTTGGCATGGTTGGGCACTCTAATCTAGGTTTTGCAGACGCCATGCGACGTGCCGAAGAAAAGGGGGACCTCCGTTACATTGCGATTAGACATGAAGGAGCAGCTTCTTTTGCGGCCTCCGCTTATGGAAAGCTTACCGGAAAGCCAGCAGCATGTTTCTCCATTGCCGGACCGGGAGCAACAAATATGTTTACCGGTATGTGGGATGCCAAGGTAGATCGCGCACCGCTTTTAGCACTTACCGGCCAAGTTGCTACACAGGTTATCGGAACCGGCAATTTTCAGGAAGTTGATCTTGTACAAGCCTTTCATAGTGTGGCAGCATTTAACCACCGTGTTCAAAATGATAGCAAGCATGCGGAGCTTATGAGCTTAGCGGTTAAACAAGCCATTTTAAACCGCGATGTATCGCATCTTACCTTTCCGGATGAAGTGCAAGAAGTTCAGGCACCGGAAGGTGCAAAAGCTCAGGGCCCACAGGGCCGAATAGCGAGTTTGGAAATTGCTCCTCCAAAAGAAGTTGCAGAAGCGGCAGTGGCCCGAATTAGAAAAGCTAAACGTCCGGTGATTATTATGGGTCATGGTGCTCGTTTTCATCGGAATGCGGTTGTCTCATTCGCAGAATTTATTGGTGCTCCCGTGGCTACTACTTTTAAGGGTAAAGGATTAATTGCGGATAATCATCCTTTAGGCCTAGGTGTGTTGGGTCGCTCCGGAACACCTATTGCATCGTGGTTTATGAATGAATCAGATTTGCTCATCGTCTTTGGGGCTTCATTTTCCAATCATACCGGAATCACGCCTAAGAAGCCTATTATCCAGGTGGATTATGATCCCTTAGCGCTAAGTAAGTTTCATCCGATCGATGTGGCTGTTTTTGGTGAGGTTTCTCGAACTATAGAAGTTTTTAAGGAACAATTGGGTCCTGGTCACCAGGCTGTGGACATGAAACAAGAGGTCGCAACAAGGTGGTCTATTTGGTCAGCGGAAAAGCAAAAACGCTTGCTTGAAAACTCAAACCGCGGACATAGTTCTATAGCTGTGTTTGATGCACTTAATCGATTAGCCCCTGAAAATGCCGTGATGTGTGTTGATGTGGGAAATAATGCTTATTCCTTTGGCCGATACTTTGAGCCAAAGAATCACGATTTTCTAATGTCGGGATATTTGGGGTCAATTGGTTTTGCTCTTCCTGCTTCAATGGGTGCCTGGGCTGCCGTGGGGGATAGCCGACCAGTGATTGCCGTGGCCGGTGATGGAGGCTTGTCCCAATATCTAGCTGAAATCACCACTTTGGTAAAGTATCAAATGCCGGTAAAGGTTTTAGTCTTGAATAATAATGAGCTTGGAAAGATTTCCAAGGAGCAGAGAGCCGATGAACTTGAGGTTTGGCAGACAAGTCTAACCAATGCTGATTTTGCCGCCTTTGCCACTTCGGCCGGAGCTTGGGGCCTTAAGATCAGGATAGGCGAAGATTTGGATACGGCCATGCAAGCTTGGTTGGAGGCCGACGGTCCTGCACTCTTAGAGGTAGAAACGGATGTAAATTTGGTTTAACATGTGGGTCCAGGAGATCATTATCAGTACCTTAAGTATCTATTTTGGTTTAGGTCTATTATACGGTTTGTTCTTTATTTTAATAGATGCTGCTAGGGTAGATGACCATCTTAAAAACTCCAGGTTTGGCGTGCGGTTTTTATTATTTCCAGGGGTAGTGTTTACATGGCCATTTTTTATACTTAAGAAATTCCGGAAACATGAATAAAAGCCAAAGGATTATTCACGGCCTGACCTGGCTTGTCATAGCTATCCTAATTCCAGTATTGGCCTGGCAGGGACTAAAAGATCCAGTTTCATCTTCACAGCTAAATCCAATCAGCCAGGCCGAAGAGGAATCAGAATTATTGTATCAGGTAATGTCAGCCGGTGAAGGGGAGTTCCTGGTCATTTTGCCTAAGCATCTTCCTACAGCGAACGCTCATTTGCTTCAGGTTTCTGATAAGCAGGGTAATATCGCATGGGAACAGAGTATCGAGCCTTACCGGCAGTATAACATCGAACTTGACTTCGATCCCGATTCGCTTTTCCTGAAAGATCCAATCAACCAACAGATGTTGCGAAAAGAGAAACTTGAAATATGGCCTTAAGTTATACCTACGTTCAATGGAATAGGGCTAAGCGAATTTATGATCGCTGGATTGTAATAGGAGTTTTGTCCTATCTCTTGCTATTTTTTGGCCTAAGCCTAAGTTTGGATAACGAGAAGACGGCTGAAACAGTCTTAATTCGGGCCTTCGGAAGTTTGGCCCTGCTTATGTTGCACATAATACTTTTAATAGGACCGCTGGCCCGCCTAAATCCTGCTTTCCTACCCCTCCTTTATAATCGAAGGCATTTCGGAGTTAGCATGTTTCTCATCGCTTTAGTGCATGGTGGCATTTCCATCTTTCAGTATCATGCCTTGGGGGAGTTAAACCCTATTTGGGCATTGTTTACTTCCAATCCTGAGTTTGGCAGTTTATTGCAATTCCCATTTCAGGTTTTAGGGTTTTTTGCCTTGCTCATTCTGGGCTTAATGGCGACTACCAGCCATGATTTCTTTCTCTCCAATTTAAACGCCAAAGTATGGAAGGCCCTCCACATGCTGGTTTACTTTGCATATGTGCTCATCCTGGCTCATGTGCTATTAGGGACTTTACAGCAAGAACGTAATTCCCTCACGCTCCTTTGGATGGGTTTTGGTTTTATCCTGGTGCTTTCTAGCCACCTTCTAGCGGCAATAAAGGAAGCTCGATTAGAGCGGTCAAGGACCAAATTAGCGGAAGATGGATGGTTGAATATTGGCTCCTGGCAGGAAATCCCAGATAAAGAAGCGGTTTCAATAAGCTTTGGTGGGAGTAGAGTTGCTGTTTTCAGGGATGGAAATAAGTTTTCTGCCGTTCATAGCAGATGTAAACATCAAGGAGGGCCTCTTGAAGAGGGAAAGATAATTGACGGCTGTATTACCTGTCCCTGGCATGGATACCAATACTTGCCCGAAAATGGGCAATCACCTCCTCCCTTTAAAGAAAAACTTGCCACTTATGAACTGAAGTTATCGGGAGATCAGCTTTTCTTAAAGGCGGAGGCAAAATCTGAAGGCACCCACATCCCCGCTCTGGAAATTAAATCTAAATCGTCTGGTGATGAGCAATGAGTTCTATGTAGGATATGGAGAAGGTGCTGGTCCAAAGACCAAGCGTATCTTAAGAAGATTTGTGATAGGCGCTATTGCCGCCACTTTATTAAGCGCCCTGGTATTTGTCTTTAATCAAGCTCAGGCAGTCGACAGTAGATTTGATTTCGCCTCTCCCAGCACCATTTCAGGAGTTTATTACGAAAATCCCTATCCATTATTGCGACTTTCACTGGGGGAGGGTAAAGTGAAGGATGTAGTTCTTTTAGGCTTTGGCAAGTTTGGTTCACAAAAATATCTGGAAGCTTTTAGAGAACCTGGGAAGTCCCTCGCAGGTCGAAGGATGGAAGTGAAAGGTAACCTGATCTACTATAATGGAGGCAGTTTTTTGCAGATCAGTGAAGAGCAAGACATCAAGCTGTTAAGCGATAAAATTGTAACTGATGAATTCCCCAATTTTCTAGGAGAGCGCACTGTGGAAGGTGAAATTGTAGACCCCAAATGTTACTTCGGTGTAATGAAACCCGGTTATGGGAAGATTCATCGTTCTTGCGCAGCCTTGTGTATTTCCGGCGGTATTCCACCGGTCCTGGTAGAAAGAATTGAAGAACAGGAGCGACACTATTTAATCACAGACCAAAACGGTCGTCCCGTTCATCGAGAGATCATCCCTTATATTGCTCAGGCGGCTCGACTTAAAGGTCAGCTTACTATCCGTGGAACCTGGAACTATCTGGCGGTTAACCTGGAAGAGATTGAGCTTTTGGATAAGGATTCGGACATATTCCCACCTGAGACACCGTAGACCGTAATCATGAAATTTGAGGCGCTAAAAGGTACTATTGGGGGAATGTTTCTCTTGGGTTTCATCGTAAGCTTGCTAGGGAGTTTACCTCTTGGGGCTTTAAATATTACCGCTTTTAGTATTGCCGTAGAAAAGGGCCAAATGGAGGCTTTAAGCTTTGCTTTGGCGGTTTGTCTTATCGAGCTTATAGTGGTCGTGTTCATGTTCATCGGGATGCGAAAACTGAGTATAAGCAATCAGACCTGGTCCTGGTTACTCCCGATAAGTCTTATACTCTTACTGTATTTGTCGTACTCCAGTGGCATCAAGGTTTTAGACCAAAAAGATGTTCCCTTGCCTGTGTTACCGGAGTTTAGATCTTCTTTTTTATTGGGTCTGGTCTTAAGCGCTTCAAACCCCTTGCAGTTTCCATACTGGGCAGCCTGGAATAAGACTTTGCAGGCGCGTAACTGGTTTGGATCGAGTATCAGCATTCCCTGGTTTTACGTATTTGGGGTAGCCTTAGGTACCTTCTTAGCTCTTGCTTTATTCATACTTTTGGGGGAAAGTTTGGTACTTGATGACTCGTTCTGGCGAGATCTCATAAACATCGGCCTTGCCTTGGCTTATCTTGTTTTGGCCATTTACATAAGTTGGATGGTTATAAAAAAACGGAGGTCTGGTAATTAAAGCCTGTAAGGTTAGTCTCCGCGCTGCGACTGTTTTAAGTATTCAAAGCTTTAACCTGTAATGAGGAATTGGGAGAGAAATATTCGTAATACACTATATCGAATCCGGAGATGGGAATTCTGGACCGAGAGTGTGATTTACTATCCGCTCTTCCCGATCTGGTTGATCTGGTCGTTTCGCAATCGATCCCTCTTCTTTTTTAATGCCATTAACCCTGGTTTGCCTTACGGCGGATTAACCATGGATTCTAAAATGGAGATTTACGGGAAGATGCCCAAGGGTTCCTATCCCAATACCCTCTACGTAAATACTAAAGACCGTTTAAATCGATTTGGCTTAGAGCGTAGAATGACTGAACGAGGTCTGAGTTTCCCAATCATATTAAAACCCGACATTGGCTTTAAAGGGCTCGGCGTAAACTTGGTGCATGACTCAGCCGCATTAAAGGAGCAAGTCGCTAAGCAACAATGGCCTTTCCTCTTACAGGAGTATATTCCATATAAACATGAGGTAGGAATCTTCTATG
This sequence comes from Croceimicrobium sp., assembly GCA_965279135.1. Classification (GTDB taxonomy): domain Bacteria; phylum Bacteroidota; class Bacteroidia; order Flavobacteriales; family Schleiferiaceae; genus Croceimicrobium. Next base: position 2,776,011 of record OZ257133.1, on the reverse strand, counting down.
TTAAGTTACCCAATGAAAAAGAGCCTCGTATAACCGGTATGGTATCAAAGGAGTTCTTATCTGTAACTGGGGATGAGGTAAGTAGCTTAATGGAATTGATAGATGCCAATCCTAGATGCCGATTGCAATACAAACGGCTAAAAAAGGAAATCCCGGAACAGGAATTTGAACGGATTCTCGACAAGGGAGAGTTTAAAATTCTGGTGCCCATTGGCAGCCATACTCGGGGAGCGCTCTTTCAGGATCGCAGTGAAGCGGTTAGCGACAAATTGGAGGCGAAGGTGAAAGAGATATGTAAACCCGTAGACGGTTTTTATTACGGACGTTTAGATATTCTGTATCGTGATTGGGAGAGCCTGATGGCTGGAGAAAACCTGAAGGTGATTGAAATTAATGGGGCTGGCAGTGAGCCAACTCATATTTATGACCCAAAGCACAGTTTGTTATTTGCCTGGAAGGAAATCATTCGTCATGGGATTTTAATGTACCGGATAGCTCGACAAAATCGTAAGCTCGGCTATCATTTCTTAAGTCATAAGGAAGGTATGGAGATGATGCGGAACCATCGTGAATTGGCCAGGTTTCTATCAACACTGTAATAATCCACCACGGCAGTGAACACCCTAGCTTTTACTGGGTTTAGGCTATATGCATCGAAGCGAGAAGATTAAAAACCTCCTGAGCGATTTATCGCGTGGATTGTACGAAAGAGATGAGGTAATCAAACTGGCCTTACTAGCAGCGATATCTGGCGAAAGCCTATTTCTTTTAGGCCCACCGGGAGTTGGTAAAAGTATGGTGGCTCGGAGATTGAAATATGCTTTTCGGGATGCCAAGTCCTTCGAATACCTAATGACTCGTTTTTCAACTCCTGAAGAGGTATTCGGCCCGATATCAATTAAGAAACTTAAGGAAGAAGACAAATACGAGCGAAAGACCGAGCAGTATATGCCTGGAGCCAATATTGTCTTTCTTGACGAAATCTGGAAATCTAGCTCTAGTATTCAAAACGCACTTCTCACCATTATTAATGAGAAAGTCTACCGCAATGGTGAACAGGAAACAAGAGTAGACTTAAAAGGCCTGATCACCGCTAGTAATGAACTTCCACCTGATGGAGAGAATTTCGGTCCTTTATATGATCGGCTCCTCTTACGCTATCACTTGCAGGAAATCCGCAGCAATAAGGGTTTCCTGGATATGATTACGGACACCGGGGAGATGTATGAAGATCCGGTTAAGGAGGAGCATAAAATAGAGACTGCAGAGTTAGAGGATTGGCAATCCCATATTGACGCTGTTCGCATTGAAGACGAAGTCTTGAGCGTAATTCAGATTATCAGGGAAAAGCTATTGGAATACAACCAAAAGCAGGAAGATTCCTTTCAGCATATTCGGGTTTTTGACCGTCGGTGGAAGAAAATTGTGCGTTTGCTTCGAACATCCGCCTTTTTGAATGATCGAGAGAAGGTTGATTTGATGGATTGTTTTCTAATGAGTCACGCTCTTTGGAATCAACCCTCGCAGGTGGATATTGTCCAGGAGATACTCGCCGAAACTATTCGGAAACACGGTTATAGTTTATCGGTGGGTTTACCCATGCTTAGGAGGGAGATTCATGACTTCCAGGAGGAAGTAGAAGCTGAGGTTAGATTACGTGTCGCAAAGAGCGAAGAAGTTTTGCGGCCCATTGAAGAAGAGTATTACGAGATAATGCGCAATGGTGAGGCCTTTAATGGAAAGTATCTTCAGGTTAAGGATTACAATCGCTTACAGAGTAGTGATGTACCTGTATTAAACCTTTATGATGGGGAGTTTAAACTCGTTTCACGACTGGCTGCAGAACGTACAGATGCCCAGTTTCAGATTCGCTTGAAGCATAATTCTCAGGTTCATCAATTAAAACTGAAAACCTATCAGAAGGAGCGATTTGAATATCACTATAAATCTCCTCACCCTTTGGTGCGAAAGTTTTGGGATGAGCGCTACAGTAAATTGGAAGACTATTTAGTTCATCAACAGAACAGGCTGGATGCTGAGAAGCCCTCTGAACTGGAAGTGGGTTCGGAACACCTTTTCATTGATCAATCCCTTTTTCCAATTGTCGAGGCGAATCATCAGGAAGTGGTGGAAGAACTAAAATCACTTCATTTAAGGCTGGAGAAGATCCAGCATCTCTATTCCAGGGAAACCTAATTTTTTTAGCAAGAAGAAGCAACTATGAGGGGAAATCGAAGTCTTTAATAATAGACGCGCAATTTTCTTTTCTGCAGAAAGGAGTGCCATCGGAAAAACCGGTGGACCAGAACCAAATGTTATCCAATGAAACGGAGCACTCCTTTTATATTTCTTCTTTTGATCATTGGCTATACCGCAACAGCTCAAAGCGGGCCTCGAAGCACAAGCGGGTATTTAAACCCAATACTGCTTAGGAACCCGATTCCGGAAGTTGATTATGAATTGGCTTATACCAAGGTGCAGATTGTTTCTAAATGTGATCCCTTAAAAACGGAAACAGCATCTATCAAGAAGCCTCTTCCATTACCAGCTCAAGTTTCCAAAGATCAATACGATTTTTGGGAATTAAAAAGCCCGGGTAGATCTGCAAGCCAATCAGCCTTCAATGAAGAGGAAAACCGTTTAAAACCAGATTTTGATTCGGATGAATTGATTCCGAAATCAAGAACGGCAAAGAAGTCTCTATCTAGAGGTTTAAAACGGAAACAAGTGAAAGTATTAAAAGCGGAGGTCGACCCAATAATACTATAGCTTTTAATTCGTTAAAAGGATTAAAATATAAGCATGCCTGATTAAACTGCTCCCGACGGGGCTCCACTGATTTATTGCTTCGCAGCCTTAAACTCCTGGAGCAGCCATAGCCTGGCAGAGCGGCGCCAGTGCACGGACCCAAATGGCGGCCGTCGGGAGTTTTTCGTAAAAATGTTTAGTTTTCATGTAGTGTAAAGGTCTAATAGTCTGTGGATTATTAGACCTTTTTATTTAGATTTTTTTCATTAAATGAAACAACCATTTTGACCTTTTATAGTCTATAAAATAACGCGTATTTAGATTTCTGCAGAAAGGAGTACCTCTGGAAAGCCTGGAGGACAAAACCGAAAATTTAACCCTATGAAACGCTACACTCCTTTTGTTTTATTTCTTTTTCTAATCACTGTTTTTTCATTGTCAGCCCAACAAAGGCCGGGATCCTTACGAGGTACGGTTACCGAGAGCGAGAACAATGAATGTGTGCCCTTTGCCAATGTTACCCTTATGGATACACTTGGAAACGAAGTTACAGGTACAAGCACAGATTTTGAAGGCAAGTTTAATATCAACCCTATTGCAGCGGGGGTTTATGATGTGGAGGTCAGCTTTATCGGTTATAAAAAACTCAAAATGACCGGTATTGTAATAATGCCTAATACACCGACTTTCCAGGATTTCAAACTAGAGTTTACCAGCTCTGAGCTTAATGAAGTCGAAATTTACTACTCTGCTCCCTTGATTGATAAGACCAAGGGTTCAAATGTTACCACCTCAGAAAGCATTCGCAATATGCCCTTGAGGGATATTACTTCAGTTGCTAGTCAAGCGGTTAGTGTTAACCATAGGTCTACCGGCAATACGGAAGTTCGTATAACAAGAGGGGAAGGAACCATCTATTATATTGATGGTGTGAAGGTGCGTGGAAATGTAAGTCTTCCTCAGGCTGCCATTGCGCAAACAGAAGTTATTACCGGCGGTTTACCTGCCCAATACGAAAGTTATGATCAGGTACCAACTGAGGTAGAAAGATTGGAGGCCCCACATTCCAACGAGCCTCAAATTGACCCAAGAGAAGCTTACTCCGGAGAAAACTATAAGAGCATTCCCGAAAATGAGTTTTTAGGAACTTTTCACAGTCCCCTCTCAACCTTTGGATCAGACGTGGATGTGGCCTCCTATGCTAATGCACGCAGGATGCTTAAAGACGGGAATCTTCCCCACCCTGATGCGGTGAGATTAGAAGAGTTTATTAACTACTTCCAATATGATTATCCAGAACCTGAAGGTGATGATGTTTTTGCAGTGAAACTGGATCAACGGACCTGCGACTGGAACCCCAAACATCAGCTTTTACGTATTGGCTTGCAAACCAAGAAGATGAAAGCCGATCAATTACCACCTAGCAATCTGGTTTTTCTAATCGATGTGAGTGGAAGCATGAACTCCCACGATAAACTTCCTTTATTGCAAAAGGCGATGCGAATTATGGTTAAGAACTTAAAGCCGGAAGACAGAGTAGCAATTGTGGTTTATGCCTCTGCCACCGGATTAGTCTTAAATTCCACCTCCGCCTCGGATTCCCGTAAGATCCTTAAAGCAATTGATGGACTTCAGGCTGGAGGCTCCACCGCTGGGGGAGCTGGGATAAAACGGGCTTATAAGGAGGCGCGCAAACACTTTAATCCTAAACATAACAATCGGGTAATTCTAGCTACTGATGGAGATTTCAACGTAGGCGTTTCTTCAGAGGCCGACTTGATCAGCCTGATCGAAGAAGAACGGGAGGATGGAATTTTTCTGAGTGTTCTTGGCTTTGGCACCGGTAATTTCCAAGATGCTAAAATGGAGGCTTTGGCCGATCATGGAAATGGGAATTATGCCTATATCGATGGTCTTTTAGAAGCACGTAAAGTTTTAGCAGAGGAGCTTGGAGCAAACTTTCATGTGGTAGCAAAGGATACTAAGTTTCAAATTGAATTCAACCCCGCCAAAGTTGCTGCCTATCGACTCTTAGGATACGAGAACCGCCTCTTGGCCGATGAAGATTTTGATGATGATTTGAAGGATGCCGGGGATATTGGGGCAGGTCATTCCGTAACTGTTGTTTATGAACTTATTATGCGCGATGATTCTGAAGACACCCTTTGGTCGAAAAAGCAAAAATCCCTGCGCTATCAGGATGAAGTTCTAAAAGATCAAGCCTATGGAGATGAATTGGCTCAATTAAAAATCCGTTATAAGGAACCATTAGCTAAAAAGAGCCAGCTACAGGTTATTCCTGTGAAACAGAAGTTTAGCAATGATAGCGACTTTGCCTTTTTATCCGCAGTTATACAGTATGGATTACTACTGCGTGAAAGTGAATATTCTGGCGTCGCCAATCTTAAATCGGTGATTGCCTTGGCTAAGGAAAATCTCGGTGAAGATCAACAGGGCTATCGTAGAGAGTTCATACAGCTCTGCAAGCTTGCTAGGGACTTGCAGTAAATAAAGGGCCCAAATCTTGGGCCCTTACTCATTGGTTCAATTTCCATCCAGGCGCAGAAAAGAGTACCTCGTGAACGTTTACGAAGAATTAATCTACAATCGCTGTAAATAGCTTGTTTCTAATGCGCAGATTGATTTTTTTTGATCTGTAATAAGATCATCTTGGCCCTGTTAAGCTAGTAGATGAGTTTTATTACCTTTATCAACTAACCATTTAATCATGAGAAACAAGTACTTTTCCTTTCTTGCCTTAATTCTTATAGCATTTAGCTGTACGACTCCGGATGAAATTATGGACGATTTTCAGGTCCATGTAAATCCCACGTTTTTTAGATACGTATCTATTGTTAATGTAGAAGATCTTAATGATCCTAGCGCCGCACTACCAAGCAATATGGAGGTATCCATAACCGGTCGTGATGCAGCCTTGGTATACAATATTGATGGGACAAAGAATTTCGAGCTTAATGCGGGATTACTTCAATTGATCATCCCTTCTGAGTCTGAGCCACAAGGACCTGAGGCGATTGAATTTTCTGTAACGGTAAGTGCTCCCGGATATCGCGGTAACTCTGCGAACTTCACAGTTAGAGAAGGTCAGTACAACTTGGCCTCTATAATTCAAGTTTTAGATTTAAGCAGCCTTCCTAGTGGTTTGAATAATTCTGCTGGTTCCGGAGGGGTTGATCCAAATACCAACACCTTAAGTACTCCGTTGGTGGTATCAGGAGCGACTTCTGATAGTACTTCTTCGATTGAAATTACCATACCTGCAGATGTTAAGTTTCTTGATGCAAATGGTAATGTAATCGTAGGAAAGCGTGCCTCAGCCGATCTAAATGTTAATGTTCTATCTCTTTCCGATACTTCAAGAGCGGCCCAGCTTTCACTTCCTGGAGGAACCGGTGCTACTCAGGTTGTTGAAGATGCGGGGGGTAATTCAGATAGTACTTTATTCGTAGCTACATCTACATTCGATGTTGGTATTGACGTAGACGGGGTAGAAGTTGCAGCCCTTTCAGGAGGTAAGACTAATGGAACCGCTACTTCACGAATTGGTATTAACAAAGCACTTTTAAATCCAGAAACGGGAGCTCCCTACCAGGCTGGAGAAACTGTAGGTGTGCAATATTATGATGAGACTACCAAGACCTGGAAGTATCTTCCTACCGCCGATTACGTGGTACAGAGTTATACCAATCCTCCTAATAGTGACATCTTACTCTATGTTGATGCACAGATTACAGGATCACAAATGATTAAACTCTGGTATCGATCCGGATACAGTTGGTGGTCTAATTGGGGACTTTATGTGGTAGCTGCGGAATTAGCAAATAGCAATGTTCCAATTGTAACTAGTGGTAATTTGATCACTATTACGCAATTACCAGGTACCACTATTAACTATGTTTTCAAGTTAGATGGTTCTTTTATCAGTAGCACCAGTTTCTGGCGTAATCCATGTTGGGTATTCTTTGGCCCTGCAGGAATGACAAATATTTCAACTACCGGTAATTTCGGTGCGGGTTATACTTACAGTGAGCAGGCTGAATTCAATGCCGGTCGCTTTAATGTTCTATGGACCGAGGTAGATCATTCGGGTTCATCGGTAGCATTGGGTTACACCTTACAATGTAGAGGTGCATTTATTCAGCCTCCGGTTGGTGTAGTGATGTTGTATCGTGAGCACGATCCAAACGGAACCGCTCCATTCGACCACTTATACACCTTTACCGATCCTAATGTTAGCTCTCATTCTTTTACAAAATTGGAAGATGGGAAGTACTACGATTTCAGAGCTCAGTTGGCATCTGATGTAATTGACACATCAAATGTGTTAGTAGAGGATGGTAAAATTTACAATGTGATTTTACCGAAAAGACTCTGCAACAAAATCGGATTTTAATCAACCAACAAAAGACTGAACGATGAAATTAGCCAAGTATATTTTAGTATTAAGCATTCTTGCACCGGGTTTTATCTCGGCGCAAACTGATAGCACCGCAACAGCAAGCGCTCCTATGGAGCCTGCGGTAGACAAGTATGAAATGTTTCAAAAGCGTCATGCAATCGCCCTTAGCGCAGGTGTACCCGGCTTAGGTTTGGAATACGCTTATAACATTAATCGCCATTTGAATATTAGGGCAGGTTTCCTGGCTTTTCAATTCAACGATTACAATACCGATATGGAGATTAATGGACAATCTGTAAACCTCAACGCGAATTTGAATTCGACGGTTTATGATGTACTTCTGGAGTATCAACCTTCCAGTAACAGCGCTTTTAAGTTAGTAGCCGGATTGGCCTATTTAAGTAATGTGCGAGCCAATACTCTAATCCTGTTGAATGATGATATAGGTTATGGAGACTTGTTTATTGATAATGAGGAAATCGGTGATATCGACGTAGATATTACCTGGAGCGGTTTGGCTCCTTATGTTGGTTTTGGTTTTGGACGTGCCGTGCCAAAGAAACGCGTAGGCTTTGGTCTTGAATTCGGAACCTATTATGCCGGTGGACCAGATGTGGCTATTAATGCCACAGGAATGTTGGAGGATACAGATCAGGAAGCCGCAGAATTGGAAGAGAACCTTGCCTCTTACGCCTGGATTCCTAGAGTGATGGCTCGTTTAGCCATTAAGCTTTAATAAGGAAGAAATACTTGTAAATAGAAAAGGCCTCCGTGATGGAGGCCTTTTTTATAGATATCATTAAAGCTTGAGTTCTTCGCTCAAATCTTAAACTTATTCAACCGTTACTGACTTCGCCAGGTTACGGGGCTGATCAACATTACAGCCGCGCATTACCGCAATGTGGTAGGACAGCAATTGTAGCGGAATGGTAGTCAATAGTGGAGAAAAAACCTCCATGGTATCTTTTACCTCAATTACGTGATCTGCCATTTTCGCAATTTCGCTATCACCGTCATTCACAATTGCGATTACCTTTCCATCACGAGCTTTTACTTCCTGAATATTGGAAACGATCTTTTCGTACTGGCCACTTTTAGGCGCAATAACTACAACCGGCATGTTCTCATCAATCAAGGCGATCGGACCGTGTTTCATCTCAGCTGCAGGATATCCTTCCGCATGGATATAGCTAATCTCCTTTAATTTCAAGGCTCCTTCCAGGGCTACCGGGAAATTGTATCCTCTCCCGAGGTACAAGAAGTTCGGTGCGTCCTTATATAATTCAGCGATGTACTTAGATTGAGCATCGCTTTCTAACATCGATTCAATTTTGCCTGGAATCTCATTCAGCTCATTGAGAAGGCGGTGATAGTAGCTTTCTTTTAAGAGGCCCTTTTTGTGGGCGATCTTAATGGCGATTAAGCTTAGAACCGCAACTTGAGCCGTGAATGCTTTCGTTGAGGCTACTCCGATCTCTGGTCCGGCATGGGTATAAGCTCCGGCGTGTGTTTCACGCGCAATAGAGGAGCCTACTACATTACAAACTCCAAAGATGGTTGCGCCGCGCTCCTTGGCCAATTTTATTGCTGCTAGCGTATCGGCAGTTTCACCGGATTGTGAAATGGCTATTACCACATCTTTCTCGGTGATTACCGGATTGCGATAGCGGAACTCAGAAGCGTATTCAACTTCTACCGGGATTCGGGCCAGTTCTTCAAAAATGTATTCAGCAACCAAGCCAGCATGCCAACTAGTACCACAACCGATGATTAGGATCCTATCAGCGTTTACCAGTTTTTCTTGGAACTGATATACTCCGTCCATTTGAATGAGACCTTGATCGGGTAATAAGCGCCCTCTTAAGGTATCCTCAATAGAATGAGGCTGCTCATAGATCTCCTTCAACATGAAATGATCATAGCCTCCTTTTTCGATAGAAGCCAGGTCCATTTCCAATTGATGGATATAGGGATCAATGCTGCGGTTATCCGGAATGGATAGTACTTCAATCTGCTGACCGCGATTGATAACCGCCATTTCATCATCCTCCAGGTAAATGGCCTTCTTAGTGAATTCTAAGAATGGTGTGGCGTCGCTGGCAATGAAGAACTCGCCATCACCTACACCTACCACTAAAGGACTTCCCTTTTTAGCAACAACTATTTGATCTTTATTCGACTTATCAAATACGGCAATGGCATAGGCTCCAATTACTTGGTTTAAGGCAATGCGCACAGCTTTCGAAAGGGTGGTTTTTTCACTCTTAATAACATCCTCGATCAAGTTTACCAATACCTCGGTATCAGTTTCGGATTCGAAAGAGTATCCCCGTTGAATCAGCGCTTCCTTAATAGAGTTATAGTTTTCAATAATTCCATTATGGATAAGCACCAACTCACCACTATTTGAAGTGTGAGGGTGGGCGTTAACGTCGTTTGGCTCACCGTGGGTAGCCCAGCGAGTATGACCAATACCTATGTTGGCCTCACCAATTCCACCGTTGATCTTTGCCTCGAGGTCTGAAACCTTTCCTTTGCATTTTACAAGGTTGAGTTCGCCGTTTAATACCGCAATTCCTGCACTATCATATCCACGGTATTCGAGTCTTTTAAGTCCATTGATAACAACTGGTACTGCATTCTTATTTCCCAGGTATCCTACGATTCCGCACATGGCTAAAATTTAAGGTTTAGTGTAATAAACAATAACTTTGGCTTTCTCTGTAAGCCCTTCTCCTCCCCTTAGTATGGTTCGATTTGCCGCACTTGTACGGGCTCTCGGAACGAGTGCTAAAGTAGGGTTTTCTCCACTATTCAATACTTCAAAAAGGTGTCTTCGAACGTCGATGGTGTATTTGTTATTACGGAGGACACCTCGAGTTAAATTTCCGCCCCCGCCGCCTTCCACGCGGAAGTCAGTGATACGGTCTCCGATGCTCTTACCTTCCAATAATCGCAACTCTAAACCGGTAGCAGGAGCAACGGGTTCGTCGTTGTTTGGTAAGGTGTAAATCTCTACTTCGGCCCGGTTAACCACCAGACCAGCATTTAGGAGGCTATCCACTTTTCGAGGATTAAAGCGAAGCGCTGTACAAACACCACCCATAGCCTGCAGATAAGTATTGGCCTCCCCATTTAAGGAATCCTGTGGCAGCATTTCTAAGGGTGATCCCTGATAATCCTGGCTAAATACACTGAAGTTTATAGGCTTTATGCTTTTGTCCTGATCAAAATTGAATTCAGCAAAGGTGGTGTCTTCGGTATTGTGATAATAGATCCTAAACCCTCCATATACACTGGCCAGGTTGCTGTATAAAATACATGCTCCACTTTCTGCTTGAAGCGAAATACCTTTAAAGTACTCCATGAAGCTATCGAAGCTGCCAAACTCATCTGCCTCCCCATTTGCTACATTGGCGAAGTTGTTTTGAAAATAAGAGACGTCCATCGGGATTTTAATAATCGCGGGAGCCAATTGATCTTCAAATTGGGTATTAGTACTTGGCTTTGGCATGTAACCATTAAGACGGCCAATTTCGGTACCTAAAGTTGGGGAGTAACTGCTGTAATAGATGCTGTCCTGATCAAATTGCTGATCCAACACGTGAAGTGCAAGGTTCATAGGTACCGTAGTATCTCCATAGGCATCCGTAATCCTTAAATAGAAGTTCACAGAATCTACTATTGGGTTGGTGCCAAAGTTTAGATCCAATTCATCCGGGATCATCTGAGAAACCAATTGAGCACTTTCCACACCAAAATAGTTGCTCTGGGTTCTACCCACCAGTCGTACCGGGTTATATCCGCCTAAGGCAAGCTGAGTATTATAATCTAAAGCAACCACAATGCTATCAATAGGAGCCGTCCAGCTTACTAGTTCTAAATGCATGGAATCTGCTTCTACAACTCCACCGATAATTTGCTCAAACCCGAGATCATCAGTAGCTTTTTCACAGCTTATAAAAAACAAAGGAGCCATAATTACTATGGCTCGCTTTAAGATTTTTGAGGTCATAATTTCTGGTTCAGAATTAGGCCAGCGATTCTTCTTCAACAATGATTTGTTCGTACAGCTTGGTGATTTCCGAATTCGGCTCCTCAGCTTCTGTAAGATCAATCTTGTGATTAACGTTTTGTTCTACGTATTCTTTCATTTCCGGACTAAGTTTCCCTCCGGAAAGAGCAACTCCGTCACAGTAAGCCATATTGGCCTGATATACCTTAGAAATATTTGCGTCGGCATAAGGCGCTACCTCTTCATCACTCAATCCGTCGAAAGACAGATAATCGGGTAATCCCTTACTCATGTTTTCTTCCGTTGCGCCATATACTGACAATACAGTTTTGCTATCTGCAAACATCGGATCGTCATGATGGAACTTTTTCAAATAGAGTGGGAGGAAGCTAGCCATCCAACCATGACAATGAATGATGTCTGGGCTCCAACCCAATTTTTTAACGGTTTCAATTACACCGCGGCAGAAGAAGATGGCTCTTTTGTCATTATCTGAATGAAACTCTTCATCTTCTGTATAGAATATTGATTTACGCTTAAAGAACTCATCATTGTCAATAAAGTAAACCTGCATTCTCGCCTGAGGAACAGAAGCAACCTTAATAATCAAAGGTTGATCTTCATCATTTACAATTATGTTTATACCGCTCAAACGAATTACTTCGTGTAATTGATGACGACGCTCATTAATAAGACCATAACGCGGCATGAATACTCTCACCTGATGCCCGCTCTCATTCATCTTTCTCGGCATTTCCAATGAAGGTTTGGAAATTTCATTTTCGGGGAGGTAAGGGTGAATCTCCTGACTCACATATAGAATTCTCTTGCTATCCATGTTCCTTGTTTAATCTACAATTTGAAAAGGTTTGCAAAAATATAGCTTTTTTGTGAATAACTCAATTTATAATAATAGCTTTACCCGCTGCAATGCCCTGAAAATGCAAGTGTTTCAAAGAGTCTCTGAACTCGCCGGTTTTCAACAAGAACTTCAGTCTAAGGGCCAAAGCCTTGGTTTTGTGGCTACCATGGGTGCTTTGCATGAGGGGCACCTCACTCTATTAAGACGCTCCCTATTAGAGAACGATGCCAGCATCGTAAGTATTTTCGTAAATCCTACTCAATTCAATAATTCTGAAGATCTGGATAAGTATCCACGACGCACGGATGAGGATTTGAAGCTCTTAGCTGATGCGGGAGCGACCGCAGTGTTTTTGCCATCGGTTGATGAGGTTTACGGAGATAAGGTAGAATCTGAATACCTGGATTTGCGTGGAATTGATCATGGAATGGAGGGAGAATTTCGCCCCGGGCATTTCCAGGGAGTGGCTACCGTTGTCAAACGCTTATTCCAAATGATTAAGCCCCAACGCGCCTATTTTGGAGACAAGGACTATCAGCAGGTTCAGATCGTTAAACTCATGACCGAAGTAAACCAACTTCCAGTAAAAGTGATAGGTGTTCCTACAGCTCGATATTCAAGCGGTTTAGCGATGAGTAGTAGAAATTATCGGCTTAGTGAAGAGGGCATGCAGGATGCGGCGATCATTTTTCGCGAAATGCAATGGGCAGCAGATAACTATCGCGATTATGAGCCTAAATCACTGAAGGAGGCGATTAAGACTCATTTTGCAGAAAGCAAATTGGAGCTGGAATATGTAGAGTTGGCCGATGCTCATTCCCTTGTACTTGTTGAATCCTGGGAGGATCATCAGGAAGTGAGAATCCTTATAGCCGCCTTTTGTGAGGGGGTTCGATTAATTGATAACACAACTTTATATTAGTTTATAAAGCTTTCCTCCTGTTCCATAATTCTCTGTGATAAACTACTTTTGCAGCCATGTTGGTTGAAGTCCTCAAATCAAAAATTCATCGCGTAAAGATTACCGGTGCTGACTTAAACTATATAGGTAGCATTACAATCGATGCTGACCTTATGGATGCCGCCGGGCTTATTGCCGGAGAGAAGGTTACTATTGTGAACATAAACAATGGGGAGCGCCTGGATACTTATGTAATAAAAGGTACAGCAGGTAAGGGCGAAATCACGATGAACGGACCAGCTGCCCGGAGGGTTCAGAAAGGAGATATCGTTATAATTATCTCCTATGCTCAAATGGAATTCGAAGAAGCGAAAAGCTTTCAACCCAACATCATCTTCCCTAACGAGGAGACCAATAGTTTAAACTAGTAGATTATTGAAAGCTCGTGCTAAAGATATCTTGAAGTATATCCTCTTTGCGGGCATTGCTGGCTTGTTTTTATACTTAGCATTTAAATCAGCGGATTGGAGCAAAATGTTAGAAGACTTTCGCTCCGCTGATTATCGTTACGTGATCCTTTCGATGTTAATGGGTTATGCCGCTTTTATATCAAGAGGATTGAGATGGAACCTTTTGCTCGAGCCCTTGGGTAAGAAGGCCAAACCCTGGAATGCAATTCACGCTATCACCATTGGCTACTTCGCCAATGCCCTGGTACCTAGAGCTGGTGAGGTAATGCGCTGCACATCTTTAAAGGAAACAGATGATATCCCGCTCGAACGACTATTTGGAACCGTGGTCCTGGAAAGAGTAATTGATGGAATCCTTTTGCTTTTTTTAATCCTGCTGGCCTTTATTATTCAATTAGATAACCTTCAGGTATTCTTTGATCAAGCGCTTAGCGGTGGAGGGGAAGGAGACGGATCGGGAATAGATCTTAAGCTAGTTTTACTAGGAGGACTAGTGCTTTTCATAGTATTGTTTTTCATTTTCCGCAAGCGCATACAGCGTATGCCATTTTTTGCCAAGGTGCGCGAGTTGTGGGCCGGTTTCAAGGAGGGTTTTAAATCTCTTTCCAAGGTGAAAAACAAATGGGCATTTTATGGCCACACCCTTTTTATTTGGGTGATGTATTTCTTAATGATTTACATCGTGATTTATGCATTACCGGCAACCAGGGATATCAGTATTGGTAATGGTTTGTTTGTAATGGTTGCTGGAGGAATGGGTATGGTTGTTCCTACACCAGGAGGTATTGGTTCTTACCACTATTTAGTACAATTGGCATTGAGTGTTTTAGGAATAGATAAGGCAGATGGATTAACCTTTGCTACCTTAGTGCACAGTGGGCAATTGCTAATGACCCTCATTACAGGTTTCTTAGCCTTACCGATGGTTTATCGAGCCCGTCGAATTCTTAAAAGAACGAAGCATGAATCTAAGAGAAGCCCTGCGCAGTAAGAAGCAACCCGTTAGCGTAATGAACCATAAGGCAAACTCTTGGCAGATTTATGGCGAAGAGACTCTGGTTCTTTTTTATGCACATTGGAAATTTACCAGTGCCAATCTCGATAAACTTCTGGATTATCTGAGCTTAGTGGATAAGTTGGTGGTGGCGCTGCCTGCCGGAACAAAGGACGATACTATTTTTCGTATTGCTAACCTTCAGGTTGTAGATGGTATTGTGCTTTATGATGATGTAAGCGCCTGTATGGAAGCTTTCAGCTCCGCTAAGTTTGCATTTGAGGGTACACAGGCCAAGAAACTCAAAGCGGACCTAAAGGCTCGTATCTTAGCCCTTTAATGGCCAAAACTAAAACAGAATACACCTGTCAAAACTGTGGTTCCCGATATTCAAAGTGGATGGGGCAGTGCTCGCGTTGCGGCGAGTGGAATACCATAGTTGAAGAGTTAATCGAATCTAAATCTGAAACTAAAGCCTGGCAATCGGAGGCTCCCAGCGCACCTTCCACAAAAGCCAAGGTTCGTTCGGTAAAGGAGTTTATTCCTGATCGATCTGAAAGATTTGGTAGTGCCGACCCTGAATTGGATCGAGTCTTAGGAGGGGGAATTGTGGAAGGATCGGTGAGTTTAGTTGGGGGAGAACCCGGGATTGGAAAAAGTACTTTGCTGCTGCAGATGGCATTAGGAATAGATGCTAAGGTTCTCTACGTGAGCGGTGAGGAAAGTGAACAACAAGTGCAAATGCGCGCTCGGCGGATAGGCATTAAAAATGAAGACTGTTACCTCCTAACTGCTACATCAACTCAAGAGATATTTCTACATATCAAAAAAGAGGAGCCAGCCATTGTAATTATCGATTCCATTCAGACACTGCACTCTCAGTTGATTGAATCTGCCCCCGGTTCGGTTTCTCAAATCAGACAATGCTCTTCTGAATTAATTCAATATGCTAAGGATACCGGTACACCAGTATTCTTAATTGGACATATTACCAAGGAAGGTCAAATTGCCGGACCTAAACTTCTGGAACACATGGTGGATACCGTACTTCAATTTGAAGGGGATCGGCACCACATTTACAGGTTGTTACGAGCCCATAAGAATAGGTTTGGTTCCACCCATGAAATTGGAATTTATGAGATGCATGGCGAGGGATTGCGAGCGGTTGTTAACCCTTCTCAACTCTTGTTGTCAGATCGTGATGCGGACCTAAGTGGAAATGCCGTGGCGGCGACCCTCGAAGGGATTCGCCCTATGCTTATTGAGATTCAGGCCCTCTGCAGTTCGGCAGTCTACGGTACTCCTCAACGTAGTACGACCGGTTTTGACGCCCGTAGGTTAAATATGCTTTTAGCTGTGTTGGAGAAGAGGTGTGGCTTTCGACTAGGCACTAAGGATGTATTTCTAAATATTACCGGAGGTATAAAGGTTGACGACCCTGCCATAGACTTAGCGGTAGTAGCGGCCATCCTTAGCTCAAATGAGGATATTGCTCTTTCCCCAAAAATCTGTTTTGCCGCCGAGGTGGGTTTAAGCGGGGAGCTTCGCCCGGTACCCAGACTAGAACAACGCATTAGCGAAGCGGAGAAATTGGGTTTTGAAGAAATCCTCTGCAGTGGGCATAGCAAGTGGAATAGGAAGCAGCTAGGGATTAAGGTTCTGGAGTTCACAAAAGTCGAGCAGGTTTTTCAGCATCTCTTCGGTTAATATAACCGGTGCTTATTAAAAACTACAGGTGATAGATATCATTATTGTAGAGGCTTTCTGTGCCTTATTTTTGCATAAATTTTAGCATAGGAATGGCTTATTCAAAAGGCGACTTTATTGAAGCTTTAAAAAATATACCCGCAACAAAGGGAGGTACGAACCTGGTTGATGCGGGACATGTGAAGAATGTTCAAGCATTTGGAGACGAGGTGATTGTAGATGTGATCAGCGAATCTCCTGCCTTACATGTGAAGAAGAAACTGGAAGTGGATATCATGAAAGAGATCCACGAGCGCGTGAATAAAAAGCTCAAGGTTTCCGTAAATATTGAAGTGCCAAAAGCAGCGGAAGAAAGAGCAAACCTCATAAGGGGCGCAGCACTTCCGGGAGTAAAGAACATTATCGCCGTTGCTTCTGGTAAAGGAGGGGTAGGGAAGTCTACTGTTGCTTCGAACTTGGCTATCAGCTTAAAGCAAATGGGTTTCAAGGTAGGTTTGGTAGATGCAGATATCTACGGACCATCAGTACCCACCATGTTCGATGTGGCTAATGCTCGACCCGGAACGATCAATGTTAATGGGCAAAGTAAAATGGACCCGGTAGAGTCCTATGGTGTTAAGATTCTTTCAATTGGCTTTTTCGCCAAAGCAGATCAAGCGGTGGTTTGGCGAGGTCCGATGGCTTCCAAGGCCCTTAATCAATTGCTCAGAGATGCGCATTGGGGAGAATTGGATTTCATGATTCTGGATCTTCCTCCTGGAACCGGTGACATTCATCTTTCCACGGTTCAGGCCGTTCCCATTACCGGAGCGGTGATTGTGAGCACCCCTCAAAATGTAGCCTTAGCTGATGCGATTAAGGGAGTGGCCATGTTTAAAGTGGAGAACATCAACGTGCCTGTTCTGGGTCTTATTGAGAATATGTCCTATTTCACGCCACCTGAACTTCCCGACCACAAGTATCATATCTTTGGAAAGGATGGAGTAAAAAATCTGGCCAATCAGTTACAGGTTCCTTTCCTTGGTGAGTTACCTATAGTTCAAAGTATTCGTGAGGCGGGAGATGTAGGACGCCCCGCGGCTTTACAAGAAGGAACGATTGCTCAGGAGGCTTTTGAGAAAATCACGCGTAGGGCGGTGGAAGAATTGGTAAAGCGAAATGAGGAGTTGCCCCCAACTGAGGTAACCAGAATTACTACCATGGCCGGATGTTCGGCGGTAAAAAAATAGTATCATGGAGAATCATGACGATATTGTAAATCGTATTCATACTGCACTGGAAGAGATTCGCCCCTTTTTGAAATCGGATGGCGGTGATATTTCATTGGTCAATTTAGCAGCGGATGGTACAGCCAAAGTGCAATTGCATGGCGCATGTATTGGTTGTAGTGTAAATCAAATGACCCTGAAGAGTGGGGTGGAGATGACCATTAAGAAGCATGCTCCCGAAGTAACTTCGGTTGTTGAAGTAAGCATGGTTTAGTTCCATGAAAGAAACCCAGGCCTTAAGAAAAGTAACCATCCATTTTGCTGGTGACAGTGGTGATGGTATCCAGCTCGCAGGTTCCCAATTTGCGAATACTGCGGCATTAGCAGGAAACGACTTAAGCACTTTCCCTGATTTTCCTGCAGAAATTCGAGCGCCAATCGGCACTGTTTCAGGGGTTTCCGGTTTTCAGATAAATTTTGGAAGCGAAGAAATTCACACTCCGGGTGGTCGCCCTGATGTTTTAGTGGCGATGAATGCGGCAGCTTATCGAAAGAATTTTAGCAGTCTTAAGAATGCGGGAGTTGTTATTGTTGATCCGGCGGGTTTCGACAAGAAGAATTTAAGATTGGCAGGCTATAGCGATGAGGAGAATCCATTGCTGAATAAGCCTTCGGATTATCAATTCTATGAAATAGAGGTAACGCGATTGAACCGGGACGCCATGAAGGATGTGGATATCCCACCCCGTGATCGAGATCGTTCCCGAAATATGTTTGTACTCGGTTTTATATACTTCTTATACAACCGGAACCTGGATGTTACCCTTAATTTCCTAGAGGAGAAGTTCCGATCAAAGCCTCAAGTATTAGAAGCAAACCGAAAGGCACTGCAGGCAGGTTTTAACTATGGGGATACAATTGAAGCCATAACCCGTTACCGGATTGAAAAGGCCCAATTACCTCCGGGAGAGTATCGCAATGTTACAGGAAATCAAGCTTTGGCGATGGGTTTGATTGCGGCCTCAATGCAAAGCGATCTCGAGCTATTCTATGGATCTTATCCTATTACACCCGCCTCAGATATTCTACATGAGCTGGCGGCACGTAAAAACTATGGTGTTAAAACTTTCCAGGCCGAGGATGAGATTGCTGCAATCAGCTCTGCTATAGGCGCCAGCTTTGGTGGGGCCTTAGGTACCACCGGAACTTCTGGACCAGGGATGGCTTTGAAAACGGAAGCCTTGGGATTAGCCATGATGTTGGAGATTCCGTTGGTAGTGGTCAATGTTCAACGTGGTGGCCCGAGCACCGGCCTACCTACTAAGACCGAGCAAAGTGATCTGATGCAAGCGCTTTATGGGCGAAATGGCGAAACACCCATTCCGGTTATTGCTGCTAATTCTCCATCAGACTGTTTTTGGGCAGCCTTTGAGGCAGCTAAGATCGCAATAGAACATATGACTCCGGTGATTCTATTAAGTGATGGATACTTGGCTAATAGTTCTGAACCGTGGATGTTTCCAAGCGCTAAGGAATTAGAAAAGATTGAGGCTCCTATTCGTAAAGCTGGCGGCGACTATCTTCCTTATAAGCGAGACGACAAGGAGGTAAGAGAATGGGCCATACCGGGCACTCCTGGATTGGAGCACCGACTAGGCGGTCTGGAGAAAGAGGAAGAAACGGGTAATGTAAGTTACGACCCCGAAAACCATGAGACCATGGTGAAGATTAGGGCCCGAAAAGTCGCATTGGTAGCAAAGAAATATCCCAAAACTAGTTTGGTACAAGGTCCTGAGAAGGCTGATTTGTTAGTGCTGGGTTGGGGCAATACAATGGGTGCAATTAAAGTAGCGGTGGCTGAGGCTCTTGCTCAGGGCAAGTCAGTAGCTCAATTGCATTTGCGCTATATCAATCCCCTTCCGGAAGACCTTGGAGAAATACTAAAAGGCTATAAACGCATCTTGATTCCTGAGCTAAATGACGGTCAGTTAATAAGAATTATTCGCGATCATTATTTAGTAAAAGCCGAGGTTTTAGATAAAATTCAGGGCAAGCCTTTCTTAGCAGAGGAAATTCTGCAGGCCATTAAAAATATCTTGAAAGATGGAGAATGAAGTGAAACTTACGGCCAAAGACTTTACCAGCGACCAGGAGGTTAAATGGTGCCCGGGATGTGGGGATTACAGTATCTTAAAACAGATGCAATCCGTAGTTCCGGATTTGGGCATTGCTAGAGAGGACATAGTGTTTATTTCAGGAATCGGTTGCAGTTCGCGTTTTCCCTATTACATGAATACCTATGGAATGCACAGCATCCATGGTAGGGCTCCGGCGATCGCTTCCGGCTTAAAGGCAACTAATCCTGATTTAAGCGTTTGGGTGATTACCGGGGATGGAGATGGTTTAAGCATTGGAGGGAACCACCTGATGCATCTCCTACGTCGAAACGTAGATCTCAATGTATTGCTTTTCAATAATGAGATATATGGTTTAACTAAGGGGCAGTATTCTCCTACATCGGAAACCGGCAAGCGCACGAAGAGTAGCCCCATGGGCAGTTTGGATCATCCCTTTAATCCACTGGCTTTGGCATTGGGCGCTGATGCGACTTTCGTTGCCCGCAGTATAGACAGGGACCCTAAACACTTGCGCGAAATCTTAAAGAAATCGCATGAGCATAAAGGAACCAGTTTCATTGAGATTTACCAGAATTGCAATGTCTTTAATGATGGAACATTCCTAAACTTCACCGATAAGAAACTAAAGGATCAGCATATTTTGCATCTGGAAGAAGGACAACCTTTAATCTTTGATCAAGGGAAAAAAGGTATACGTCTAAACGGTCTTAAGCCCGAAGTGGTGAGCCTGGAAGACGGTGCTTCCGCTAATGAGCTTTGGATTCACGATTCCAGCGATGCGACCAAAGCTTATATTCTTAGCCGCTTTTTTGATGATAAATTCCCGCGTGCTTTTGGGATTTTCTATCAGGAAGATCGGTTCTGTTATGAAGATCGAATGATTGAACAATTGGATGCAGCGAAAGAGCGACTGGGTGCAGGTGATCTTGACACTTTGCTCAGAGGAAACAGATCCTGGACGGTAGATTAATACTACTCCTCAGTAAAGCAAAGGCTGAAAAGTGTTCCTTCGCCTGGTGCACTTTGCACTTTAAGGTCCCCCTGATGGGTTTTCATAATGTTCTTGCTTAAACTCAAGCCAATACCCGTTCCGCTTTTACGCGTGGTGAAGAAGGGAACAAAAATTTGAGAGATTAAATCCGGATCAATTCCTTCCCCATTATCGCGCACATAGAGTTCCATTCCTGAATCTTTCAATTCGGCGCTTAATTCTACGAAAGCATTTTCGCGTCCTTCTAGCGCTGGGAAAGCATTCTTAATCAAATTGATAAGTACCTGTTCAATCATCTTTTTATCCGCTTTCACCGCCAGTCGATTTTGCAATAAGCGATAGTTAAGCTTCACCTTTTTAGATTCGGCTTCCTTCTGCATCAATTGCACCACATCTTCAAAAAGCTCTTTTACAGAAACCACTGTTTTTTCCGGAGCAGGTAATTGACTCAGTTTACGGTACTCCTCTACAAAACTCAGCATGCCCTTGCTACGACGGATAATGGTCTTTAAAGCTTCATCCATATCGGCCAGATCTTCGGTGCTTAGGTCTTCTGGCTTTTTAATTTTTCCAGAATCCAGAACCATACTGCGCAAGGTTTCACTGAGGCTCACCACGGGCGTAACAGAGTTCATCACCTCATGCGCGAGGATGCGAATAAGCCGATGCCAGGCTTCCATCTCTTTTTCCTCCAGAGCATGGCGCATGGTTCCAATACTAATAAGGTGATATTGGGTTCCTGCTAATTGCAGGTGTCTTAAATCGAGGTAGTACTCTTCGGATACACTTTCATCTTTTCTAGACCATAGCTTCCTACCGGTGAAATCAAACTCGCCTAATATGCGATCCAGGTCAGGCAGTCTTTCTGCCAATCGTTTCCAATCTCCATAGGCAGGTACATCTAATAGTTCCTGGCAGCGCTCATTTATTAAGAGGATTTTACCTTGTTCATCAACCAGAATAAGACCCAGGCTGAGGTTTTCTAAAATCAATTCCAGGATCTGATCATGGTGATCTCCTTTTACTTTTGACTCGTGAATGATAGACAAAAGCCGGTTAAAATCCTGTTCTAAATCAGCGAAAGATTTTCCTTTTTGAGCGAGTTCAAAACGAGTGCTAAGATCCCCGTAGCGCACCGCTTCAAGGAATTTTCGGGTTTCCGTTAAGAGCTTATGCTGATAGTACCAGAACTCAATGCCCTGGCCAATTAATACCAGAAGGAGCACAATCTGAATAAAAACAACATCATATTCCCAATGAAGGTAGAAGAGCAGCCCTACATTGAGGACTACCAGAATTAGTCTTAGGGCTATTTGGACGGAAAATCTTTTAAAGCTCATACTTCTCCATTCTTCTATACAATGCAGCGCGGGTTAAGCCCAGGTCCTTGGCTGCTTTTGAAATGTTTCCTCTGTTCTTATCCAAAGCCTGTAATACGAGATGACGCTCCATTTCTTCGAGATTAAGCCCAGCGGGTTTTTGACTTGCGCCACCCTTGAGCTGCAGGTCTATTGCTTTTACCTCGTTGTCTGAGCTCAGGATCACGGCGCGCTCTAGGCTGTGTTCTAATTCTCTAACATTACCCGGCCAGTGATAATCGCAGAGTGCATCGATTGCCTCTAGACTCAGGCTTAATTGTTCCTTTTGATATTTGCGGGTATAGCGCTCAAAGAATTTTCGGGCCAGGAGCGGGATATCTTCTAAGCGCTCCCTTAAAGGAGGAACCGTGATCTCTACCGTGTTGATTCGATACAATAGGTCTTGCCGGAATTTTTGCTCTACCACCCAATCGTGCAGAGGGCTGTTGGTAGCGCATATGAGGCGCACATCCACTTTATGACTTTGATTATCACCTACTCTCCTAATTTCTTGAGATTGGAGAGCATGAAGTAATTTGGATTGCAAGCTTAGATCGAGATTACCAATTTCATCTAGAAACAGGCTGCCTTCATTGGCCAATTCGAAGCGGCCTGCTTTATCTTCCGCAGCATCCGTAAAGGCACCTTTCTTATGTCCAAACAATTCACTTTCAAAAAGGGTGGGCGCAATGGCACCTAAATCCACCGTTACAAAGGACTCTCCTTGCCGACCACTCATACGATGAATACTAAGGGCCAAGGCACTTTTTCCAGTACCGTTTTCTCCTAATAAAAGAATATTCGCATCGGTTTGCGCTACTTTCCTGATGGTTTCAATTACCGATTGCATGGCCGGTGATCTGCTGATCAGATCATCTTCTCTTAAGGCGGCCTGATCTTCCCATTGCTTATTGGTGTTTTGCAGCTGTGCTACCTTTTGCTTTTCACGAGCCAGTTGCAAGGCATTGTCGATTGTGGCTAGAAGTTTCTCATTAGTCCAGGGTTTTAGCACAAAATCGAAGGCTCCATCTTTAATTGCTTTCACCGCCAATTCAACCTCTCCATAAGCGGTCATGAGTACTACCTGAGTACTGGGACTTAGCTCCCGAATGTGCTTAAGCCAATACAATCCCTCGGCACCATCATTTCGCCCTTTACGGAAATTCATATCCAACAATACCAGATCGATATTCTTACGACTTAAGATGCGATTTAGATCAGATGGCTGCTCTGTAGTTTCTACATTTTGAAAATGTTGCTTCAGCAAGAGTCGGGCGCTGGTTAAGACATCCGGATCGTCATCAACTATAAGTAAATGGTAGGGCTTTTTCACTTATCGAAAGTAGGGCCAATGTTCGAAAATGAACAAAATCATGTTCGGAAATGAACACTAAAAAATTAGGCATCAATAATAAAATATTGATTTTTAGACACTTATGTTTTTGGCACATGCTTCGCCTAATAGGGGATGAAAACTAAAGCGTAAGAATTTGAATAAAAACCCCGGCGCTCTGTAAAGCAACGTTCTTTTAATTCGCGTCGGACTGCAATATTGAATTTGGTTGTATAATTAGTTCAAGTAGCAGAATTTAGGGTTAAATCGGTTATCCTCCGCAGTCGATCGAATTTCCGGGGTTTTTATTTCTAATTAGCTATCCTATTATGATTCTAGTAGCATTAATACTTTTGATCGGTATCCTTATCAGCAAGTTATTCTGAGCATTCATTTAATTGTGCTAAACTTGAGGTATGATCCGTCTGCACAATATTTCCAAGATATATCGCAGCCAGGGAGTTGAAACTCGCGCGCTTAACAATGTGAACCTTCGGGTTCTAAGAGGTGAGTTTGTAAGTATTATGGGCCCATCCGGATGCGGTAAAACCACCTTACTTAATATCATTGGCCTTCTCGATTCTTATGAGGAAGGCCTTTTTGTTTTTGAGGATCAAGACATGAGTCTTCTCAAAGAGAAGGATCGTTTACGTATTCGAAAGGAGAAGATTGGATTTGTATTCCAGAGTTTCAATCTTATTGATGATCTGACCGTAGCGGAGAATATCGAATTGCCCATGCACTATTTAAAGGTTCCTCGACAAGAGAGATTGGACCGGGTTTCAGAAGTTTTGGAGCAGATTTCCATGGGTCATCGCCGGGATTATTTCCCCTATCAATTATCAGGAGGTCAGCAGCAAAGAGTTGCAGTAGGTCGGGCAATTGTAAGCAGACCTAGTTTAATCCTGGCAGACGAGCCAACCGGGAATTTAGATTCTGCACAGGGTAATGATATTATGGAGATGCTGGCCCGACTGAATGATCAGGGAACCACGGTGGTGATGGTGACACATAGCGCGCACGACGCCTCTTACTCCCAGCGCATTGTGCGTTTGTTGGATGGGGAAGTGACCTCTGAGAAAAAGGTTTTGCATGCTCCTTTCTAAGCTTCCATTTGCCTTAAGAACCCTCTATCGCAATCGCCTTTACAGTCTCTTGAATTTAGGCGGCCTGGCTATAGGATTGGCAGTATCCATAATCGTGGCCCTTTACCTGCACGGTGAGTTTACTTTCGACAAGCATTGGGCAGAACACGAGAAAATCTATCGTGTAAACTCGGAATTCAATTTAGGGGAATCGGAAGAGGTATATGGAGGTAGCGGTTTGGCTTTGGCCGGCTTGATGAAATCTCATTATCCCCAGATTGAAGCAGCTACCCATCTTTTCCATCTAGACAATAGTATTTTCTTTCGCAGTGATAGTTTAAGGCAGTACGAGGAGCAGGTAGCAATTGCCGACTCCAACTTCTTTAAGGTGTTTCAGTTGGGCCTAATTCAGGGGAATCCCGATTCTGCTCTGAACCGGCCCCGCAGTATCGTAATGTGCCGCTCTTTTGCAGAGCGCTATTTCGGGACCGAAGATGTTTTGGGGAGAAAGATTAATACCAGTAATTATGAATACACGGTAACAGGACTTATAGACGATCTCTCCCAAAGCACGCACCATCATTTTCAGGTTTTAATATCCGAACCGAATACAAACCGCGACTCCATGCAATTGGCGGTTAGCCTTTGGCAGGTGAGCCATTATACGTTTATCAAAATAAAGGATGGGCATGGGCCGGGTGAGATTGTGGCCGGATTCGAATCCTTTTTTGAGAAGTACATGTCCGGATTAGCCACAGCGGTCCAGGGAACTTATCGAATTCAACTTCAAGGAATCGCCGATCTGCATTTCAATGCCAATACCAAATACGATCGTCCCGGGGGCAAGCTTCCCTATGTATATGGTTTCGCGGGCATAGGCTTACTGATTTTGATTCTGGCAATCATCAATTACGTAAATATGGCCACTGCCAGAAGCTTACGCCGGATTAGGGAGGCGGCCATGCGCAAGGTTTTGGGGGCGGAGAAAATGGACATCAGACTTCTCATCTTAAGTGAATCGGTTTTGATGTCATTAATCGCATTACTACTGGCTTTTGCTATGGTCGAGGTCCTCATCGGAATCCTCCCTTTCAATCAAGCGATCGGTAAGAATTTGAGCCTAAGCTTTTCAACTTTTCCTGAGTTATTGCCATTGGCTTTTGGCTTGGCCCTATGCGTAGGTCTTATCAGCGGAAGCTATCCTGCGCTCAGTCTTTCTCGGGTTAGCCCTTTGGATGCTTTCACCAATAAGAAGGGCATTCAAAGACGCAATTCTTTCCCAAGGAAAGCTTTAGTTGGATTCCAAGTGGTGGTTTCAGTTGCAGTTGTGATCACCGCCATTTTCATGTACCGCCAAATGGAATTTATTAAGAATCGGAATTTGGGCTTTAATACGGATCACGTGTTAGTGATCAATGTGCAGGATACAACTAGTATGAATCGCATTCAGGATTTAGCCAGTAATTTCAATCGCAGCTCCTTTGTGGAGTCGGTTACACTTGGAGCGAGTACTACGGGCAGCGGAACCTTTAGAAGTTTATTTGAACTGGAAGAAGAAGGCGGAGAGTCTTTTAGGAGGAGCAGTATCAATTTCCTCGGGGAGGGTCCGGGCTATTTGGAGACGATGGAGATTCCGCTCTTGGCCGGTCGTGGCTTTCGCCAATCTGACTTGGAGGATACCCTTAAGGGAAAGGTGATAGTAAATAAAGCCCTGGTAGAAGAAATGGGATGGGAGCGTCCCTTGGGTAAAATTATCCGCAGTGGATTTGATGAGTCCGGTGCACCTACCCTTGAATCTGAGGTGATAGGTGTGTGCGATAACTTCAATGCACAGAGCCTTCACAATGAAATGGCTCCCTTGATTTTAACCTTAAATGAAGAAAGCTTCCGGGTCTTGCAGGTTAAGGTAGCGCCGGATCAACTTTATGTTGCCCTGGATGATATAGAGCGTCGATGGACGGCCATGGTACCTGACGTACCCTTTCAATTCTCCTTTTTAAACAAGGACCTTCTATTAATGTACGAGGAGGAAATGCGCCAATCCAGGTTAATTCTTTACCTGACCATTATTGCCATTTTCATTTCGATTCTGGGCTTTGTAGGGCTGGCTTCATTTACCACCGGATTGCGTACGAAAGAGATTGCTATTCGTAATGTTTTGGGTGCGAATAGCTGGGATATGGTAAACCTGATTTACAAAGAGCTGGTAACAGTGATACTCGCGGGCGTGGTGATCGCAACTCCCTTGTCGATTTTTATTACCCTTCGTTGGCTTCAGAATTTTGCCTACCGTACTCCGGTTAATCCGATAATCATTGTTTTAACCGTCTGCCTTACATTGATAATAGGCTATGGCATTGTAGCCATTCATTCTCTGGCGGTCTCTCGTCGCACCAGCGTGCGCAGTTTAGTTTAGGTCTTCATTAAGAGCATAAAAAAAGCCGCAAAATCAATTTGCGGCTTTTGATTGAATTAAGCTTTTTGCTTAGAACTTCTTAGTTAGGATGTTTACCAGGTCAACAATCGCCCAGATTCCACATCCACCTGCAGTGAGGATAAAAAGGATGTTCCAACCTACTGGCTTGCCACGATACCAACGGTGAGCAGCAAATCCACCAAGGAAGAACCAAAGAGCAAGAGTGATCCACATTTCTTTGTCAGACATGCGTGGTGCAGCCTCTTCCGCACTGCTGTCCTCAGCAGGAGTATAGGCGTCCATTTCTACCGCATCTGCATCCTGAATGGTAGCTTTTTCAATTTGTTGATCATCAATCTGTTCAGTTTTGGTGGTTTTGTTTTCCTTGTCAATCGGGAAGGAAGCAAAAGTGACGTTTGAAACAAGCAACAGAACCAGCGTGCTCAGTAGTAAGGACTTTTTCATAGATGTTAGATTATTATGTTGTTCCTCAAATATAGAAATTGAATCTTTGTAAGATGAAGTTCCACGCGATTTTAGCATTATTTCTTGCTTTTTCTTGGTCACAATCTCGAGCTCAGGAGACTCGATATGAGTTCATCGGCACTTTGCAAACTACCTCTGATCTTAAAATTAGTATTAAACTCAATTTTACGATTGATGCAAATGATTCGATTCATGGTATTTCTATCACCGATTTTTTTGGGGAGAATCGAACCATATCTCGCATTGCAGGAACATTTAATAGAGAAAGTAAAGAACTTAGTTTTAAGGAGCTTAGTAACATTAGTACTCGTTCCAATGCAGATCCGGGAGACTTCTGTTATATAGAGGTACAGAACTTAGTTTTAAGTACGCGATCAAAGGAAGAGGTTTTGGCTGGCACCTTTATCGGTCGTTTCCTTGATGGGAGTGCTTGCGCTGAGGGGACGCTCAACTTGATTGGTGCGGGGATTCTGGAAAAGCTGGAGACCATAGCAGAAGTTTCAGAGGAGCTTACTAATACCGAGCTTCCGGCCCAAGCAGAAAGACCTACCGCCTCGGATTTACGTCGGGCGGCTAATCCTAATGCAGTGCTTACCCATCAGGAGGAGATGCAGTTTAATTGCGAATCGGATACCTTAATGCTGATTCTTTGGGATAGCTATGAAGAGGATGGTGATGCTGTAAATGTTTATGTAAATGGCAAGTTGGAGTTTGAGAACTTAATGGTGAAAGAACGTCAGCAGCGTTTTAAGATTCCCTTTGTTGGAGATCAACTAGAGTTGAGAGTTGTAGGTAAAAAAGAAGGCTCTAATCCTCCTTGTACAGTAAATGGGCAACTTAAAGATGGCGGCTTTTTACAACCTTTTGTGGCGAAACTGAAGGTGGACGAAGAAGTATATCTAAGGATCATGAAATGAAACTAAACATAAGCTCCAGACAAAAGGCAATCGGCCTACTCTCCATTTGTATTATTGGATACGCCCTGCTGTTGTTTCTGCCTGCAGATCATTTCGATGAAGGAGAAAGCGTTTGCGTTTCTGTGGTTCTTTTTGATATGGAGTGCTATGCCTGTGGAATGACGAGAGGCATCCAACATTTAATTCATTTTGACTTTAAAGAAGCCTGGGAGTATAATAAATTGGCATTTATCGTTTTCCCATTGGCGGTTTACCTCATCTCTTCGCAAATTTACCAACTGTTTAAGGCCAAGGATGCCGAATAGAGTTCTGCTTCGAATATTTTAATCCACTCATTTAATGAATTGTAATCCCCGTATTGAGGGTTTTCGCTCTCAATTGCTAATCATAGTTTTTAGTTTTTTAAGTGTTCCTCTGTTTTCCCAGTTCTTTCAGGTCGATGATCGGTACTCTGTAGTCCAGGACTTAACAGCATTAGAGAACGACGCTATTCCAGTACAGATTATCACCCCTTTGATTCAGGATTCGGTGGCCTTGTTTCAAATGCCCAAGGTGATTCCCGGCACCTACAAGGTCCATAATTACGGTCTCTTTATTCGAGATTTCCTAGCTCTCACCGCCACCAATGATACCCTTGCGGTGGAGCGAAAGGGTATTAATAGTTGGCAGATTTCCAATGCTAGCTCCCTCTATAAAATAGAATATCAAGTTGAGGACAGTTTCGATTCAGAGGATGGTAAACACATCTTTTCACCTTCGGGGAGCAGTCTTCGTCCCGATGTTTTTCTCTTAAATCAATTTGCTTTTATCGGCTACCTCGAGGGTTATAAGGATTTGGATTTTGAGGTCCATATAAAGCATCCAAAAAGCATGTATGGAGCGGGTGCCTGGCCCGGCCTAAGAACTGATACTTTAGATCAGTTTGAGTATCCCGATTATTTTGATTTGCATGACAATCCGATGTTATACTGCAAGCCGGATACCGTAAGTACTTTGGTAGGAGGTGCAATAGTGGAGCTTAGCATTTACAGTCCTAATGGAAAGGTGAGAGCAGACTCGACCATGCTTGCTGTGAAAGAGGTACTTGAGGCGAGTGCTAAGTATTTAGGAGGGAATTTACCCGTAGATAAATACTCCATTCTCGTATACTGCGAGACTGATGTTCAGGGCCAGCTATCATATGGAGCGCTGGAGCACCATCGCTCTACGGTTCTTTATATGCCGGAAATGGAAGGAGATTTACTGCGCCAAAGTATTCGCGATATCGTAGCCCATGAATTCTTGCACATCATTACTCCTTTAGGGATTCATTCAGAATACGTGCATAACTTCAATTTCGCTGACCCTGAAATGAGCCGACATTTATGGCTCTACGAAGGTGTTACGGAATACAATAGTCATTTAGTGCAGGTTCAAGATGGGATTTATAGCCCGGAGGGATTTCTGGAAGTGATGCGCAATAAGTTTTTAGGCAATGAGCAGTATGAGGACATCCCTCTCACCGCTGCGAGTCGATACACCTTAGATATCTACCCTGAGAATTTCCTGAACTTTTACGAAGGAGGGGCCATTGCCGCTATGGCTCTAGACCTCTATTTGATTGAATTAAGCAAGGGAGAGATGAAGCTCAGCGATCTCTTGCAAAAACTGGCGGCAATATTTCCTGCAGATACCTTCTTCGAGGACGAGCATCTATTTGAGATAATTGCTGAGAATAGTTATCCCGAAGTGGAGACTTTTATGGTTAACCACTTCGAAGCAGGATTGCCATTCCCTTGGGAGCGACTTTTTCAAAATGTTGGGATAGATTATTTGGAAACCGGCGCAACTTTAGGCTGGAGTTTAGGTTCATCCGAATTCAGTTATGATCTATCCCAAAGTAGATTTATCATCGCTGGTGAGGCAGGAATTGATGAATTCGGGAAAGATCTTGGACTGCGGGTTCTGGATCAAATAATCAGCATAAATGGCGATAGCCTGACCATTTACAATTTCTACGAGGTATTAGATGCTTTTCAAAGCTCCCTTAAATTGGGTGATGAAGTTGAGATGGTGATTGCTCGCCCTAAAAAGAAAGGCGGATTTAAGATCAAAACCCTAAAAGCCAAAGCTCGGCAGATTGAGTATGAAGAGACCCATCAAATCATCCTTTTAGAGAATCCAAGCGAAGAGCAGCGAGCATTGCGTAAATCCTGGTTGGGATCATAGTGTGATGCGCATCACGACTGCTCATTAACTAAGCCTTATTTTTGCAGTCAAAACTCAGAATTATGCAAGAACTTATAAATGACCCTAACACTTTTTTAGTTGATGTACGCACAGAAGCTGAAGTAGCAGAAGTGAGTGTACCCGGTGCGATAAATATTCCTTTGGATCAGGTACCAGCCAATCTGGATCGTTTTAAATCTGCAGAAGGATCGGTAGTGGTATTTTGCAGAAGTGGTGCACGTAGTGAGAATGCCAAAAACTGGCTCTTGCAGAATGGAGTAGAAGACGTTCACAACGGCGGCGGATATCCCAATGTCTTAAACCTGAAAAGCTAAAATTATGTACCGAATACTTAGTTTCTTATTTGTCCTTTCTACGCTTGGAGCTTGCGCCCAAAAGCAGGAAACAGGAGCCCGCAGCGATTTAGAAGTTACTGCTGTGTCAGAACTACTGGAGAACAACAAAGATGTTGTCGTTTTAGATGTCCGCACCCCCGAAGAGTATAAGGAAGGGCATTTAGAAGGAGCAGAACTCATCAATTTTTATGACGCGGATTTCGAAGCAAGAGTTAAAGCCTTAGACAAAGAGAAGGAGTACGTAATCTACTGCCGCAGCGGAGGTCGAAGTGGCAAGGCTACCGAAAAGATGGAGGAGCTTGGCTTTAAGAATATCCACAATATGAACGGAGGCATTTTAGCCTGGAACCGAGCCGGATTAGCGACGACAAAGTAGTATGGCAAGCTTCAAAGAACTG